>DASVOF010000164.1:0-4460 GCA_036383495.1 Sphingobium sp. | reverse complement strand
CTTTGGCGGCGGCAGCGGCGGCGGCGGCGGTCGCTCCTCGGGCGGTGCGCGCGGCGGCGCGGGCGGGCCGAATTTCGACAATGACCTGGACGACGAAGTGCCGTTCTAACGGCGCGCGTCATCAGGATTTTGGGAGGCGGCGCTCACAAGGGCGTCGCCTTTTTGTTGGGGCCGAATGTCAGCCGGTTCAGCCATTTTCCGCCGAAGTTCACACCATATGCGCGCGCGTGCGCAGGCGCGCGTAGGCGGCGTGAGTTGAGGGTTCGACATTTCAAAGACCGGGGTGGAATAGGCAGGTCGCAGGGATGTAGGACAGCGAAGATTTGGGCTGTAGGAGTTTTTTTTGCGCCAGGCGTGGCGTGGAGGCGACAGGTGGTGGGGCGGGGAATCTCGCCTGGGCTCAGCAGCGCCCTTCGACAAGCACAGGGCGAACGGAGGTTGGTGACGAGAAGCGACCAAGGCCAGTCATTTAATCAACCATAGGTCGCGATTCAAAGCCGACACTGACGGAAAACACCTGATTTTCGGGCAATGCTGACCTGGGCAGCCAAGGTGCGAGTGTCCGACAGAGCGGAAATAACTATTGACGATACCGTCAACACCTACCATATGGCAGTCATATCACCCCACTCGCTTCGGCGTGTGGGCGCGGGCGTAAGCCCTGCATCCATATCACCCTGATCGCTTCGGCGGTTAGGCGCGAAGCCCCCGAAAGGGGGCTTTTGCATTTCTGGAGTTATAGATGGCCGGGGCACAACTGCGGACAAGCGTTTATATCGATGCCTTCAACCTATATTTTGGATCGTTGAAGGGAACGCCGCACCGCTGGTTGGATTTGGAAGCCCTATGCCGGACATATCTTCCGAAAAATTTTATCACCTCCATAAAATATTTTACAGCGAAAGTAAGTGCGAGGCCAAATGATCCGCAGCAGCCTGCCAGGCAACAAGCCTATCTGCGCGCCATAGAGACGCTTCCGACAGTTAGTATTATATACGGGCACTATTTATCCCATGTCGTGACTGCGCGTCTCGCTAATCCGGTCCCAGGCCAATCTCCGTATGTTCAGATAATAAAAACAGAAGAGAAGGGTTCGGACGTAAATCTCGCAACGCATCTTTTGAATGATGCTCACCTTGGCCTTTTTGATATCGCAGTTGTAATATCAAACGATTCCGATCTCCTTGAGCCTATCAAATTAGTTCGGGCAAATTTAAATAAGAAAGTCGGCGTTCTGAATCCTCAGAAGAAGGCAAGTCGGGCAATCTTGCCGCACATCGACTTCATCAAGCAAATTAGACAATCTGCCCTCGGCGCGTGTCAACTTCCGAACAGCCTTGTGGATGCACAAGGAAATGCAATCCATAAACCTGCGGTCTGGTGATGCTCGTAGCAGCGTAGCCGTAAGCGATCTGTCGGCAATCACATGTTTATCGTGCATAGTTTGAAAGCCCAACAAAGCGACGCTGTTCGTTTATTTCGATGTCCGAAAAACACTGTCGGATTGCGAAAGTGTCCGACAATTTCACAAGCGGAGTTTTCCGTCACCACGAAATAGCCGCTATCGGGCTATGCCCTCCCTTAAGCTGTCCGTCCGCTATCCACCAAAGCCGTCGGCGCAGAGGCGCGAAAAAAGGCGGCCCGGCGCACCTGCCAGACCGCCTTTTTCAAGGAGCATCCCGCTCAAGCCGCCGCAGCGACCTCCGTCGCCGCCAGCTCCGCAATAGCGAACCGGCGGATTTGCTCGCCCAGATCCTCGCGCTCGAGCGCCAGCGCCAGATTCGCCTCGATATAGCCGGCCTTGGACCCGCAATCGAAACGGCGACCATCGAAGGTGACGCCGTGGAAAGGCTGCTTGCCGATCATCGAGGCCATGGCGTCGGTCAGCTGGATTTCGCCGCCCGCGCCCTTTTCCTGGGTCTCCAGGATCTTCATGACCTCGGGCTGGAGAATGTAGCGTCCGGGCAGGATGAGGTTGGAGGGCGCTGTCCCCGGCGCAGGCTTTTCAACCAGCCCCCTGATCTCCGTCAGCGCGCCGTCGCGCTTGCCCGGATCGATGACGCCATAGCTCGGCGTTTCGGCCATCGGCACTTCCAGCGCGCAGACGAGGTTGCCGCCGACCCGATTATAGGCGTCGACCATCTGCTTGAGGCAGCCCCGGCCAAGCGCGCCCTTCATGAACTCATCCGGCAGAAGGATGGCGAACGGCTCATCCCCCACGATGTCGCGCGCGCACCAGACGGCATGACCCAGGCCCAGCGGCTCCTGCTGGCGCAGGAACACCGCATTGCCGGGCGCCAGCCGCGTCCCGTCCAGCGCCGACAGGTCCTTGCCGCGCTCGCGCTGGGTCGCCTCGCTTTCATAGGCGATGTCGAAATAATCCTCGATCGCGCCCTTGCCGCGACCGGTGACGAAGATCATCTGCTCGATCCCCGCCTCGCGCGCTTCATCGACCGCATATTGGATCAACGGCCGGTCGACGACGGGCAGCAGCTCCTTGGGCACCGACTTGGTCGCCGGCAGGAAGCGCGTTCCCAATCCCGCGACAGGGAAAACGGCTTTGCGAATTGGCTTGTAGGGCATGAGTCTCCATTCTCGCTAGGCGCGCGGACAGGCTTCGCCCTCCGCGCGGTAAAGATCAAGCGTGGAAGATTGCTTACCTCGTTCAGACAGCCAGCAGGCGCTGGGCTATCATTTCGAGCGAAGCGATCTCCGTATCCAGGTGATCAAGCGAGACATGCGTATGATTGTTCCGCGCATCGCGACAGGTGAAGCCGCCGGGCGCGGGCTGCTGAAAGCCGCTGATGATGAGCGACCGGAACCGGTCGATCCTCTGCATGTCCCGCTCGATGGCCGCGACTTCGGTCAACGCGCCGGCGTCGCGACGGTCGCGCATCGCCACCATGGTCCGAAGTTCAGCCATCAGTTTCGCCATGGCCGGGCGTGTCCGGGCGCCGACGGTCCGCACGTCGCCCATCGCCTCCCGCATCATGGCGATCTTCGCCTCCAGGCTCTGCTCCAACATGGTCCAGGCGCAGACCAGACGACCGACAGCGCAAAGCAGCGCTGCGTCCTCCGGCGCATAATCAGACACCGCTCTCACTTTTATCTCGGCTATGTGATTCACGACCCACCCCCGGGTTTCTTGTTTTCCGTTTTGCCCGGTGGAATCCTGCACGGATCGGAGGGGGAAAGGCTAGAGGCGCAGGGGTGGCCGCTCGCACCAGCGGCACAGGCCAGCGGCAGCCGTGCATAATCGACGATGAACCGAGTCGGCGCGCACATGCGCCCGACTCGACGCCGCTTAAAAATCGATAGCGATTCCCTTGCGTTCCCAATCTCCATAGCGAACGGGGCTGAGTTCCTCGTCATGACGGGACGGCTGGTCGATCGGGTCAGGCTGGGGCGCCGGCGGGCTTTTGGAAAGATGCGCGGGCGGCTTCACATGCGCGGGGCGCTTGCCGTTATATGTTCCCATGGGTTCAAGCCTTTCGATTGCGATGCCGCCGGGGCAATCCCATATTCACGGCGCGCCTGCTATCTGGGCGGCCAGGGAGTGGAACGCAAGTGAGCGGTTTGCGAACGGTGGGTGAGGCGGCTTTCGCCTTCACGCGAAATGCCCTAGTCGCCCCTTATGACCCGTCGCCCCCGCCCCGAAGACATCCCCGGCCTCCCCACACGTCGCGCCGCGCTGCGCCTGCTCGATGCGGTGCTGCGGCGGGGCGATCCGCTGGAACTGGCGCTGCATGGCGCGGCGCAGGGGCTTGCGCCTGCCGACCGGGCGCTGGTCCACGCCATCGCGGCGGAGGCGCTGCGCCATCTGCCCGACCTAGACGCCCTGATCGACGGCGCGACCCAGCAGCGCCTTCCCGACGACGCCAAGGCGCGCATGGTGCTGCGCATCGCGCTCATCCAGGTGCTGGCGCTCGGCACCGCGCCGCACGCCGCCATCGCCACCGCCCTGCCGCTGGTCGACGGCGGCCCCCGCAAGCTCGTCCATGGCGTCTTCAGCACCGTCACGCGCGGCGCGCCCGTGCTGCCTGAACCGCCCGCGCTTCCCGAAGCTGTGGCGGCGCGATGGGCGCAGCAATGGGGCGATGACATGCCAGCGACCGCCGCACGGGCCTATGCGACGCGCCCGCCCGTCGACGTCAGCCTGCGCGACGGCGATCAAACGGAAATATGGGCCGAAAAGCTGGGCGGCGAAAGCCTGAGCCGGGGCCATGTCCGTTTGCCCGGACATGCCTCCATCACGGAACTGCCCGGCTTCGCCGAGGGCGCGTGGTGGGTGCAGGACCTGGCGGCGTCCTGTCCTGCCCGGCTGCTGGGCGCGGGCGAGGGGCGCGCGGCGCTGGACCTGTGCGCCGCGCCGGGAGGCAAGACGATGCAGCTTGCCGCCGCCGGCATCGCATCGCCCCACTGCTGCGCCCATCGCGCCGCGACGGTTTCAGGAAGCGCCG
>DASVOF010000163.1:0-9600 GCA_036383495.1 Sphingobium sp. | reverse complement strand
ACTCATGGAAATCATTCTCCTCGAACGGATCGAGAAGCTGGGCGCCATCGGTGACGTAGTCACCGTGAAGGACGGTTACGCGCGTAACTTCCTGCTGCCCAACAAGAAGGCGCTGCGCTCCAACAACGCCAACAAGAAGGTCTTCGAAGCCAACCGCGCGAAGATCGAGGCTGACAACGCCGCCCGCCGCACGGACGCCGAAAAGGCTGCCGAAGGCGTCAACGGCAAGAAGGTCGTCCTGATCCGCCAGTCGTCCAACGCCGGCCACCTCTACGGTTCGGTCGCCGTCCGTGACGTCATCGAAGCGCTGGAGGCCGAAGGCGTCACCAACGTCACCAAGGCGATGGTCGTGCTGGAACGCCCGATCAAGACCCTGGGCGTGTTCGACGTCAAGGTCGCGCTGCACCCCGAAGTCGCTGTCAGCATCTCCGTGAACGTCGCTCGTTCGCCGGAAGAAGCTGAGCTTCAGGCGCAGGGCGTCGACGTGATGGCCGACCTGTTCGAAAAGGACGAGGCTGGTTTCACCGAGGATTACGATCCGAACGCCGAACCGGGCGAAATCGCCGCGATGACGGAAGAAGCCCCGGCCGAAGAGGCCTGATCTCTCCGACATGGAACAAGGAAGCCGCCCCTCACCGGGCGGCTTTTTTTGTTGCGACTGGGATGGGTAGATGGCGGACTGTCTGACCCCTCTCCCTTGAGGGAGAGGGCTGCGCAGACTTGGCGGCTTGCCGCCTTAGTCGTAGCTGGGAGAGGGGGATGCGATCCACCAGATCGCGCGGGCCGCAGGCCCGCTCCCCCTCATCCAACTCCGCCATAGGCTCCTTCGTCGCCAAGGCTCCGTATCCTTCTCCCTCAAGGGAGAAGGAAGGTCTGAGACTGGCGGCTAATCTGCGGTACGCGGCGGACCATGAGGCAAACCAACCGCTGCATGATCTCCGATGAAGGCAGCCCAGACTCCACCCGGTCGCCAAACTCTCTCCATCACCGCGCGAGCGCTTCTCTCGTCCAACCCCAGCACATCACGGCGATACCGGTATAGAAAGGCCGAAACACGCGCGTTGACGATGCAATGGACATGGACGATTGCATCCCCTGCCGCCTTCATCGTATCGCAGAATCGAGCGAAGTCATCTTCAGTGGGATTATCGAACTCAACGGGAATATGCACATAAGCCATACCCAAAGCCGTTACGCTCCCCGCCTCATCCTTTAACGCCCGTTCATGGGTGTGCAGCGCCAAATTGATAACATATTCGACGTCGAGATCGCGAAGCGCGACAAGCTGCTCCTCGGTCGGCTGCCCGGACGTGGTCAGCCGCCCATCGATGCGCAGCCAGTTAGGAATATCAATTGGATCGGGCATAGGGCACACCTCATCTTGCTGGATGCCCAGGCGAGCGGCGGCACGTTCGCGCTTCACGGTGGTGCTCCACCTAACTCGCCAGTCACGCGAACAAACCGCTTGTATATGCATCGACGAATATCCGCAATTTGCTCGAAAGAACCCATGCACACGAAACTCGGCATTTGCCTCAAGAAGGCGCGCTATGGCAGCGAGGAAGAGGCTTGGGCGGTGATCCAACGGGCGGATATTGTCCTGCGCCCCTACCGCTGCGCCCTGTGCCGCCAATTTCACCTGACCAGCCGGACCAAGGGCAAGCGGATACGGCCTCCCGTTGAAGGCGCGGCTCGGGACCCTGCGTGACCCAAGGGCCACAGACGCCTCGAAAAACATCCTATTTCTCCAACAGCGCGCAATTCACCCTGTCCTATTCCGCACGGACCGGCCTATCCCAAGGCCCTCTTTGAAACGTCCGACACATCACGCCCCGCGCCCACGCGCGCCCAGGCACGCGCGCGCATACACTGTGAACTTCGGGGCCAAACCCACGCTTTTCCGCCATTCCATCGCATCGCCCTGATTTCCATGCCCAGCCCCCTTCCTACCTCCCCCAACCTGCTCTATGGCGAGAACCCAATTTCCCCAGGGGAACATCGACTTGATCCTTGACCTTGCCGCTACCGCCGCCAGCGCCATCCGTTTCGACCAACTGGGCCTCAGCCCCGTCGCGCTCGACCTCGGCTTCTTCACGCTGAAATGGTACAGCCTGGCCTATCTGGCGGGCATTCTGATCGGCTACTGGTATCTGCTGAAGCTGGTGGCTCAGCCCGGTTCCCCGCTGGCGCGCCGTCATGCGGACGACATGATCTTCTATGCGACGCTGGGCATCATCATCGGCGGGCGGCTCGCCTATGTCTTCTTCTACCAGCCGGAAATCCTGGCGCACCCGCTCGACATCTTCAAATTGTGGAATGGCGGCATGTCCTTCCACGGCGGCGTCATCGGCGTGTCGCTCGGCATCCTCTACATGGCGTGGAAGGAAAAGCTGAACTGGCTGCGCATCCATGACTATGTCGCCTGCTGCGTGCCCTTCGGCCTGTTCTTCGGCCGCCTCGCCAATTTCGTGAACGGGGAGTTGTGGGGCAAGGAAACCGACGTGCCCTGGGCGATCATCTTCCCGACCGGAGGCCCCTTCGCCCGTCATCCGAGCCAGCTCTACGAAGCCGCTCTCGAAGGGATCGTCCTGTTCCTGATCCTCGCCTTCGCTTTCTGGAAGACGCGCGCGCGTTACAAGCCGGGCCTGCTCGTCGGCCTGTTCCTCCTCTTCTACGGCCTGTTCCGCTTCGGCGTGGAATATGTCCGGGAAGCGGACGCGCAACTCATGGAATTCGCCGCGCGCACCGGCCTGCACATGGGCCAGTGGCTCTGCGTGCCGATGATCCTGGGCGGCCTCTATCTGGTTGTGACGGCGAAGGGCCGCCGCGTCCGCGTCGAACCGATCGCCGGGAGCGCGAGTGTCAGCTGAGCCGCCCCTCGCCGAACGTCTGGCGCGGCAGATCGACGCGGGCGGCCCCATTTCGGTCGCCCATTATATGGCCGAGGCGAACCAGCATTATTACGGCACCCGCGACCCGCTGGGCGCGGCGGGCGATTTCACCACCGCGCCCGAAATCAGCCAGATGTTCGGGGAACTGGTCGGCCTCTGCCTCGCCGACGTCTGGATGCGATCGGGCAGCCGCCCCAACGCCCTTTACGCCGAACTCGGCCCCGGACGCGGCACGCTCGCATCCGACGCCCTGCGCGCCATGGCCAGCGCCGGCTTTTCCCCGCGCACTCATTTTGTCGAAACCAGCCCAACCTTGCGGGAGCGGCAACGCGCGCTCATCCCCAATGTCTGTCACCACGACGCCGTCTCCGGCCTACCGGGGGATGGTCCGCTGCTGGTCGTCGCGAATGAATTTTTCGACGCCCTCCCCGTCCGTCAGATCGTCCGCACCGGCGATGAGTGGCGCGAACGGGTCGTGATCCATCCCGAATCGGACCAGCCCGGCCGCTTCCTGCCAATGCCCGGATATCGCCGCGTCGAATCCGGCATACCCCCGATCGCTGCGGACGCCCCCGAAGGCGCGATAATCGAAATGCCGCTCGCCGGAGCCGCGATCGCGCTGGAACTGGCCCAGCGCATCGCGCGGCAGGGCGGCGCCGCGATCATCATCGACTATGGCTATGAAGGCCCGGCCGTCGGCGACACGCTTCAGGCCGTGCGCGACCATCAGTTCGCCGACCCCTTCCTGGAGCCGGGCGAAAGCGACCTCACCACCCATGTCGACTTCACGATGATCGGCAACATGGCGCGGCAGGCGGGCTTGCGCATCCTGGGCCCCGTCGGCCAGGGCGGCTTCCTGCGTCAGCTAGGCATCGACGCGCGCGCCGATCAGCTGGCCCGCACCACCCCTGAACGCGCCGCCGACGTGGAAACCGCGCGCCACCGGCTGACCGCCGATGACGCCATGGGGACGCTGTTCAAGGCGATGGCATGGGTCCATCCCGACTGGGCTGAACCAGCGGGGTTCGAACCCGGCCCTCAATCTTCCTGATGATAGCGGCTCAGCTTCCGGATGAAGCCGATCAGCCCCGTCTGACGGCTGCGCTTCATGCGCTCGGCATGCAGGATCGTCTGAACGCGCTCGAAGCAATCGTCCGCATCGACATTGCACAGCACATAGTCATAGCCGTCCCAGTGCGCGATCTCGTTGGCGGCGCGGGACATGCGGCCTTCGATCACTTCCTCGCTGTCGGTCGCCCGGCCACGAAGCCGCCGCTCCAGTTCCTCCATCGAAGGCGGCAGGATGAACACGCGCACCACGTCCCCGCCCGCGATCTGGTGCAGCTGCTGCGCGCCCTGCCAGTCAATGTCGAACAGCACGTCGCGCCCGCTCTTCAGCATCGCTTCCACCGGCGCGCGGGGCGTGCCGTAGCGCTGACCAAAGACATGCGCCCATTCCAGGAACTCATGGTCCGCGGTCATCCGGCGGAACTCTTCCAGGTCGACGAAATGATAATCCTTGCCCTCGACCTCGCCCGGCCGCATCGGCCGCGTCGTCGCGGACACCGACATGGCGAGGTCTGGCTCGGCGGCCAGCAGCTTGCGCGCGATGGTGGACTTGCCCGCGCCCGAAGGCGACGAAAGAACGAAGAGCACGCCGCGGCGCTTGAAATCGGGCGTCTCGGTGGGGATGCTGTCGGCCATGGCCGCTAGTGACGCCCCGAACGGCGTTTGGCAAGAGGTCGCAAGGGGGAACGGGCTGTTGACACGCAAGCAAATTCGCAACCGCCGGGGATATATGGCCGCCGCCGTCGTCGCGCTGTTCACCTGCGGCCTGCTGTTCCTTATGGCGCGCCCGCCCATCTGCACCTGCGGCAGGATCGAACTGTGGCACGGCGCGCTCGACAGCGGCAACAGCCAGCATGTCGCCGACTGGTACAGCCTCAGCCATGTGATCCACGGCTTCCTCTTCTACGCCGCCGCCTGGGCGTTGATGCGCCGCCAGCCGGTCGGACCGCGCCTGGCGCTGGCGGTGGCCGTCGAATCGCTGTGGGAGATCCTCGAAAATTCGCCGATCATCATCGACCGCTACCGCGCCGCCACGATCGCACTTGGTTACAGCGGCGACAGCATCCTCAATTCGATGAGCGACATCACCATGATGGCCCTGGGCTTCCTCTTCGCCGCCCGCGCCCCGGTCGCGCTGACCGTGCTGATCGGCGTCGCGCTGGAACTGATCGCCCTCTATGTCATCCGCGACAATCTGACGCTCAACGTGCTGATGCTCACCTGGCCCATCGATGCGGTGAAAAGCTGGCAGTCCGCCCTTTAGGCATTCTTCCTGCCCCGCGCCTTGCGCGCTTCCTCGATCAGGATCGGCTCCCCGCTCCTGTCCGGCAACGCCTTCGCCACCCGTTTCCGATCGACCTCGCGCTTGGCCTCATAGACCTTCCCGGCGAGATAGGCGCCCGTCACGAACAGCGCCCCCAGCGGATAGCGCATGATGAGCCGCTTGGCTCCCGCACCCGCGAGCAGGCCGACGACGCCTTTCTTGCCCGTCGCCGCCGCGACCCGCGCGGCGACTACCGCAGCGCCAAGGCGCGCCGATTTGCGGAGCAGCCCCGCCTTGCGCGGCGGACGGACTGTGACGAGCGGCTGGGTGGGAACTTTCTTCATGATGCCACAATGTATCGCATGAACGCCGGTTCCGCCAGAATCACACCATATTTTCCGGCCGCACCAGCCGGTCGAAGGTCGCTTCGTCCACCAGCCCCAGCGCCAGCCCGGCCTCCTTGAGCGTCAGCCCTTCGGCATGCGCGTGTTTGGCGATCTTCGCCGCATTGTCATAGCCGATCGCGGGTGCGAGCGCCGTCACCAACATCAACGACCGATCGACCAGTTCCGCGATCCGCTTTTCATTGGCCTCCAGCCCCTCGACGCAGCGTTCTGCGAAACTCTCCATGCCAACGCTCAGCAGATGGATCGACCGCAGCACCGCCGCTCCGATCATCGGCTTGAAGACATTCAGCTCCAGATGTCCCTGAAGCCCTCCGACCGTCACCGCCTGATGATTGCCGATAACCTGCGCGGCCACCATGGTCAGCATCTCGCATTGGGTCGGATTGACCTTGCCCGGCATGATCGAACTGCCCGGTTCATTGGCGGGCAGGTCCAGTTCGCTCAGGCCCGATCGGGGCCCGCTGCCCAACAGGCGAATGTCGTTCGCGATCTTGGTCAACGCCACCGCCAGCGTCGCCAATGTGGACGACAGGTGCACCAGCGGATCATTGGAAGCCAGCGCCTCGAACTTGTTGTCGGCCGTGCGGAAAGGCAGGCCCGTCAGCGCCGCGATCTCCTTCGCCACCGCCACGTCGAAACCGTCGGGCGCGTTCAGCCCGGTGCCCACGGCAGTCCCTCCCTGCGCCAGCGCCATCATCCCATGCATCGTAGCCGGCTCGATCCGCTTGCGGCAGCGATAGAGTTGATGCGCATAGCCGGAAAATTCCTGCCCCAGCGTCAGCGGCGTCGCATCTTGCAGGTGCGTGCGTCCGATCTTCACGATCTCGGCCCAGCCCTTGGCCTTGTCGTCCAGCGCCTGATGCAGCCGCTCCAGTGCGGGAAAAAGCTGATCCGTCACCGCCCGCGCCGCCGCGATATGGAGCGCCGTCGGAAAACTGTCGTTGGACGACTGCCCCATATTCACATGATCGTTAGGGTGGACCGGCGCCTTGCCGCCGCGCTTGCCGGTCAGCGCCTCGTTCGCGACGCCGGCGATCACCTCATTGACGTTCATGTTCGACTGGGTGCCGCTGCCGGTCTGCCAGATAACCAGCGGAAATTGGTCGTCGTGCCGCCCCGAGACCACCTCGTCCGCCGCCGCCTCGATCGCGTCCGCCAGCTCCGAATCGAGCCCATGCCCCCGGTTCACCCGCGCCGCCGCCCGCTTGACGATCGCAAGCGCGTGGATGATGCCGACCGGCATGCGCTCGTTCGCGCCGAAGGGGAAATTCTCGATGCTGCGCTGGGTCTGCGCGCCCCAATAGGCGCTGGCGGGCACCTCGATAGGGCCGATGCTGTCGGTTTCGATGCGGGTATCGGTCAAGGTGAACTCCCTTCGTCTGCGGGGACCTCACCAATCTGGTAAGCGGATCGCCCGTCCGCCAGCCTTTATTTCTTCTTTCCGAAATCCACCGTCACGACGTTGGAGCCATCCTCGCCCTTCACCTGCGGCGCGTCATTCTCCGCCTCTTCATGCGGTTCTGGCATGACGTCGGTCTGCGCCTGAAACTGAAGGGCGAAATTCACCGCGGGGTCCACGAAGGCCGTGATCGCGGCGAATGGAATATACAGATGCGCCGCCACCTGATTGAAGGTCAGGCTGACGCCGAACGCGTCTTCGCCGACCTTCAGGTCCCAATATTTGTTCTGGAGGACGATGGTCATCTCGTCGGGAAAGCGCTCGACCAGCTGTTTGGGAATAGCGACTCCGACCGCCTGGGTCTTGAACGTGATGTAGAAATGATGGCTGCCGGGCAGCCCGCCCGACCGTTCCACTTCGCCCAGCACGCGGCCGACGACGGCGCGCAATGCCTCCTGCACGATCTCGTCATAGGGAATCAGGCTGTCGGGCAGGTCGTCGCTCATGGGTGCATGTCCTAACGGCGCGGAGCGACGGGTCAAGTGCGCGGGGCACATTGCATGGTGCGCCCCTTTCGGTATAGGGCGCACCCATGCGCACCGCCGACATTCACCGCAAAACTGCGGAAACGCAAATCGACGTCACCGTCAACCTCGACGGCTCCGGCGTCTATACTGTGTCCACCGGCATCGGTTTCCTCGACCATATGATCGAGCAATTGTCGCGGCATTCGCTGATCGACATGGACGTGAAAACCGTCGGCGACCTGCATGTCGACCAGCACCACACGACCGAGGATACGGCGATCGCCATCGGCGAGGCGGTGGCCAAGGCGCTCGGCGACAAGCGCGGCATCACCCGCTACGGCAGCGTCTATTCACCGATGGACGAAACGCTGAGCCGCGTGTCGCTCGACATTTCCGGCCGCCCCTGGCTGGTGTTCAAGGCCGACTTCACCGTCCAGCGCCTGGGCGAATGGGACACCGAGATGATCGAGCACTGGTTCCACAGCTTCGCGCAAGCGGCCGGGATCACGCTGCATGTCGAAAATCTCTACGGCAGCAACAATCACCATATCGTCGAAAGCTGCTTCAAGGGGCTCGCCCGCGCGCTGCGGCAGGCGGTGGAGATCGACCCGCGCAAGGCGGACGCCATCCCCTCGACCAAGGGGATGTTGTGACCGCGCTCGCCCTCATCGATTACGGCGCAGGCAACCTTCATTCGGTCTATAACGCCCTGCGAAAGGCGGGGGCGAGCGACGTCACGATCACCGCCGACGCGGAAGTCCTAGCGAAAGCCGACCGCATCGTCCTGCCGGGCGTCGGCGCGTTCCGCGCCTGCCGCGACGCGCTGGTCGCGATCCCCGGCATGGTCGACGCGATGAACGAAGCCGTAGGCCAGCGCGGCGTTCCTTTCCTGGGCGTTTGCGTCGGCATGCAACTGCTCGCCGACGCGGGTGAGGAATTTGGCCGCCACGATGGGTTGGGCTGGATTCCGGGGACCGTGCGCCTGATCGAGCCGACCGATCCCGCAACCAAGGTGCCGCACATGGGCTGGAACGACGTCATTCTGCGGGGTGCACCGCCGCTGTTGGAGGCGGGCGAGGCCTATTTCCTGCACAGCTATCATTTCGAAGCAGCCGATCCGGCCCATGTGGCCGCCGTCACGGATCATGGCGGCCCGCTGGTCGCCGCCGTCGCGCGCGACACCATCATCGGTTGTCAGTTTCACCCGGAAAAGAGCCAGAGTTACGGCCTTTCCTTCCTCTCCCGCTTCCTGGAGTGGCGCCCTTGAGCCTTATCGTCTTCCCCGCCATCGACCTCAAGGGCGGACAGGTCGTCCGCCTTGCCGAGGGCGACATGAACCGCGCCACCGTCTATGGCGATGATCCCGCCGCCCAGGCGCTGATCTTCGCGCAGGCCGGCGCCGAGCATCTCCATGTCGTCGACCTCGACGGCAGCTTTGCGGGCCACGCGGTCAACGCCGAAGCGGTCGAACGGATCGTCGAAGCCTTTCCCGGCCATGTTCAGCTTGGCGGCGGCATCCGCAACCGCGAGGCGGTGGAGCGCTGGTTCGACCTGGGCGTATCGCGCATCGTCATCGGCACCGCCGCGCTCAAGGACCCCGCTTTCGTGAAAGCGGCGGCGCGCGACTTCCCCGGCGGCATCGTCGTCGCCGTCGATGCGCGGGACGGCTTCGTCGCGACCGACGGCTGGGCGGAAAAGTCCGACATGCCGGTCGCCGACCTCGCCCGCCGTTTCGAGGATGCGGGCGTCGCCAGCCTGCTCTTCACCGATGTGGGCCGCGACGGCCTGCTAAAGGGTTGCAACATCGACGCGACGGTAGAACTCGCTCGCTCGACGGCGATCCCGGTGATCGCCAGCGGCGGCGTTGCCGGCATCGCCGACATCCGCATCCTCAGCCTCCACGCCGACGAAGGCATTGAAGGCGTCATCACGGGCCGCGCGCTCTATGACGGGCGGCTGGACCTCAAGGCTGCGCTCGCGATTGCGAAGGCTGCGGCGTGACTGGACCCCTCCCCACTCCCGTTCGGGTCGCGCGTGTCGAGAA
>DASVOF010000162.1:0-1871 GCA_036383495.1 Sphingobium sp. | reverse complement strand
CATCGTGCCCGAAACCGGCCCGCTGATCGCGGCGGGCGCGGCCGGGGGCAATGGCGTCGACGTCGACGAATATTGCCGCACCAGCCTGCCCGACATCTATGCCGTGGGCGACTGCGCCTCCCATGCGAATCGCTTTGCGCGCGGCGCGCAGATCCGCCTCGAATCCGTGCAGAACGCGAACGACCAGGCGAAAACCGCCGTCCACCACATCCTCGGCAAGGGCGAAGCCTATGACGCGGTGCCGTGGTTCTGGTCGAATCAATATGATCTGAAGCTCCAGACCGTCGGCCTGTCGATGGGCTATGACCAGACGATCCTGCGCGGCGATCCGGCCACCCGCAGCTTTTCCGTGCTCTACCTCAAGGCCGGCAAGCTGCTCGCGCTCGACTGCGTCAATGCAGTGAAGGACTATGTGCAGGGCCGCGCCCATGTCGTGTCCGGTGCCGCGCTCGATCAGGCGCAGCTGGCCGATTCGTCGATCCCGCTCAAGGAAGTGGGGCTGGCCTAACCCGAATACGTCACCCCCGGAAGCTGGCCTTCATCGCCAGCTCCCAGGGGCCGCCGCGATAATGCCAGGCGGCGAGCCCGCTTATCACAAGCCTTCGGGGCCGGAACTCCGCCTGCAACCGTTCAGCCAGCGCCCGCGCCTGTGTCGCCTCCACCTTGTTCTGCACCGTGATATGCAGCCGGGGGCGCGCCTGATCCTGCGGCGTCAGCAGGCCCGTAAAGGCATCCGCCAGTTCCTCTCGCATCGCCAGCAATTCGTCGCTCGCGATCTCATAGGCCACGGCTCGACCCAGCAGCCGCACCCCGGCCAGCATCGCCGCCGGAGCCCGCCCGGCGCAAAGCAGCCTGATCCGCGCCGCCAGCTCAGGCAGCACCGATGGCGGCAAATGGTGAAACAGCGTGATATGCGCCGCCACTTGGTTCCGCTCAGGCGGAAAATACGCGCGCCGCAGCCCCTCCACCCAGGCGAAATCCTCCGCCCCCATCAGCGCCGTGACAATGATCGGCGCGCCTGACCGCCCATCAGCCAGCCGGGTGGGCCTTCAACCACTCGATCACGGGTTCCGGACACGTCTCGCCATAGGGATCGTCATCTTCGCCGACATCGTTGATCCCCGGTTCCTCGAACCAGGCGGCGACCCGGCCGTCATCCACCACCATCGCATAGCGCCAGCTACGCTCGCCAAAGCCCAGATGATCCTTCTTGATCAGCATCCCCATGCGCCGCGTGAAATCGCCCGATCCATCGGGTAGCAGTTTCACATTCTTGACGCCCAGCTGCTTGCCCCACTGAAACATGACGAAGGCGTCGTTGACGGAGATGCAATAGACCTCATCCACGCCCAGCGCCTTGAAATCATCGTAAAAGCGTTCGAACGCAGGGCATTGCTCCGTCGAGCAGGTCGGCGTGAAAGCGCCAGGCAGCGAAAAGACCACGACCCGCTTGCCCCTGAACAGATCGCCCGTCTGCACATCCTGCCACCGAAAGGGATTTGGCCCGCCCACACTTTCATCCCGAACGCGGGTCTTGAGTGTCACATTGGGCACGGAACGTCCCTGCATGATGCTGTCTCCCTTCATCTGGCGCCGCTTATCGGGCGCGATCATTCCCTATAGGATGTCGCCCGGTGAACCGGCAAGCAGCGCGGCGTGAAGGAGGGAACGCACCTTCTGATCCCTCTCCCTTGGGGGAGAGGGCTGCGCAGACTTGGCAGCTTGCTGCCTTAGGGCCGATCGACATTCAGCGTAACCAGATCATGGCGGCTGCGAGGTGGATGAAGCCGGCAAAGTGGCTGGTGCGCCGGTCGTAGCGTGTTGCGAAACGGCGGAAATGCTTGAGGCGTCCGAAGCATCGCTCGATCCGG
>DASVOF010000161.1:0-8272 GCA_036383495.1 Sphingobium sp. | reverse complement strand
GATCGGCGCGCCGGCGGTGCTCCAGCTGCTGCGCGACGTGGAACGCCGCGGCTCGATCGAGACGGCGCGGCGCATCCGGCAGCGGATCTCGGCGGTGTTCGCCTTCGCGATCGCCGAGGGTATCGTCGACCAGGACCCGGCGGCGATCGTCGGCAAGGCGCTTCGGCCTCCGGCGCCGACGAAACGGCAGCCGGCGCTGCTGGAACTTGCGCAAGTTCGCAAGTTGTTCGACGATTGCGATCGCGCCGGCGGCCCGCCGATTGTGCGCTTGGCCTCGCGCTTCCTCGCCCTGACGGCTGTCCGCATGGGGGCGCTGCTCGGCATGAGCTGGGATGAGGTCGAGCAGCTGGACGGGGACGCCCCGTTGTGGCGCGTCCCGGCCGCGCGCATGAAGCTGGCGCGGGCGAAGAAGGACGATTGCGCGAACGATCATATCGTACCGCTGTCGGCCGAGGCTGTGGAGGTGCTGAATAGTGCGCGCGCTTTGCTCAATTGCGGCGCGGAAAAGCCAGAAAGCCAGAAATCTGGATTGATTTTCTCAATCCGCCCGGCGGCGATCGGGGCGCTCTACAAGAGAGCGGGCTATCATCGTCGGCATGTGCCGCACGGCTGGCGCGCCAGTTTTTCGACGATCATGAACGAGCGGTTCCCCGAGCAGCGCGCCGCAATCGACATGGCGCTGGCGCATACGCCGAAGGGAGAAAGTGAAAGCGAGGGAGCCTATAATCGCGCCTCATTTCTGAAACAACGACGCACCCTATTTCAGAAATGGGGGAGCCTTCTGATCTCATGATTTAATGTGGTTACGGACGTCATGGGCGTCGAGCGCGTGTTCGATCCTATCCGTTGCGCCTGGGCGGCGCCGTCGTCGCGCGTCATCCGCACCTGGGCTCCCCCTGGGAAGCCCCCGGAGACGCGCAAGCGGCTCCGGTCCCCGACGGTGCGTCGGGAGGGGGAGGGGGCCGTGCGGCCGCTAGGGCGGTGAAATGTCCCGCTAATTAACGCCTGCCGTAGGCAGTCCTTTCCCTCTTATATCTCTACACCGGGATAGTGTCGGGACTCCCGACTAGCGCTCTCGGTTCGAGAGACGGCTTGTTCGAGGGCATCGAGCCCAGCGAGAAGCTCAGGGGATACGGGCTTTTTGGGGGGCTTCTGCAGCCCAGGGGGGGCCTTGCCGTGCTTTTTGATGGCCCGGCGCTTCAGCGCGGCCTTGAAGGCTTCCCAGACCTTCCGGGGAGCCGCAGTCAGATCGAAGAAGAAGGCATTGCTGATCTGCTCGCGCTGGGGCCCGGCCTGGCCGGCTGTCTCCGCCTTGATCGTGCGGCGGACCCATCGGAGGCCCAGCCACTTCGCAAACCTTTTGCACGCTTCGACGGCCGTAGCGCGGTGGCAGCCCGACCGGTCAGCGATCTCCTGGTAGCTTGGGTCCAGTTGCCCCGTCTGGAAGTCGATCAGCTTTACGAAGTTCCACAGGATGCGGCGATCACCATCCTGGAGGCGATCGCTCTCCTTGTACCGTGTCGTGCGCTGGTGATGGAGCAGTTCGTCAAAGGCCTGCATCACCGACCCGACCCAGTCCCAGCCATCGCGCACCGGCTTGAACACCTGCGACCGTTGGTCGTCGATGTCGTAGCTGTTGCGGCGCGGCGTCCGCTTGCGATCGGGATCGCGATGAGATGCGAAGTTGCCAGCGATTGTGCCGAAGCTGCGAGCCGTCATGCGCGCACCTCCCGGGCAACCAGGCCCGCTAGTCGGCTAGCAGCGCCCCGGCCGGAGGCATTCCCTTCATGAGCATGTCCGCCCATTCCTGCGCGAGCTCGCGCCGGCGCGGCATATAGGCGGCGCGATTGTAGGCTGCTTCCACCCCGTCCTGTATGTGCGCGAGCATGAGGTCGATGATCTCGCGGTCGCCAACGCGATTCTCTCGACCAGCCAGTTCGTTCATGACTGTCGAAAAGGTGGCGCGCCAGCCATGTGGCACGTGCCGACCTGCATAGCCGGCTGCCCGATAGAGCTTGCTCAGGGTGCTGTCCGTGATCGGTCGATCGACATATCGCACGCTCGGGAAGAGCAGGGGTTTCGCGCCAGCCAGTTTCATGGCCGCTTTGACCGTTTCCACGGCCTGTGAACTGAGTGGAACGACGAACTCGTAGCTGGCGTCCTGCTTCCGTTCCCGCGTCAACTTCATCTTCGCGGCCGGGATGCGCCAGACTGGATTCTTGCCATCCAAGTCCTCGAATTCCTTCGATGCTGCGACGCGCAGCACGCCAGGCCGAACGACCGTGAGGGCGAGAAGCCGCGATGCCAGCTTCGTCACGACGTAGGCATCCTCCTGCGCCTCGACATCCCTCAGCACTTTGCGCGCCGAATCCATCTTGAGGACCGCAGGCCGAAGTGTCTTGCGCCGCGGCTCCAGCACCGGCTGGATGGTGCCGGCTGGATTGGTTTCTGCCCACCCCGCCCCGATCGCGAAGACGAAGATCGAGGAAATATGCTGCCGCACTCGGTGCGCCATCTCGATCGCCCCGCGCGCTTCCACGGCCCGGATGATCGTCAACACCAGCGCCGGTGTGATTGCTGTGATCGGAAGCGTGCCGATCGCGGGGAACACGTCCGCCTCCAACCTGTCGAGGATCTGGCCGGCATAGCGTTGCGCGCGGATCTTCTGCTGCTGCGCGTGCCATTCCCGCGCGATCGCCTCGAAGGTGTTGCCATTGGCGATCGCTGCTACGGCAGCCTTCTGCTTTCGATCGACCTTCGGATTGGTTCCGGCGCGCAGCAGCTTGCGCGCTGCTTCGCGTGCTTCCCGCGCCTCGACCAGCGTCATCGCCGGATATGTGCCGAAGGTGAGCCGATGTTCCTTGCCACCAAATCGATATTTCAGTCGCCAGGAGCGCGTGCCCGATGGCATGACGTAGAGATAGAGACCGTGAGCGTCGGAGAGCTTGTAGGGCTTCTCCTTCGGCTTGGCTGTGCGACAGCGAACGTCCGTTAGCACCCCGTGCCCCCAATGCCCCCGAGAGTGCCCCCGAAGTGGGGGCGCTTAGGTGTTCTTCCCTGATCTCGCATGAGACGATGCGTGAGAAGAAATGCCAGTGATTGCAAGGGTTTTGATCCTGGCTGATCTTGCCAGAGAGGAAGAGTTGGCTCCCCGAGTAGGATTCGAACCTACGGCCATTCGATTAACAGTCGAATGCTCTACCGCTGAGCTATCGGGGAGCAGCCCGGTTTTCGCCGGGCAGGCCGCGCCTATAGCAGCGGGATTCTTCCCATGGCAAGGCCCGAGTTACAGAATTTTTCAGGCGATGAATTGTTCCGCCGCGATCCGGTCGTCCAGCGTGTGTTCCGGGTCGAAAAGCAGCGTCAGGGGCGTCGCCCGGTCGATCTGCACTTCCACCTGCGCGACGTCGCGCACTTCGCGCTGGTCGGCCACGGCGCTGACCGGGCGCTTTACCGGGTCCAGCACGGAAAAACGAATCGCCGTATTTTCGGGCAGGATGGCCCCGCGCCAGCGACGCGGCCGGAACGGGCTGATCGGCGTCAGCGCGACCAGACCCGATCCGAGCGGCAGGATCGGCCCATGCGCCGAAAGATTATAGGCGGTCGATCCCGCTGGCGTTGCGACCAGCACCCCGTCGCAGACGAGTTCGGGCAGAACCGTGCGGCCATTCACATGCACTTCCAGCTTCGCCGTCTGGCGCGTTTCGCGCAGCAGCGACACTTCGTTGATCGCGGGGATGGAGAAACGCTCGCCGTCGACCGTGTCCACCGTCATGCGCAGCGGGTGGACCTTGAACGCCTTGGCCGCCTCGATCCGCTGCTCCAGCCGCTCCAGTCGCCATTCGTTCATCAGGAAGCCGACCGTGCCTAGGTTCATGCCGAACACGGGCAGGATGCGGCGGCCTTCCAGCATGGAATGCAGCGTCTGCAGCATGAATCCGTCGCCGCCGAGCGCGATGATCATGTCGGCCTTTTCGACCGGCACGAAATCATAGGCTGCGCGCAGCCTGTCCTCCGCCGCCTTGGCGGCCTGGGTAGGGGACGCGACCAGCGCGCGCCGGGGCTCCTCGCTCATCCGCCGGTCACGCTCATATGCCGGGAAACGGCGGCGACCGGCGCGCCTTGGCCGATGCGGAAGTCGTGCCGCGCGGGCTTCAACCGCAGCGCGCGGTCGATCAGCGGCTCGACCGCCGCAAGGCCGCCTTCCCGGAAAGCCGCTTTCAAATCGACATGATCCTCATGACCCAGGCACATGAATATCTTGCCCTCGCAGGTCATGCGCATGCGATTGCAATCGGCGCAGAAATTGTTGGTGAGCGGCGTGATGAGGCCCAGCCGGACACGAAGCCCGTCAACCGCATGATAGCGCGAAGGGCCGCCCGTCCGGTGCGCGATCGGCGTCAATTCATGATGCCGCCGCAGACCGTCCACCACCTGCGTCAGCGGCAGATAATGATCCGTCCGATCCTCCCCGGTCTCGCCCAGCGGCATCGTCTCGATCAGCGTCAGGTCGAAGCCCTGGGCATCGCACCAATGCAGCATCGGCAGGATCTCGTCGTCGTTGACGCCTTTCAGCGCCACCATGTTGATCTTGACTGCAAGGCCCGTCGCCCGCGCGGCGTTCAGCCCCTCCATCACCGCGCCTATATCCCCGCCACGGGTGACATGGGAAAAGCGGTCCGGATCACGGCTGTCCAGGCTGACATTGATGCGCCTGACCCCGGCGTCGAACAGCGCTTCGGCATGCTGCGCCAGCCGCGTCCCGTTGGTCGTCAGCGTCAATTCTTCCAGACCATGGCCCAGATGCCGCCCGATCCGGCGGACGAGGTCGACGATATCCCGCCGCACCAGCGGCTCCCCCCCGGTCAGGCGGATCTTGGTTATTCCCCGCGCAATGAAGAGGTCGGCGAGCAGCGCGATCTCCTCCAGCGTCAGCACCTGGTCTTTCGGCAGGAAGGTCATCCGCTCCGCCATGCAATAGCGGCAGCGCAGGTCGCAGCGATCCGTCACCGAAATCCGCAAATAGCTGATCCGGCGGCCGAGGGCGTCGGTCAACGCCGTGCGCGAAAGATCGACCTTGTCCATGATCCCCTAGCTAGGCCATGCATACCCCCCGTGCAAGCATCGCGGCTCGGGCCTGTTGCGGCAGCGTGAACAGGTCGGTAACCCATGGTTGTTAAAGTGCGGCGCGACGTCGCCAAGGAGTATAATGTGTGAGCGGTGAAGCCGCACTTGACGGACAACGCAGTCTTTTCATCCTGTCCCCGGCTGACCGCGACGGCTTGTCGCTGGTCGCGCGGCAGGTGGACTGGCGCGTCCTCGCGGTGCGGCGGGCGACCGATGCGGCGCAACGCTTCCTGCGCAGCGATGCGCGGATCGCGCTGGTCGACATGCGCGGCGTCCCCGAAGGCGAAACCCGCCTGATCGACACTATCGTCCCGGCGGTGGATGCGGGCGGCGGCGCCCTGATCGTGCTCGTGGATCGCGCGGAGATCGCCGCCGCGCCCGCCCTGCTCGAAGCGGGCGCGACCCATTTCCTCGCCGCGCCTTTTTCTCCCGACGATCTGCGCGCGACGCTCATCTCCGCGCAACGCCTGGTCGACCGGCTGGGCGGCGGCGCGACCCCCAGCCAGCGCGCCCAGCGCATCCGGCGCGGCGACGCCCTGTTCTGGGAGATGGACCGGGCGAGCGGGGCCATCCGTCTCAGCGACAGTTTCGCGCGCCATCTGGGGCTCGACCAGCAGATGATCAGCCCTGCCGGCTTCATCCGTCGCCTGCCCCGATCGGAACGGCGACCCGTGATGGCGGCGCTGCGCGGGATGATGCGATCGGGCCGCCCGGAAGCGTTCGCCCACGCCGCTCCGGACCATCCGGAAGACCGGCTGGTGCACCATTTGCGGCTGACCGGGGGCGTGGTCGCCGCCGACGTCGAATGGCTGTCGGACGCGCACGGCCATGACGCGATGGGCCGCGACGAACTTACCGGCTTGCGGTCGCGTCAGGCGGCGCTCGACTGGCTGGAGCGGCGATCGGGCCTGGCGACGACCGTGCTGCTCCTTTCCATCAGCCAGTTCGGCCGGATGAACGCCGCCTATGGGCAGGTGGTGGGCGATGCGCTGCTCGGCCGCATCGCGCGCCGCGTGGAGCGCATGACGGCCGATGTCGCGACGGGCGCCATCGTCGCGCGCATCGCCGGCACCGAATTTCTCATCGGCCTGACCGGCGAGGCGGCGGCGGGCGACCGCGCCACCTTCCTCGCGCGCCAGTTGATCGGCTCGATCGGTCGTCCGTTCAGCGCCGGCGACCATCTGATCCGTCTGACCGCCCGCTGCGGCATCGCCCAGTCGCGTCCCGACGACGACGCCACCCGGCTCCTGCGCCGCGCCGGAACCGCGCTTGCCGACGCGCGACATGGGGGAGGGGAGGGCATCCGCATCTTCTCAGCGGAAAAGCGCAGTCGGCAGGTCGACGCCGATCAGCTCGAAACCGACCTGCGCCTCGCCCTTCACCGGGGAGAGATCGGCATCGTTTTCCAGCCGCAATATCCGGTGAGCGGGGACCAGATGATCGGGGTCGAAGCGCTCGCGCGCTGGAATCACGCGCAATATGGCCCGCTGGGCGCGGGCATGCTGTTCGCGACGGCCGAACGTTCCGACTATATGCTCCCGCTTTCCTCCCATATTCAGGCCGAGGCGCTTCGGCAGGCGGCGGCGTGGCCGCCTGCGCTGTCCCATCTGCGTCTGTCGATCAACGTCACGGCGGAGGACATCGCCCAGCCCGGATTCATGCCGCAATTGCTGAACCTGGTCGACACCAGCGGCTTTCCCCGATCCCGCCTGACGGTGGAGATCACCGAAAGCGGCCTGATCGAAGATGTCGATAGCGCCACGGCGCTGCTAACTGCCCTGCGCGCCGAAGGGCTGGCGGTCGCGGTCGACGATTTCGGCACCGGCTATTCCAGCCTCTCCTATCTCAAAAGCCTGCCGCTCGATTATCTGAAGATCGACAGCGGTCTTGCGCAGGACATCGCCGGCACCGCCCGCGACCGCATCATCGTGCGTGGCGTCATCCACATGGCCAAATCGCTGGGCCTGCGCGTCATCGCCGAAGGGGTGGAGACAGAGCAGCAGCTCGAACTCCTCACCCACGAAGGCTGCGACTATTATCAGGGATTCCTGCGCTCGGCGGGCGTGTCTTCCGCCGAACTCGTCGCCATGGCGTTGAAGGCTTGAATTCAGAATAATGTGCTCCTGCGAAGGCAGGAGCCCAGGAGCCAACTTGCGCTTCCTCACCCTGGGCTCCTGCTTTCGCAGGAGCACGTTGCGCCAATATCATCCCGCCGCCTTCGCCAGCCCCTTCGACAATTGCAGCGCGCCATTGAGCCGTGCCTGCGGATCGCCCCATTCGCGCGCAATCACCAGCTTGCTGTCGGGGCGCAATTTGGCCACGCCGTTGAGCCGCGCGACATAGGCCAGCAGGCCCTCGACATTGGGCGGCGTGTCGTCGTGGAAGCTGACCAGCGCCCCCTTGGCGCCGACGTCGATTTTCGAGATGTTGGCGACCTGACAGTTCTGCTTGATCTCCATGATCTTGAGCAGGTTCTGCGTGGGCAGCGGCAGCTTGCCGAAACGGTCGATCAGTTCGGCGGCGAAGGATTCGAGGCCGTTGCGGTCTTCCAGTTCGTTGATGCGGCGATAGAGGCCCATGCGCAGGTCGAGATCGGGCACATAATCGTCGGGAATGAGGATCGGCGCCTCGACGTTGATCTGCGGCGACCAGCTTTCCTTCATCTCGATCCGGTCGGCGCCGCCTGCCTTGGCCTCCAGGATCGCCTCTTCCAGCATCGACTGGTAAAGCTCGAAGCCGACTTCCTTGATGTGGCCGCTCTGTTCGTCGCCGACGAGATTGCCGGCGCCGCGAATGTCGAGATCGTGGCTGGCGAGCTGGAAACCCGCGCCGAGCGTGTCGAGATCGGAGAGGACCTTGAGGCGCTTGTCCGCGGTCTCGGTCGTCACGCGATCGGCAGGCGTCGTCAGATAGGCATATGCGCGCGTCTTCGAGCGGCCGACGCGCCCGCGCAGCTGATAGAGCTGGGCGAGGCCGAAGCGATCGGCACGGTGGATGATGATCGTGTTGGCGCTGGGAATGTCGAGGCCGCTTTCCACGATCGTGGTCGAGAGCAGCACGTCATATTGGCGCTCGTAGAAGGCCGACATGCGTTCTTCGACCTCGGTCGGTGACATCTGGCCATGGGCCGAGATGAAGCGGATTT
>DASVOF010000160.1:0-2764 GCA_036383495.1 Sphingobium sp. | reverse complement strand
GCGCCGTCCAGTTCGCCCAGCAGGAACCGCCGCGCCTGCACGCCCGATTCGAACCCGCGTTTCAGGTCGGCGCGGATCAGGCTGTCCGCATAGCTGTTGGCGACCCGCGCCGACAGCACCGGGTTCGCGCTGGTGAAGCTGATGCGGATCACGCGGCTCTTGCCCGGCAATTCGACCTGCAAATTGTCGCGCAGCAGGCCGACCACCGCCTCCGTTTCGACCTGCCTCTGACTCAGCGATCCACGGCCCCGCTCCGGCCGCCGCACGTCCATGCCGTCGAAAAAGGTCCGGCTACCGACGAGCGCCAGTTCATGCGCGACATCTTCGGCGAGAGCGCGGCTGCGCAGCACCTCCAGCTCCGTCTGCATCAGCGCTTCATTGTCCACCGAAACGACAGGTCGCTGCGTAGCGCCTGCTCCGGCGGCGCCTGCGGGCACATCCTCGACCTCCACCGAAGCGGTGGCGCGATAGTCGGGCGTCGACAGCAGGATGAAGATGATCCCCGCCAGCACGCACATCGCCATGGTGACGAACAGGATGATCCGATGCCGCCGCACCGCCGTCCACGCCGCGCGGGCCGAAGCTACCACGCGGGCGGACCTCCCTTCGGCGAGAGCGGGTTCAGCCCCGGCGTCGATCCGGATGATCGGCCCCGCCATCAGCGGCCTCCATCCAGCGCGACGAAACCGGCTCCAATGACGGGCGCGGCCAGCAACGCCCCGCCCAGGATGGCCTTGGCCCGTGAAAGTCCGACGATGATAGTGTCTCCGCCCAATATTTCCGGATCGGGGGCCTGCCCCTTGCGGATGGCCGACAGGTCGAACATCGCCGCCGTGCGTCCGCCCTCGACTTGCCGGACGACGACGATCTGCTTCACGCTGGCCAGCCGCGTGGGGCCCTTCGCCATCGCCACGGCCTGTAACAGGCCGATGCGGCCTTCGATGGGGAACAGCCCCGGATCGCGAACTTCGCCGTCGATCGTGATACGGCGACCGACCGCCTTTTTCACGAACAGCGTGACCTGCGGCGAAACCAGATAGCGCTCGCCAAGGCGGCCCGCGATGACGTCCGCGGCCTCTCCGGCGGACAATCCGGCCACAGACACCTCGCCAATCAACGGCATCCGCACCATTCCTGCCGCCGTGACCTGCGCATCTTCCAGCGAGAGGCCCGGTTCATGATAGATCTGGATACGCAGCACATCGTCGGGGGAGATGCGATAATCCATCCCCACGGCTGGAGCCGCCGGAATGACCGCATAGGCCGCCTCCCCCTTCGGCGCGTCCTCGACCGTCGAACAGGCGCCCAGCAGCGCGCAGGCCGCCAATCCGGTCAGCCGCCGGATCATCCTGACGATCGGCTCATGCATTCCGCTGCGAATCTCCGCGTCTTTCCGGCGGCTTGCCGAAATGGAGCCGCTACGCGCGGGGTTAACGAGGCGGAAAGGTCATGGCAACCGCAGGCGGGACGGCCTGCATTGCGATGGCGCTGGTCAGACCGCGATGCGGCCCGGTTGATCGGTGGCGATCCGGCGCGGCTGGTCGGGCCAGACGCCTCGCGTGTCGTAGACCGCCTTGCCGAAGCGTTCGTCGACGGGGACGGATTTGAACATGTCATGATCGACAAGAATGACGAAAACGCCGCATTGTTCCAGAGCCGTATCGAGATCCATCAGCTCCGCCCCGGTTCCGGCGAACTCCATCGGCAGCGCCTGCGCATAGGGTTCGACCAGTTTCACCCGGCGGCCGTAGCGGCGGGCGAGGCGGGTCGCGACCTTCACCGCCGGGCTTTCGCGGAAATCGTCGATATTCGCCTTGAAGGCGAGGCCGAGGCAGGCGATCTCTTCGCCCGGAAATTCATCGATCAGGTCGGACGCTTTCGCCACGACATGGTCGGTCTTGGCGTCGTTCACCTCCCGCGCGGTGCGGATGAGGCGGCTGTTTTCCGGGTCGCCATGGACGATGAACCACGGGTCGACGGCGATGCAATGACCGCCGACGCCGGGGCCGGGCGACAGGATGTTGACGCGCGGGTGCCGGTTGGCGAGCCGGATCACCTCCCACACGTCGATGTCCATGCCCTCCGCAATGACGGACAGCTCGTTGGCGAAGGCGATGTTGACGTCACGGAAGCTGTTTTCGACCAGCTTCACCATCTCCGCCGCGCGGGCCGTGGTGGTGATGCATGCGCCGCGCACGAACTGACGGTAGAAAGCCAGCGCCTTGCGCGCGCAGCGGGGCGTGATGCCGCCGATGCAACGATCATTGTCGATCAGCTCGACGAGGATGCGGCCGGGCAGAACGCGTTCCGGGCAATAAGCGATGGCGATGTCGCCCGCGCCACCCTGCCCCGGCATTTTCAGGTCTGGGCGCAGTTGCGCGAACAGATCGCGCATCGCCTCGGTCGTGCCGACCGGAGATGTGGATTCGAGGATGACCGTATCGCCCGCCTTCAGCACGTCGGCGACGGTGCGCGCGGCTTTCAGCACATAGCTGATGTCGGGCTCACGGTCCTCGGCCACGGGCGTTGGCACCGCGATGATGAAGACGTCGCTCGGCTCGGCGGTCAGGCTGGCGCGCAGATTGCCGCGCGCGACCACGCCCTGGACGAGGCCGTCAAGGTCGACCTCCTCGATATGCACCCGGCCGGAATTGACCGTCTCGACGACATGGGCGCTCACGTCCACGCCCACCACCTGAGCCCCGCCCCGCGCGATCAGCGCGGCGGTCGGCAGGCCGATATAGCCCAGGCCGATGACGGAAAC
>DASVOF010000159.1:0-6763 GCA_036383495.1 Sphingobium sp. | reverse complement strand
GCCATTGCTTCGCCTGCGCCACGGCGGCGGCATAGCGGCTGTGCCAGCTGGCGTAGAGCGTGACCCCCTGTTCCCGCGCGATGGAGATCAGCGCTTCCACTTCGGACACGGTCGCGCCCGGCGGCTTTTCCAGGAAAACATGCTTGCCCGCCAGCAGCGCCTGCCGGGCCGCTTCGTAGCGGACCTGCGGCGGCTGGCACAGGATGACGGCATCCAGATCGGGCTCACCCGCCAGCATGGCGGTCAGGTCGGGATAGTTGTTGACCCCTTGCCCCTGCGTATTTCGGCTGGCGACGGCGACCAGGTCGATGCCGTCGGTCCGCTCAATCGCGGGCAGATGCTGGTCGCGCGCGATCTTGCCCAGGCCGACGAGGCCCGCCCTGATCGTCCCGCTCATAGCGGCCGAACCCTGACCTTGCCCTCGTCGGCGGCGCGGTTCAGCGGATTGCGCACGGGCAGGGTGAAGGGTGCGGCCTCCACCTCGAACACGTCGCCTTCCTGCGTGGTGAAGCCGTCGGAGAAGGAGAGGGTGGCCGTGCCGAAGAAATGCACATGCACGTCGCCCGCACGGCGGAACAGCCCATATTTGAAATGGTGATGCTCCAGATTTTCGATGGAGTGCGACATGTTCGCCTCACCCGACAGGAACGGCTTTTCCCACACCGTCTCGCCATTGCGGACGATTCGGCTCGTGCCGCGCAGGTCATCGGGCAACGCGCCCAGCAGCAGTTCGGGGCCCAGCGACGCCTGCCGCAGCTTGCTGTGCGCCAGCCACAGATAATTGCCGCGCTCGGTCACATGGTCGGAAAACTCGTTGCCGATCGCAAAGCCCAGCCGCACCGGCGTTCCGTTCCCGTCGATCAGGTAGACGCCCGCGACCTCCGGCTCCTCCCCGCCATCTTCGGCGAAGGCCGGCATGGTGAAGGGCTGGCCCGGATCGACCAGGATTTGCCCGTCGCCCTTGTAGAACCATTCGGGCTGCGCGCCGATATTCTCGCCCTCGGGCTTGCCGCCCTCCACGCCCATCAGGAACATGCGCATCGAATCGGTCAGGTCCCCCGACGCCGCCGCCTTGTGCATCTTGTCGCGCCCTTCGGCGGAGCCAAGATGCGTCAGGCCGGTGCCCGCGACCAGCAGATGCGCCGGGTCCTCATGATCGATCGGCGCGAGCAGCGTGACGGTGGAAAGGTCCACCGCCCCGCCCAGCTTGGCCTCGGCGAAGGCCGCGAGTCCCTGACCCGCCGCGATGGCGTCCAGCGCCAGCGCGCGGGTGGAGGTCGCCCCCGTCACCCGCCGCGCCGCGCCGCTTGCGTCGAGCGCCGCGACGCCGCGAACACCCCCTTCGCGGAACTGGACCAGCGACCGGATCATGCCGCGATCTCCAGCTGGCCCTCGACGCGGCGCGTCAGCTTCCACGGATTGGCCGCCTGCAACGCCTGCGGCAGCAGCGCGTCGGGCACGTCCTGATAGCAGACCGGCCGCAGGAAGCGCATCATCGCCAGCGTGCCCACGGACGTGGATCGGCCGTCGGCGGTCGACGGGAACGGCCCGCCATGCACCATCGCATGCGTCACTTCGACGCCGGTGGGCCAGCCGTTGGTCAGGATGCGGCCGACCTTGCGCGACAAGGTGGGCAGCAGCTTCGCCGCGTCCGCGCTGTCGCTTTCATCGAGTTGCAGCGTCGCGGTCAGCTGGCCTTCCAGGCCGGCGATGGTCGCGATGATTTCGTCGATGCTGGAGCATTTGATGAGCATCGAAGAAGAGCCGAACACTTCCTCGGCCAGCAGCGGGTTGGACCGGAAGGTCGCCGCGTCGGTGGCGAACAAGGCGGCCCGGCCACGGTTGCAGCCTTCCGGCTCCGTTCCGCGCGCGACGGTCGCGACGCCGTCCGCGCCGACCAGGGCGGATACGCCCTGTTCATAGGCGGCGTGGATGCCCGGCGTCAGCATGACCTGAGGCTGGGCGCCCGACAGCGCCTGCGCCGCCGCAGCGACGAACGTGTCGAGATCCGGCCCGTCGAGCGCGATGACAAGGCCCGGATTGGTGCAGAACTGCCCCGAACCCATGGTCAGCGACCCGACGAATGCGGCGCCCATCGCCTCGGCGCGGGCGGCGAGCGCGCCGGGCAACAGCACGACCGGATTGATGCTCGACATTTCGGCATAGACCGGGATCGGCTCAGGCCGTTCGGCGGCGATCTTCATCAGCGCCGTGCCGCCGCCGCGCGATCCGGTGAAGCCGACCGCCTTGATGCGGTGATCGGCGACCAGCGCGGTTCCCAGCGCCCGGTTGTTGCCGGGCAGGAAGGAAAAGACGCCTTCATGCAGGCCGCAGGCTTTCACCGCCGCCTGGATCGCGCGGGCGACCAGCTCGCCGGTGCCGGGGTGGGCGCTGTGGCCCTTGACCACGACCGGGCTGCCCGCCGCGAAGGCCGCAGCGGTGTCGCCGCCCGCGACCGAGAAGGCGAGCGGGAAGTTGGACGCGCCGAACACCGCGACCGGCCCAACGGAATGATTGACGCGGCGCAGGTCCGCGCGCGGCAGCGGCTGCCGATCGGGCAGGGCCGGATCGATCGTCGCGTCCAGCCAGTCGCCCAGCCGCACATAGGTGGCGAACAGGCGCAGCTGGCCGACGGTGCGGCCGCGTTCACCTTCCAGACGGGCGCGGGGCAGGCCCGTTTCGGCCATGGCGGTTTCGATCAGCAGATCGCCGATCGCCATGATATTGTCGGCCGCGGTTTCCAGGAAGGTCGCGCGCGCGTCGGGGCTGAGCGTCGAAAAGCTCTCGAAGGCGGCGTCGGCTAGCGCGGCGGCTTCCGCGACCTCGGCGGGCATGGCGCTCGAAAAGCCGGTCTCGCCCTTCGCGCCGGTCGACGGGTTGGTGGCGTAGAAAGGTTCGCCGCCCTGACGCTCGGTCGCGCCGATCAATATGGCTCCGTTGAACATTGGATACTCCATGAAATTGGGAAATCAGTGATTGTCGCGCGGCAGGCCCTTGGTCTGGGCGATGCGCTGATATTTTTCCGAACCCTCCAGGATCGCGCCGGTGTCCAGCTGGCCGACCAGCGATCGCTGGATTTCCTGCCACGGGGTCTGCGATGCCGGGTAGGGATAGCCCCCTTCCGCAACCAGCCCGGCGCGGCGCTCCGCCAGTTCCTCGTCGGAAATCAGGACGTCCACCGTGCCGGTGTTCAGGTCCATCCGCACCCGGTCGCCGGTCTTGAGCAGCGCCAGCCCGCCCATCGCCGCCGCCTCGGGCGAGGCGTTGAGGATCGAGGGGCTTCCCGAAGTGCCCGACTGCCGCCCGTCGCCGATGCAGGGCAGGGCGGAAACGCCTTCGGTGATGAGGTAGGCGGGCGGCCGCATGTTCACGACTTCCGCCGCGCCCGGATAGCCGATCGGCCCCGCGCCGCGCATGAACATCAGCGTATCGGGCGTGATGCCGACCGCCGGGTCGTCGATGCGCGCATGATAATCCTCCGGCCCGTCGAACACGACCGCCGGGCCTTCAAAGGCGTTCAGGTCGTTCGGGTTGGACAGATAACGCTCGCGGAACTCCTCGCTGATGACGCTGGTCTTCATCACCGCCGCGTCGAACAGGTTGCCGCTGAGCACCAGGAAGCCCGCCTCGTCCCTGACCGGCTGGCCGAAGGGACGGATGACCTTTTCATCCTCAATCTCCGCGTCCCGGCAATTGTCGCCCATGGTCCTGCCATTGACGGTCATCGCGCCCTCGCGGATCAGCCCCTGCGCGATCAGCTGCCCGACCACCGCCGGCACGCCGCCCGCACGATAATAATCCTCGCCCAGATATTCGCCCGCCGGTTGCAGGTTCACCAGCAACGGCACCTTGTGCCCCACCGTCTCCCAATCCTTCAGCGGCAGCTCGACGCCGACATGGCGCGCGATCGCGGCGAGGTGGATCGGCGCGTTGGTCGATCCGCCGATCGCGCTGTTCACGACGATCGCATTGTGGAACGCATCCAGCGTCATGATGTCGGATGGCTTGAGGTCCTCGGCCACCATCTCGACGATGCGCTTGCCGGTGCGATAGGCCGATTCCTGCCGGTCGCGATAGGGCGCGGGGATCGCCGCCGATCCGGGCAACATCATGCCCAGCGCCTCGGCCAGCGAGTTCATGGTCGACGCCGTGCCCATGGTGTTGCAATAGCCGGTCGAGGGCGCCGACGACGCCACCAGCTTGATAAAGCCCTCATCATCAATCTTGCCCGCCGCCAGCAGCTGCCGCGCATGCCAGACGATCGTGCCCGAACCCGTCCGCTCGCCCTTGTGCCAGCCGTTCAGCATCGGCCCGACCGACAGGGCGATCGCGGGAATGTTCACCGTCGCCGCCGCCATCAGCAGCGCGGGCGTGGTCTTGTCGCAGCCAGTGGTCAGCACCACGCCGTCCAGCGGATAGCCATAGAGAGCCTCGACCAGCCCCAGATAGGCGAGGTTGCGGTCCAGCCCCGCCGTCGGCCGCTTGCCCGTCTCCTGGATCGGATGGACCGGAAATTCCAGCGCGATGCCGCCCATTTCGCGAATGCCCTCGCGCATCCGCTCGGCCAGCACCAGATGATGGCGGTTGCAGGGGCTAAGGTCGCTGCCGGTCTGGGCGATGCCGATGATCGGCCTGCCGCTGCGCAATTCCTCCAGACTGAGCCCGAAATTCAGGTAACGCTCCAGATACAGCGCGGTCATGTCGATATTGTCGGGATTGTCGAACCAGGCGCGGCTGCGCAACTTGGGGGCGGGCTTGGACGAATCGCTCATCGGGGCATCCTGCAAGGTGAAAGGCATGGCGCATTGACGCGCTCGTTCCTTCGATATACTCAGACAAATCGAAATTCAAGGATGCTATAAGAGGATCAGCGCGCTTTGCGTCGAAACCTGTCCGGATCGCGCCGATGAGCGATTATGAAGTCATTGGCGACTGGGGAACCAGCAATCTGCGCCTGTTCCGGGTCGAGCGCGGCCGCATCGTCGCCCGCCGCGAGGGGCCTGGCATCGGCGCGGTCGGCGGGCAGGCGGAAGCCGCCTTCGCCGAAGCGATGGCGCCCTGGCTCAGCGACGGTCCGCCCACTCAGATTCGCCTTTGCGGCATGGTCGGCGCGCGCGACGGCTGGGTGGAGGCGCCCTATGCCGATTGCCCCGCCGATGCGGCGGTCTGGCGCGCCGCCGCCGTCCGCTTCGACTGGCGCGGCGCGCCGGTGCGCATCATGGCGGGCCTCGCCTGCACCGGCCCCGATGGCGTCCCCGACGTCATGCGCGGGGAAGAGACGCAGATTTTCGGCGCCTGTCTCCGCGAACCCGCTCTCGCTCAGGGCCGCCGCCTCATCGTCCTTCCGGGCACCCACAGCAAATGGGCGCTGGTGGAGGATGGCCGCGTCATCCATTTCCGCACCATCCCCACCGGCGAGCTGTTCGCCCTGTTGCGCGACCGTTCGACCCTGGGGCCGAAGATCGACGCCGCCGATCCGGCGCAGGAGGCCGCCGGTTTCGCCGAAGGGCTGGAAAGGGCGGGGGAGGGCCGCCTGCTCGCCACGCTCTTCGCCGCCCGCGCCATGCGCCTGCGCGCCGGGCGGTCGGCCGACTGGGCGCTCGGCTATCTCTCCGGCCTGCTCATCGGCTGCGAAATCGCCGATAGCCGCGCCATGCTGGGCGCGGGAGAGGATATCCTCCTCATCGGGGCCGCGCGCCTCGCCGACCTTTACACCCGCGCCCTCGCGGTGCAGAATCTGCACGCCCGCACATTGGATGGCGACGCCTGCGCGCTCGCGGGCCTCGGCCTTCTGGAGAGCTGATCCATGACCCTCGACGCCCTGCTTGCCGAAGGCGCTCCGCCGATCGCCGCCATATTGCGCGGCCTCAAGCCCCAGGAAGCCCCCGCCATCGGCGCGGCGCTGGTCGACGCGGGCGTCCGCATCATCGAAGTTCCGTTCAACTCCCCCGATCCGCTGGAGAGCATCGCCGCGCTCCAGTCCGCATTTGGCGATCGCGCCCTCATCGGCGGCGGTACGGTGCTGACGGTCGATGCGGTGCAAGAATTGTATGGCGTGGGCGGGCGGATCATGGTGACGCCCAACACCGACCCGGCGGTCATCGCCCATGGCGCGGCGCTCGGTCTTGAACTGCTCCCCGGCTTCATGACGCCCAGCGAAGCCTTCGAGGCGATCAGGGCGGGCGCGCGCCGCATCAAACTCTTCCCCGCCGCCCGCCTCGGCCCCGCTTATGTGAAGGCGATCAAGGACGTCCTGCCCAAACATGTCGGCGTCTGGGCCGTGGGCGGGACCGATGCCGAAAACATCGCCGAATGGCTCGCCGCCGGCTGCGAAGGCATTGGCGTCGGCGGCGCGCTCTACCGCCCCGGCGACAACGCGACCCTGGTCGGCGAGCGCGCGCGGCAACTCGTCGCAGCCTGGCGGAAGGCAGTGGCTTGACCTTAAAATCCCCCTCCCGCAAGCGGGAGGGGTTAGGGGAGGGCATGTCACGCGCCTCTCTCCACTATGACCTTTTGTCCACCGCTCGCCCTCTTGCAACAATAAGGCCATCGGCGCATGGAACGGCGCCATGACCGCGCTCGCCCTCCGCCGCCCCGCCATGCCTGCTCCACGCCCTGTCCCGCTCGCCCTCTGGCTGCTCGCCGTGGCCAGCCTGGTGTTCTGCATGGTCGTGGTCGGCGGCGTCACGCGCCTCACCGAATCGGGCCTGTCCATCACCCAGTGGAAGCCGATCACGGGCGCCATTCCGCCGCTGACCCACGG
>DASVOF010000158.1:0-5042 GCA_036383495.1 Sphingobium sp. | reverse complement strand
CTTCGCCGACGCACCGTTGCGCGCTGCGGGCCACCCATTTTTCAAGCATCACCATCTCCCGATCGGTCTGCAAATGGGGGTGGTCGGGCCCGACATGAAGGCCGATCCCGTCGATACGCTCCGCCGGATTCATGCGATCGGTTACCGGTCGGTTGAGGTCAGCGTGGCCGCACCGGACCCGGCCTTGCTTCGAAAGCAGCTGGACGACCAGGGTCTTGCCTGCACCAGTGGCATGGTGAGCAGCGGCCCTGTCAATCTGTCGACCCCCGGCCCGCTGATCGAAGCGGCGCACAAGCTCCGGCTGACGGACGTGGTTCTTTCCGCGCTGATGCCGCCGGGAGGCTTCAGGCCTGGGAAGGCGACCGACCTCATGGCCGCCTATGTGGAGATGACGACAAAGCTGACGGCTGACGACTATCTGAAGACGGCCGAGCATCTCAACCAGCAGAGCCGTGTGCTGGCCGAGGCGGGTCTGCGCCTGAGCTATCACAATCATAATTTCGAATTTCGCCGGTTCGGCGACCTGACGGGCCTGGAAATCCTGTTGCGGAACACCGACCCTGCACGGGTGTCTTTCGAAATGGACGCCGGCTGGGTCACCGCAGCCGGGCTGGACCCCGTCGCCTTGCTGAAGGCGCATCCGGGCCGCTTCAAACAGATGCATGTCAAGGAAGTGGGGAAAAGCACGGCGGTCAACAATGTCATCAACATCGTTCCCGCGCCGATGGGCACGGGCAAGGTGGACTGGCCCAAAGTCCTCGCCGCGGCGCACGCCCATGGCGTCAGGCATTTCTATGTCGAGCAGGACCCTCCCTTCAGCATTCCGAGGATGCAGATGATCGCGGAAGCATATTCCTACCTCTCGCGGGTCTGAGCCTGCCATATTGAAAAAATACTTCTGGAGAGAGACATGCTGAATCGACGGACAATGTTGAAGGCCGCGAGCGCCGCCGGGTCGACTGGCCTGTTCGTCGGTCCGGCTGCGGCCTCTGCCCCGCCCCCGGCCACCAGCACCGGCGAAGCCCCGCTGACCCCGGACGAATTGGCGCTCATCGCCGCCATGGCCGAAGGCATCATCCCCAAGACCGATACGCCCGGCGCTATCGGAGCAGGCGTCCCGGCGTTTTTCCGGACGATATTCGACGAGTGGTTCCTCAAGGATCAGCAGATCGCCTTCCGGGCCTCGCTGCAAGCCTATGACAACGAAGCCAAAGACCGTTTCGGCAAGGGCTTTCTGGCATGCGCCGCCGCCGATCAGATGCAGCTGCTGGTCGAGTGGGACAAGAAGGGGGCAAATCTTTTCGTCAGTCCCGCCCATCCTTTCCGAGAATTCAAAAGGCTGACGCTGCACGGCTACTACACGTCCGAAGTCGGGCAGAATGAGGAACTGAAGACGGTCATGGACGCCGCGCAGGACGATCCCAACGGCCCCGTCATGTACGGCCTGGCGTCGATGTTCTGAAATCCCACAACGCATTCGGTTTGGAAATTTAAACATGGAAAATGATTTTGACGCGATCGTTGTGGGATCGGGCATATCGGGCGGATGGGCGGCCAAGGAACTGACCGAACGCGGGCTGCGCGTTCTCATGCTCGACCGTGGCAGGATGGTCCGCCACGGCGAGGATTATCCCACTGAACATCAGGCTCCTTACGAGATGAAGTTCCGGGGCCTGGGCGACAATCGCCGGAACCAGATCGAATATCCGGGACGATCACCCTCCGGCAACGAAGGCAGCAGTCACTTTTTCGCCAATATGCGCGACCACCCCTATACGACGGCGCCCGACCGCCCCTTCAAATGGACTCGCGGCAACCAGGTGGGCGGCAAGTCGCTGATGTGGGCGCGCCAGAGCTACCGCTATGCGCCGATCAATTTCGAGGAGAATGCGATCGACGGGCACGGCGTGGATTGGCCTGTTCGCTATTCCGATATTGAGCCGTGGTATGATCGCGTCGAACAATTCATCGGTATCTCAGGATCGGTTCTCGATTATCCGACGGCGCCCGGCGGACGATATTTTCAGCCGCCGATGCCGATGAATCCCCTCGAGCGCGACATGCAGGCGCGGATGGCCAAAGCCTTTCCCGACAGGCCGCTGACCATCGCGCGGCTCGCCAACCTGACCCAGCCGATCGGGGAGGACCGCCAGCCCTGCCATTATTGCGGGGCGTGCGACCGGGGCTGTTCGACGGGCTCCTATTTTTCGACCCAGTCCTCCACTCTGCCCGCGGCGATGGCGACAAAGCGGCTGACGGTCATGGCGGACAGCATCGCGACCCGCATCCTGACCGACGAGAGCGGCGAACGGGCGACCGGCGTCGAGGTCATGGATGCCAAGACGCGGGAAAAGCGCACTTATTCGGCCAAGATCGTATTCGTCTGCGCATCGGCGTTGGAGAGCGTCCGCCTGCTGCTGCTTTCGGCGAACGAGAAGCACCCGCGCGGGCTCGGCAATTCGAGCGGGCTCGTCGGCAAATATATCATGGACCATCTGCTTTCGGACTTCGCCATGACGACGGTCGCCGGACCGCCGATGCCGCATCTGACCGGCGGTCGTCCTGGCGCGCTGTGGATGCCGCGATACCGCAATATTCGTGGCGAGAAGCGCGAGGACTATGTTCGCGGTTTCCAGTGCAACGCGGTTGTGTTCAACGACGACTGGCAACGCGGCGCGCGCACGCCGGGCATCGGCGTCGATCTCAAGACGAAGCTTCGCACCACGGGCGACTGGCACGTCCTTATCGGCGCGCTGTGCGAGATGCTGCCGTCTCTTGGCAATCAGGTCACGCTGGATACCGATGTCCGCGACGCCTGGGGCCAGCCGGTGCTGCGGATGGACGTGGCCTTTGGCGAAAATGATCTCGCCATGCGCAAAGCGGCAAGCGACGACATGCTCACGATGATGAAGGCGATGGGCTATAAGGACGTCATGATGACGCCGGGCCGACCCATTCCGGGGGCGCAAATCCATGAGATGGGCGGCGCCGTCATGGGCAAGGACAAGCGCACATCGGTGCTCGACGGGCATAATCGTTGCCATGACATTCCCAATCTTTTCGTCACCGACGGGGCGGCGATGGCGTCATCTTCGCAATCCAATCCGTCGCTGACCTACATGGCGTTCACCGCGCGGGCGGCGGCTTTTGCAGCGGGCGAATTCAAGGCGGGGCGGCTGTGATGCGGATCGGGAGACTGACAAGAGGAGCGGGTTGCGCGATCCTGGCGCTGATCCTCACTATTCCGGCCTCGACCGATCCAGCCCTAGCGCAGACCTATTCCGCTTCTCCCGAACTGCGGGCCCGGATTGCCAGCCATCCTCATGTGCGGCAGGTTGCCGATTGGGGCAGCCGCGCCGACTGGTCGCCCGACAGCAAACGCCTGCTGTTCCTCAGCCGTGAATATGGCGATGTCTTCGAGCTTGATGTGGCGAGCGGCAGGACCCGGCCGATGACATTTCACTTTCCGCATGATGGCTTTTTTCGCGCCTATTATCTTGTCAACGGCGACCTGTTGCTGACGGCGGCGCGCAATCACATGCCGGGGCAAGGCGATTTCGGACGCATCTTCGAATCGGAAATGTGGGTGATGAAGGGAGACCTCTCCGGCCCCCCGGTCCCGCTGGGCGAGCGGAACCTGGAAGGCGTCGCGGTCTCCCGCAACAATATGCGCGTCGCCTGGGGACGGCCCAGCGCCCCTGCGCCCGCGAGGGCGGCCGACGGCAAGAGCGACGCATCGTATGAATATCTGAACAAGCATCCGAATCAGATATGGACTGCGGACATCGTCGCTTCCGACGGGCCCCCGAAACTCGCGCGCAGCCGCAAGGTGCTCGATTGCGGCGCCAAGAGCGGGCCCCTTGCCGACATCGTCGCTCGGGCGGGACGCCGCTGTTGGATGATCGAGCCGCAGAATTTTGTTCCCGCGACCGATAGCGCGCTGACCTTCACCCTGATGACCGTTCCCGCGGACAAGGCAGGGGCGATCGACATCAATTCCTATATGGTCGACCTGCGGACCGGCAAGGTGTCCGCGCTTAAGGTCAACGGTTCGGCCTATGCCGAGATGGAAGGCGTGTTCCCCGACGGCAAATCGACGCTGGTCGAATATTATGACGGACCGCAGATCAGGCGGGCGACGGAGGTCATCGATCTGTGGCGGCTGGCGCTTGACGGAACCGGCAAGCTCACGCGTCTGACGACCTATAATGCGATCGATCCGCAACTTAAGTCCAATCAGGGTGTGGTCAGTCCCGATGGGCGCTGGATGGCCTTCGGCGTCTCGACGGCCGAGATTGAGAAGAAGGTGCCGGGCCAGGGGATCGGGCTTTTCGTGATGGACCTGAAAGCGGCGGGGTTTTGATCGCTGCCGGTTCCGCACTCCGGAACGCCAGCGAGCATCCATCAAGATGAAAGACGGGGAGGGGCCGAAACTGGGCGCAACGCTGGTGGCGGGGCCGCTGCCCTACGGGCGCGATCTGTGAGGATGTACTGTTGTCGGGCAGCATATCGAGATGCTGGACGTCTGTGGACCTATCCAGAGACGAAAAATGGTGCCCAGAAGAGGAAACGTAGAGGGCACCCAATCAGCTGATTGTGCAGTCAAATTCCTGATCGAAAATCGCCAAGCCCGTCAATAACACCATCACGGTGTTAGGAAAAGGCTGGACTGGACTGGACCGGCGGAATCCACGAAGGCTGTAAGCCATGAGCGGTAACGCTTGTCATCGGATCGAGACGAGACTTGGAGGGCCCGGGGCGTTACAGAGTGCGTGGCGCGACGTTCCATCGCGTCCACCTGTCGACCAACAAACCGGCGATTATGCAGTTGGTTTTCCGCGTGGCCACACCAGCGCCAGACCCAGAAAAGCCGGCACAGCTATGGCGAAATCGACCCATGCGTCGCTAGAGCAGAATCCGATCACTCTGGTTCATATCCAGTGGCAGTAAAATAATTCGCGCATTCTTCTGGAGTGAAGCGGGGCAATGCGTCGCGGATAGCATCCCAGAGTTCCGGGACGGTTCGGGCGGCGGCTTTTCGC
>DASVOF010000157.1:0-40699 GCA_036383495.1 Sphingobium sp. | reverse complement strand
CAGCAACAAGGATGGCGGCTACATCACCTCCACCTGGGGGCTGCATCAGGCGAGCAGGGCGCTGGCCCCGGTCTTTGCGCAGGCGGGCGCGGCGATGCAGCTGTTCCATGGCCGGGGCGGCGCGGTCGGGCGTGGCGGGGGTTCCTCTTTCGCGGCGATCCAGGCGCAGCCCAGGGGCACGGTGCAGGGCCGCATCCGCATCACCGAACAGGGCGAGGTGATCGCCGCCAAGTTCGGCACGCGCGACGCCGCCATGACCAATTTGGAGGCGATGACCAGCGCCACGCTGCTCGCCAGCCTTGAACCCGAAGCGATTTCCGATCGCGACGCCGCCCGCTTCGCCGCCGCGATGGACGATCTGTCGAAATCCGCCTTCGCCGCCTATCGCGACCTCGTCTACGGCACGGACGGTTTCAAGGAATTCTTCCGTCAGCTGACGCCGATCCAGGAAATAGCGGGCCTCAAGATCGGTTCGCGCCCCGCCAGCCGCACGAAGAGCAGCCGGATCGAGGATCTGCGCGCCATCCCCTGGGTATTCAGCTGGTCGCAGGCGCGCGTGATGCTGCCGGGCTGGTATGGCGTGGGCCATGCGCTGGCGGCCTTCGAGGACAAGGCCCTGCTCGCCGACATGGCGCAGCATTGGTCCTTCTTCCAGTCCGCGCTCGCCAATCTTGAGATGGTGCTCGCCAAGTCGGACCTCGGCATCGCCGCGCACTATCTTCCGCTGGTCAAGGATGAGGCGCGGGGCAAGGAGATTTTCGCGCGCATCCGCGAAGGCTGGGACCTGACCCATGACGGCCTGCTCGCGGCCACCGGCCAGTCGCGCCTGCTGGAGAAAAATCCCAAGCTGGACAATTCGATCCGTCTGCGTCTGCCTTATATCGAACCCTTGAACCTGCTCCAGGTGGAGTTGATGAAGCGGCATCGCGGCGGGGAGGATGACGCGCGCATCAAGGAGGGGATCGAGCTGTCGATCAACGCGATCGCGACGGCGCTACGCAACAGCGGGTGAAGCTATTGGGGGAATCCGGGACGGCTGCAGTCCAACGCCGTCCCGAACCCCAAGCCCTCCGTGGGGAAGGGCATAAAAGGGATGCCACTTGTGGGGAAATGGTCTCCTGCTGCGCTATCTCTCATTTTCACATGAAGCCTGCGTGAACGAAGCGATTGTTTTTACAAGAAACTTGTCAGATGAGCAGGGCGACGGCTGGACGGAACATGGCCGTCCGTTCATTCACGGCCAATTCAACCAGCGGACATTATCCTCGGCGTCATGAAGAATGAGGAGATAGGCGATGACGTGGACCGGACGAAGGTTTCTGGCTGCGATCGGCCTTGCCGGCGCGTTCGCTTTGGGCGGTTGCGCCTATGACGATGGCTATTACGGCGGCGTGAGCGTCGGCAGCGGCTATTATGGCGGCGGCTATTATGACGATTATTGGGGTCCGGGCTATTACCGGCCGGGCCTCTATAGCGGCTGGTACAACGACTTCTATTATCCCGGCAGCGGCTATTATGTCTATGACCGGGGTGGCCGCCGCCATCGCTGGAACGACGGCCAGCGCCGTTATTGGGAAGGCCGCCACGAAGCCCGGCGCGGGGATCGCGACCGGAACTGGAGCGGCATGCCGCGACAGGGCCAGAACCAGGGCGATCGCGGCAGCTGGCGAGGCCAGAACCAGGGTGACCGCGGCAACTGGCGCGGGCGCTCGCGGGACGACGGCGCCAACGCCGCGCCCGCCAATCCTCCGGCCGTGCAGGGCCAGCCCGGCACAAGCGGCCGGATGCGCGACTGGACGCCCCGGTCGCGTTCCGACGGCGATGGACGTTCGCGTGGTGACGGCCGGCGGAGCTGGCCTCGCTGATGCGGGTCCGCGCCGCAGCGCTGCTTGCTTGCCTCTCGCTCGCCGCCTGTGACGGGCGGGAGGAAAGCGCGATCGACAATCTCGCCAACGGCGCCAATGCGGCGCAGGTCGAAAACAGCTTCCGTGCGGAGGCGCAGGCGGTGATGGAACCGCTCCAGCCGCCGTCTCCCGGCACGCCGGGCGGGCTGCCCGCATCCGCCGCGCCGCCGGAAGAGGAATCGATCGATCCCAAGGGCCCTCAGGGCGCCGCCCAGGTGGTGCAAGGCTATTATGGGCTGCTGGAGGAACGGCGCTTCGACGACGCGCAGGATTTGTGGAACGACCAGAGCGCGGTCGGCGCGGAGGATGACGATGTCTTCGCCCGCCGCTTCCGGGGCTTTGGCGAGATTCACGCGCATGTCGGCGCGCCCGGCGCGGTCGAGGGCGCGGCTGGATCGCTTTATGTGACGGTGCCCGCGCAGGTCTATGGCCGCATCGCCGCCAACGGCAAGCCCTGGTACACGCTGCGGCAGGTGACGCTTCGCCGCGTCAATGACGTGCCCGGCTCCAGCAAGGCGGACCGCCGCTGGCACATCGAATCGATCGGGCCCTATGTCCCGGCCGAGGAAGAGGTGGCGGAGCCGGGGAACGCCGCCTCCGCCCAATAACCAAAGCTCGTCATTCCCGCGGAGGCATCCGCGGGAATGACGATGGGGTGTTGATCAGGAAACCGTAGCTTTCAGGATCTTGCCCGGCGTGCGCGGCGGCTCGCCCTTGGGCAGGGCGTCCACATGTTCCATGCCCGACGTGACCTGGCCCCAGACGGTATATTGGCCGTCGAGGAAGGTCGCGTCGTCGAAGCAGATGAAGAACTGGCTGTTCGCGCTGTTCGGGTTCGACGAGCGCGCCATCGAGCAGACGCCGCGCACATGCGGTTCGCGGCTGAACTCCGCCTTGATGTCGGGCTGCTTGGAACCGCCCATGCCGGTGCCGGTCGGGTCGCCGCCCTGCGCCATGAAGCCGGCGATGACGCGGTGGAACACCACGCCGTCATAAAAGCCTTCCTTCGCCAGCGAGGCGATGCGTTCGACATGGCCGGGCGCCAGGTCCGGGCGCAGCTTGATGACGACGTCGCCGCCGCTGTCGAGGGTGAGGGTAAGCGTTTCGTCGGCCATGAAAAATCCTCTCTTCTGGGGGAGGTGGGAAATGTTGGTCCATATAGAGCGTTGGGGCCGGGATGGAAGCGCCTCATCGCCCTTTGAGGCATTGCATTTATCCCTTTCATCGGCAAAAGCAGCGAAATGTTACAGGAACCGGACAGTAGGGGACGCGATGAGCGAGCGAGCCGATATGGCCGAACCCCGGCCGGACGAACTGCCTGCTGACGAAAGGTCCGCCGGCCAGGCGGAATCGCGCCATGATGAGGATGACCGGCTGAAGCCGGAATTCGTCTCCGCCGTGCTCGACGCGGTGGAGGAGGATGATCGCGAGCTGGCGCGCGAACTGGTTTCGCCGCTGCACCCCGCCGACATCGCCGACCTTCTGGAACTCACCCCGTCCGAACGGCGGGGCCGGGTGGCTGCGGCGCTGGGCGATCTGGTCGGCGCGGAGGTGCTGTCCGAACTCAACGACTATGTGCGCGACGACCTGCTCGACGCGCTGGCGCCCGAGCAGGTGGCCGAATTCGCCGCCGAACTCGACACCGACGACGCCGTCGCCATCATCGAGGATATGGAGGCGGCCGACCAGCAGGCCGTGCTCGACGCGCTCGACCCGGAAGACCGCGCCGCGATCGAATCCGCGCTTTCCTATCCGGAGGAATCCGCCGGCCGCCTGATGCAGCGCGACCTTGTCGCGGTGCCCGAGCATATGAGCGTCGGCCAGGTCATCGATTATCTGCGCGACAATCGGAACCTCACCACCGATTTCTGGGAAATCTTCGTGGTGGACGAAGCGCACAAGCCGATCGGCACCTGCCAGCTGAGCTGGATTCTCACCTGCCCCCGATCGATCGCCATGGCCGACGTCATGAAGCGCGAACAGACGCTGATTTCCGTCGACATGGATCAGGAGGAAGTGGCGCTCCGATTCCAGAAATATGCGCTGATCTCCGCCGCCGTGGTCGACGGCAATGGCCGTCTGGTCGGCATGATCACGGTCGACGACATCGTGCACATCATCTCCGAGGAAGCGGGCGAGGACATCCTCCGCCTGTCCGGCGCGGGCGAGGGCGACATCAACCAGCCGATCATGGAGACGGTGCGCACCCGTCTTTCCTGGCTGGTGGTCAATCTGGGCACGGCGGTGCTGGCGGCGTCGGTGGTGGGCTTGTTCCAGGCGACCATTTCCAAATATGTCGTTCTGGCGGTGCTGATGCCGATCGTGTCGGGCATGGGCGGCAATGCAGGGACGCAGACCATGGCGGTCGCGGTCCGGGCGCTCGCCACCAATCAGCTCACCAGTTCCAACACTATTCGCCAGATTGCGCGCGAATTCCGCATCGCCAGCGCCAATGGCACGGCGCTGGGCATATTGATCGGCCTTGCGGTGGGCCTGATCTACGGCAACCACGATCTTGGCCTCGTGATCGCGCTCGCCATGTTGATCAACAATCTGGTCGCGGGACTGGCGGGCATTCTGGTGCCGGTGACGCTGGATCGGCTGAACGTCGATCCCGCCGTTTCATCCGCCGTGTTCGTGACGACCATGACCGACGTCATGGGATTTTTCTCCTTCCTCGGGCTGGCGACGATCTGGGGCCTTTAGCGGCTCTTGATTGCGCCGCCCGCCCGCCCATCTCAGCGCCATGCCGCTCCATTTGACCAAGATCGCCTTCGGCAGCGAAAGCCCCGCGACATTGCGGGCCTGGCTGGAAAGCCATGAAGGCGAAGCGCGCCTCACCACCCGCTATCTGCCCAAGCGCCTGCCCGAGATGGAGGGCGGCTCGCTCTACTGGATCCACAGCCATATATTGGTGGGCCGCAGCCCCATATTGGGCTTTCAGGAAACGGGGCAGGGGCGCTTCTGGATCAGGCTGGAGCCGCGCCTGATCCCCGTGCGGTCGATGCCGAAGCGCGCGCATCAGGGCTGGCGCTATCTGGAGGACAAGGACGCGCCGCCGGACCTGGGGTCGGGCGAGGCGGACGATATGGACGCGATGCCGCCGGCGATGCTCACCGAACTGGCGAGGCTGGGTTTGGTTTGAGGGGCGAGCATCGTGCTCCTGCGCAGGCAGGAGCCCAGTTCCGCCCGCCGATCTGGGTTCCTGCCTTCGCAGGAACACAATAAGGCAGCCTCTTAAGCCGCCTTCCCCCGCAACGCCTTCTGCCGCCGCCGCTGCACCGAGGATCCGATCCCCATCGCCTCGCGATATTTCGCTACGGTGCGGCGCGCAATGTCCATGCCCTTGCCGCGCAGCAGGTCGACCAGCGTATCGTCGGACAGGATCGCGTCGGGTCTCTCCACCGCGATCAGCGCCTTGATGTGGCTCTTCACTGCCTCGGCCGACACTGCGCCTTCGCCGTCCGAAGCCGCGACGCCGCTGGTGAAGAAATATTTGAGTTCATAGACCCCGCGCGGGCAGGCGAGATATTTGTTCGACGTCACCCGGCTGACGGTCGATTCGTGCATGCCGATCGCCTCCGCCACCGTCTTGAGCGTCAGTGGCTTCAGATGCGCGACGCCCTTGCGGAAGAAATCCTCCTGCGCCCGCACGATCTCGGTCGCGACCTTGATGATCGTCTTTTGCCGCTGGTCGAGCGCCTTCACGAGCCAGTTGGCGCTCGCCAGGCAATCGGCCAGCCACGCCTTCGACGCGCGATCCTGCGCCCCCCTCGTCAGCTCTACATAATAGCTGCGGTTGATCAGCACGCGTGGCAGCGTTGCGCCGTTGACCTCGATCGACCAGCCGCCGCGCACCGAATTGACGAACAGGTCCGGCGTGATCGGGGCGGTCCGGTCTGTCGAAAAGCGCAGGCCGGGCTTGGGATCATAGCCCCGCAGCTCGCGGATCATGTCGGCCATGTCCTCCTCGTCCACGCCGCATATCCGCCGCAGCTGCGGCAGCGCGCCCTTGGCCAGCAGGTCGAGATTGGCGAGCAGCTTCGCCATGCAGGGATCGTAACGATCCGCTTCCTTCGCCTGAAGGATCAGGCACTCCGCCAGCGACCGCGCGCCGACGCCGGTCGGGTCGAAGGTCTGGATCACGCCCAGCACCCGCTCCACCTGCACGAGCGGGAGGCCCATCCCATGCGCCGTCTCCAGCAGGTTCGCCTCCAGATAGCCGGCGTCGTCGATCTGGCCGATCAGCTGTTGCGCGACGGTCAGGTCGATGCCCGAAAGCGCGCTGCGCGCCTGATCCATCAGATATTCCTGCAGGCCGCGTTCGGGATTGGCGAAGCTGTCGAAGTCGATCGCCTCGCCACCGCCCGACAGCATGTCCATGCCGCCTGAACCGACCGCCACCGCCCGGTCGCCCGGCCCATCGTCGATGAAGGTTTCCGCGCCATAATCGACGTCCAGCGGCGAATCCGCCTCGCCAAGCCCCTGGCCGATGAGTTCGTCGGCACCCCCGGTTTCCGCCGCCAGCGTCGGCCGCTCCAACTGCGCGTCCACGCCATCGGGGGGCGGGGTGAGGTCGCCCGGCGTCCCTGCCTCCAGCAGCGGGTTTTTCTCCAGCTCACCGGCGACGAACGCCTCGATTTCCAGATTGCTCAGCGCCAGCAGCTTGATCGCCTGCTGGAGCTGCGGCGTCATCACCAGCGACTGGCTCTGCCGGATGTCGAGGCGCGGCCCGAGCGCCATCAGCCTGATCCCCTGCCGTCGATATGAGGAAGGGAGCGGCGGCCCATCATGTCAGAGCGAGAAATTCTCGCCCAGATAGAGCCGTCGAACGTCGGCATTGGCGACCAGTTCGGTCGGGCTGCCCGCGAACAGCATCTGTCCGCCATAGATGATGCAGGCGCGGTCGACGATCTCCAGCGTCTCGCGCACATTATGGTCGGTGATGAGGACGCCAATGCCGCGCGTCTTCAGCTGCTTCACAAGGTCGCGAATATCGGCGATCGACAGCGGGTCGATGCCGGCGAAAGGTTCGTCCAGCAGCACGATCGACGGGTTGGCCGCCAGCGCGCGGGCGATCTCGCACCGCCGCCGTTCGCCGCCCGACAGCGCCATGGCCGACGAATCGCGCAGCCGCACCAGGCCGAACTCATCGAGCAGCTGCTCCAGCCGCGCCTCGCGCGCCGCCTTGTCGGGTTCCGCCAGCTCCAGCACCGCGCCGATATTCTGTGCGACGGTCAGGCCGCGAAAGATCGACGTTTCCTGCGGCAGATAGCCCAGGCCCAATATCGCGCGGCGATACATGGGCAGGCCGGTGATATCCTGCCCGTCCAGGATGATGCGGCCATGGTCGGGGCGCACCAGCCCCATCACCGAATAAAAACAGGTCGTCTTGCCCGCGCCATTGGGGCCGAGCAGGCCCACCACCTCGCCCTTGCCCACGGTCAGCGACACATCGGTCAGCACCGTGCGCTTGTCGTAGCTTTTGGCGATCGAGACGACGGACAAGCCTTCGCCCACTTCGTGCGGCGCGGGCGGCGGCGGGGCGGTGGTCGCCCTGTCCTGGATGGTTACGTCGTCCATTCTTCATCCTTGCCGCCACATGGTTGAACGCAGGCAGAACACGAAAACCCGCCATGGCAGTTGGCAAGCTTTGTGCATGGGATCGCCGGCGGGGCAAGGGGAAAATGGGCGCCGCCGCCGCCCCGGGCAAGAAATAGCAGACTGTTCGCCGCGCAAATGCGCCGGTCCGACCCGCCGCGCGGGAGCGCCCGAAGACGACAATCCCGATCAGCCCGCCGTCAGAGCCATCGCGCGCGTTTGAAGCGCATGTAGAGCGCGACGCAGACGACGGAGATCACGCCAAGAACGATGAAATAGCCATATTGCGTCTTGAGTTCGGGCATATGCTCGAAATTCATGCCGTAGATGCCCGCGATGGCGGTCGGCACCGCGAGTATGGCTGCCCAGGCCGCAAGCTGCCGGGTGATCGCGCCCTGTCGCTGCTGCTCGAACAGATGGCTGACCTCGAACACCGATGTCAGCACTTCGCGCAGCGACCCGATCATGGCTTCCGTCCGCCGGACATGATCGTGCACGTCCCTGAAATAGGGGCGGACTTCGGGATCGAGGAAGGGAAGCTCCAGATGCTCCAGCTTGGCGCACAGGTCCGACATCGGGCCCAGCATGCGCTGAAAGCGGATGAGCTGGCGGCGCAGCGTGAACAGGCGGATCACCTCTTCCCGATCGAGGAAACTGTCGAGCGCGCGATGCTCCATCTTAAGGACATCCTCCTCGATCGTCTCGACGATCGGCAGATAGCCGTCGACGATGAAATCCAGGATCGCGTGCAGCACATAGTCGACGCCGTAGCCGAGCAGCACGGGCGCGGCCTCAAGCTGTTCGCGCAGGCCCGAATGCGCGCGCTCCGATCCGTGCCGCACGCTGATGATGTGGTTGGCGCCGACAAAGACCGACGTTTCGCCATAGGCGATGCTGTCCGCTTCCAGATGGGCGGTGCGCGCGACGACGAACAGCTGGTCGCCATAGACATCGACCTTGGGCAGCTGGTGCGCCTTCAGCGCGTCCTCGACCGCGAGCGGATGCAGGCCGAAATTGTCCTGGAGCGTGCGCAGTTCTTCCTCGGTGGGCTCGAACAGGCCGATCCAGACGAATTCCGAACTGTCGTTTGCGCAATGCACCGGATGATCGAGCGCGACGGGTCCGACCCGGCGACCATGCCGGTAAAGATAGGCGGCGATGACGGTCATGAATTTCTCTCTTTGCCCTCGCCTGATTGCTTAACAGCATGAACCGCTTCCCGAAACATCAGTATCATGACGATATTTTTATAATCGGCTCTTAACTTGACATCGCTGCGGTGCGGGAGCATCGGCCGCCCAGTCGGCGGCATTCGCCGGCAATCAGGAAAGCAACTCGAACAATGCCAAGCGACAGTAGTCGATTATCCGCGCCGCTGGAGGCGCTCGGCCGAGCCTGATCGCCTCAGTCTCGCCCCGGGTGGTTCCGCCAAGCGGCGCCCGATGAGGTGAGACATGAAAGAAATGACCCCGATCGCCCGGGGCGTGCGGCCCTTTTCGCGCATGCTCCGCCTGACCGCGCCGAACCGGGCCGACGCCATCGCCTTCGTCCTGCTGGCGGGACTCGCCATGCTTGTCTTTCGTGGCGCGGAGGGCATCGCCGAGCCCTTGTCGCGGCTGCGCATAGAGCCGGTCACGCTCGATCCTGCCTATCTGCCCTATTATGCGCTGCGCACGACGTTGCGCATGTTCGCGGCGCTGTTCGCATCGCTGCTCTTCACGCTGGTCGTCGCGACGCTGGCGGCGCGGAGCCGCCGCGCCGGCCAGATCATCCTGCCCGCGCTCGACATCCTGCAATCGGTGCCGATCCTGGGTTTCCTGACCTTCACCGTGACCTTCTTCATGGGCTTGTTTCCGGGGCGCATCCTGGGCGTCGAGCTGGCGGCGGTGTTCGCGATCTTCACCAGCCAGGCGTGGAATATGGCGTTCAGCTTCTACCAGTCGCTGCGTTCCGTGCCGTCCGACCTCGACGAGGTCTCGCGTGGCTTTGGGCTTTCGCCGGTGCGCCGTTTCCTGCGGCTCGACCTGCCGTTCGCGACCCCGGCGCTGGTCTGGAACATGATGATGTCCATGTCGGGCGGCTGGTTCTTCGTCGTCGCATCCGAAGCGATCACGGTCGGCAACACCACCGTCACGCTGCCCGGCATCGGCTCCTGGCTGGCGCTCGCGATCGCGCGGGAGGATTTCGCCGCGATCGGATGGGCGGTGGGCGCGATGGCGGTGGTCATCCTGCTCTACGATCAGCTCGTCTTCCGCCCCGTGGTCGCCTGGGCCGACCGCTTCCGCTTCGAGCAGACGGCGAGCGCGGAACGGCCGCACTCCTGGGCGTTCGACCTGTTCCGCCGCACCCGGCTGTTGCCGCTGCTGTTCGCGCCCGTCATCGGCCTTGGTCGGCTGCTGCTGATGCTCGATCCCGGCCATGCGATCCGGGCGGTTCCCAAGCGCGACCGGCAAGCCGGCCGGATCGGCAATGCGCTGTGGACGGCGCTGGTCGTGGCCGCCGTGCTGTTCGCGGGATGGACGATCATCGCCTATATGGCGCGGACCTTGATCTGGGGCGACGCGCTGAGCGTCATCGGCCTCGCCTGCCTGACGATGCTGCGCGTTATCGTGCTGATCGCGATCGCCAGCCTGATCTGGGTCCCGATCGGCGTGTGGATCGGCCTGCGTCCGAAATGGGCCGAGCGGCTGCAACCCATCGCGCAGTTCCTCGCGGCCTTCCCCGCCAATGTGCTGTTTCCCTTCGCGGTGATCGCGATCGTCCATTGGAAGCTCAGCCCCGATGTCTGGCTGTCGCCGCTGATGACCCTGGGCACACAGTGGTACATATTGTTCAACGTCATCGCGGGCGCGAGCGCGATTCCGACCGACCTGCGCGAAGCGGCCGGCATGTTCGGGGTCAAGGGCTGGCAATGGTGGCGGCAGGTCGCGCTGCCGGGGGTGTTCCCTTATTATGTCACCGGCGCGCTGACGGCGTCGGGGGGATCCTGGAACGCCAGCATCGTCGCGGAAGCGGTGTCATGGGGCGACCAGAAGCTGGAGGCGTCGGGCCTCGGCGCGTTCATCGCCAAAGCCACCGCAGCGGGCGACTATCCCCGCGTCGCGCTCGGCATCGCGGTCATGTCGCTGTTCGTGATCGCCTTCAACCGGTTGCTCTGGCGGCCGCTCTACGCCTTTGCCGAGCGCCGCCTGCGCCTCGTCTGACGCTACACGAAATCGAAAGGAGCCTCGACCATGGCCACCATCGCCGCAACCCGCCCGCTCGTCATACTGTCCAACGTCCGCCATCATTACGGCAAGGGCCATGGCCAGATGCTCGTGCTCGACAATGTCGACCTGACGCTCAAGGAGAATGAGATCGTCGGTCTGCTCGGTCGCTCCGGATCGGGCAAGTCGACCTTGCTGCGCTCGATCGCCGGGCTGCTTCGCCCGGACGAGGGCGAGGTTCGTTTCATCCCCGATGAGGCCGGGCGGCGGCCGAGCGTCAGCATGGTCTTCCAGACCTTCGCGCTCTTCCCCTGGCTCACCGTCCTCCAGAATGTCGAACTGGGGCTGGAGGCGCAGAAGGTCCCCGCCGAACAGCGCCGCACCCGCGCGCTCGCGGCGATCGACCTGATCGGCCTCGACGGGTTCGAGAACGCCTATCCCAAGGAATTGTCGGGGGGCATGCGCCAGCGCGTCGGCCTCGCCCGCGCGATCGTCGTCGATCCGGCGCTGCTGCTGATGGACGAGCCCTTCTCGGCGCTCGACGTGCTCACCGCAGAGACGCTGCGCACCGACCTGCTCGACCTGTGGTGCGAAGGGCGGATGCCGATCAAATCGATCCTGATCGTCACCCACAATATCGAGGAAGCGGTGCTGATGTGCGACCGCATCCTCGTCTTCTCCTCCAATCCCGGACGGGTGGCGGCGGAGATCAGGGTCGACCTGCCGCAGCCGCGCGACCGGCTCGATCCGGCCTTCCGCGCGCTGGTGGACGACATCTATGCGCGGATGACGGCGCGCGCGCCTGCGACCCAGGTCAACGAAGGGCTGTTCCCCGGAAACGGCATCGCGATGCTGCTGCCGGTCGTGTCGACCAATGCGCTCGCTGGGTTGATCGAGGAGGTGGACGGCGCGCCGTTCGACGGCCGCGCCAGCATGGCCGACCTCGCCGACCAGCTCCAGCTTGAGATCGACGATCTCTTCCCGATGGCCGAGACGCTGCAACTGATGCGCTTTGCTGAACTGACGGGCGCGGACATCAGCCTGACGCCGGCGGCGCGCCATTTCGCGCAGGCCGACGTCGATGCGCGCAAGGCGCTGTTCGCGCAGGCGTTGCTGGCGCATGTCCCGCTCGCGCAACATATCCGCCGCATCCTCGACGAACGTCCGAGCCATGTTGCGCCCGCCCGGCGCTTCCGCGACGAACTGGAGGATCATATGTCGCCCGATTATGCCGCCGGGACGCTGAACGCCGTGACGCACTGGGGCCGTTACGCCGAAATCTTCGCCTATCACGAGGACGCCGATCAGTTCAGCCTGGACGATCCAAGCTGATGCGGGCGGTAACAGGGGGAGCGATCCTGCTGGCGGCGCTGCTGGCGGCGGGACCGGCCTTTGCGTCCGGCGGCGCGCATGTCGTCGACGATGCGGCGGTCGAGACGCCCGGAACCTGCCATCTCGAAAGCTGGGTGACGCTGTCGAGCGGCGGCGGCGGGCTTCTCAACAGCGCGCCCGCCTGCACGCGCAAGGCGTGGCCCAATTTGGAGCTGGGCGGGTTCGTCGCGCATGGCTGGACCAAAGGAGCCGACGACACGCTGATCGGCCTGTCGCCCAAGCTGGTGCTTCGCTCCGAGGATCGCGGCATCGGCATCGGCATCGCGACCAGCGTCGGCTATGGCGTCGACCGGGGGCGGTTCGACACCGCGTCGTTCATCGTGCCGGTGACGATCCCAGCGGGCGAGACATTGCGGTTCAACCTCAATGCCGGCTGGCAATGGACGCGCGCGGGCCATCGCCATGACATGTTCGTGGGCGGACAGGCGGAGATCGCACTCAGGAAGAGCCTCAACCTGATGGTCGAGACCTTCGCCCGCGATGAAGGCAAATCAGGCGGGCAGGCGGGCCTGCGCTGGACCGTCGCGCGCGGCGCGGTCGATCTCGACCTCATCGGCGGGCGTTATGTGGATGGCGCGACGCGGAGCGCCATCACGTTCGGCGTGACGATCCGCCGTTGATTCGCGCTGTGCCGTAAGGCGACGCCGGCGGTCCAACCGTTGCTTGACTGCAATCGGAACCCGGATCAAAATGCCGGGTCGAAACCGAGCACAGAACTGGTCGATGATGCGAGAGGAACATGCGTTCACGGTGCGCGAGACCCACGGGATATTGTGGCGCTCGGAGCATCAGATTGAAGCGTCGAGCGACCGGCTGGGCTGGTCCTCCCTCTATGTGTCCATGCAGCGCGAGCGCGCCTATTGCGACAGCTTTGACGCCCTGGCCGACTATCTCATCATCGTTCACCGGGACGGGCCGGTTCGCGTGCAGCGCAATCTCGATGGTGAGAAGGTGTCGAGCATCGTTCAACCGGGCGGGCTTTTCATCCTGCCCGCCAATCGCGAATTTGCGGTTGAACTTGGCGGCCCGCTGTCGACCATCCATCTCTATGTGCGCGCCAGCCTCATTCGCGAGGCCGCGGCGGAACTGGCGATGGGCGATGGCGATGCGATCGAGATCATCCCGCGCCTGGGCGACCATGATGGATTGATCGAACACACCGCCCAGGCCGCCTGTGGTCTGCTTCGCGAGCAGGTTGTTGGCGACTGGTGCGCCGAATCGCTGGCGCGCACGCTGGCGGTTCAGCTGGTCTGCAAGCATTCGACCGCGAGGCTGGCGCCCGTTCGGCCGACGCATGGGCTCAGTCACGATCGGTTGGAAGCGGTCAAGGCGTTCGTCGAAGATAATATTGGCGAGGCGATCACCCTAGCGGATCTCGCAAGCGCAGCCGCGCTCAGCCCGATCCACTTCGCGCGCCAGTTCAAGAAGTCGACGGGGCAAAGCCCTTATCAATATCTCCTGGCTGCACGGGTGGCCGCCGCCGGAAGGATGCTGCGGACCGACCTTGGAATAGCGGAGATCGCCTATCTCTGCGGCTTTAGCCACCAGGAACATCTTACCCGGATGTTCGGTCGCCTGACCGGGATGACGCCTGCCGCGTTCCGCCGCTCCGTCCGGGACTAATTTACGCCCTAAATTGGCCAGGCGCTCGCTTCGTGCAGAGTAATGCCTCGATCATGCAGGACTGACGCGCCGCGTCATCATACCTGCTTCTCCATAGATTCCGCGATCAAGACAAGCGGATCAACGGTCTGTTCGCCGGTTCGTCCCGGTGAACGCCAGGAGGGCGAGGCACGGCATGACGGGAACCAGATTTGGATCGATCAACGACTATAGCAAGGGGCGCGTCGAAATCATCGATGACGATCCCCGCAACTATGTCTTTTCGAATTTGTTCGAGACCGCCGCACAGTCGGCGCCTTACGATCGGATCGCGATCGGCAAGAATTTTGAATATGTGATCGAGGTCGCGCGCGCGGAAGGCGCGTCGCCCTGGTTCGCCTGTGCGCACGACGAATTCGTTCTGGTCATGGACGGCCATGTCGAACTGCATCTGGTGAAGCTGGCGAACCCGGATCAAGCCATCGACCCCGACAGTCGCGGCGCGCACCGGCTTGCCGACCAGATGCCCGATGGGCGCAAGATGGGCCGGATCGTGCTTGGCCGCGGACATATGGCGCTGTTGCCGACAGGCAGCGCGTATCGTTTTCAGGCGCAAGAGCCCGGCGCAATCATCTTCCAGACCATAGAGGGGCCGCTCACGATCGAAAAATGGGCTGACATCTGCCAGGTGGAAGCCGCCTGACGCATATCCGGAAGAAGGACAAGATCATGGCGATGAGCGAAGCATTGGCGGCAGGCAACGGTCCGTCCGACGCAAGGACCGATACGGGGCCGCTCGAACTCAGCAACGAAACCGGCTATCGGGCCTTTCGCGCGGGAGGCTTCGAATTTCGCCGCGACGAATATTTCGCCCGCCTTTCCTGGCCCGGCGGCAATCACATCATGCCGATCGACGCCTTTCTTCGGGCGATGATGCGCGATGTATCCTGGGGATTTTTCTACGGGGTCGTCAACTTCGACGGGGTATTCGGCACGATCAACCATTATGGAGAGGTCACGCTGTTCGCCGGGCGATTCAATGACGCCTATCGGAACGCCGGGCGCGATTATGAAGAACGGTTCCAGTCATCGGCGCTGATGGATGCGTTCAAGGCGATCCTGTCCGACTGGACCAATGACGGTTATGATCCGTTCGCCGCGCCGATGGAGACGGGCGTTCCCTGGGGCCTCAAGCAGGGGGGCAACGAAACCGCGATCGGCCGCAATCGGGTGACCGCCAAGCGGATGGTCGGCCTGCCCGGCGACACGCCCTTGCGAAGCGACGAAGCAGGATTTCCGGTTAACCGTCATTTTGCCGACGTGTCCCAGGACGAGCCCCTGGTTGAGGCCGAGCCCGGCTTCGAAGCCGAAGTGAGCGCATTCAGCCTCTTCGCCTATCTCTCCCGGTCGGACGTGACCTGGAACCCCAGCGTCTGTTCCGTGGTGGGCGACAGCCTGTTCTGCCCGACATCGGAGGAGTTCATCCTGCCGATCGAGCATGGCAATGACCGCTGCGAATGGTTCCTCCAGCTTTCTGATGAAATCCTCTGGGACGTGAAGGACAAGGAAACCGGAAAGCCGCGCGCGCGCGTGCTCCAGCGCGCGGGCGACATCGCCTGCATGCCGGCCGACATCCGCCATCAGGGCTATTCGACCAAGCGTTCCATGCTGCTCGTCTGGGAAAACGGATCATCGAAGATTCCCGAACTGATCGCGACGGGCGAAGCGCCCGTCGTCGCTGTCCGCTTCTGAACGGTGGCGGTTGGAGATGAACATGGTTGATCGCATGGCGGCGTTTACGCCTCCGCAGACGCGGCTGCTCATCGGCGGGCGGTGGGTGGACGGCGAGAGATCGGGGACGATCGCCGTCCACAATCCGTTTGACGGCAGCAGGATCTGCGACGTCGCCGAAGCGACAGCGGAAGATGTCGATCTGGCGGTGGCGGCGGCGCGGGCGGCCGCGCCGGGCTGGGCGGCGCTCGCGGCGCATGAGCGCGGTCGCCTTCTGCTCAAGCTGGCCGATCGGATCGAAGCGGAAACCGAGGCGCTCGCCCGGCTGGAATCGATCGATACCGGCCACCCGATCCGCGATTGCCTCGCGCTCGACGTGCCGCGCACCATCCTGTGCTTCCGCTATTTTGGCGGGATGGCCGACAAGATCGAAGGGGCGGTGATCCCCGTCGATGCGGGCTTCCTGAACTATGTCGAGCGCGAGCCGATCGGCGTGGTGGGCGCGATCGTGCCGTGGAATTTTCCGCTGATGTTCACCAGCTGGAAAATGGGGCCCGCGCTTGCGGCAGGCAACACGGTCGTCATCAAACCGTCCGAACTCACCCCCTTGTCGACAATCCGGATCGGCGAATTGATGCAGGAAGTGGGCTTTCCCGACGGCGTCGTGAACATCGTGAACGGCTATGGCCATACCGCCGGGCAGCGGATCGCCGAACATCCCGGTATCGGGAAGGTGGCCTTTACCGGTTCGACCAGCACCGGCCGCCGGATCGTCGAAGCGTCGGCGGGCAATCTGAAGAAGGTGCAGCTCGAACTGGGCGGCAAAGGCCCCAATATCGTGTTCGCCGACGCCAATATTCCAGCGGCGGTGGGCGGTAGTGCGTTCGCGATATTCCATAATCAGGGCCAGGCGTGCATCGCCGGATCGCGCCTCCTCCTGCACGAGGACATCGCCGACGCCTTTCTCGAACGCTTCGTCGCGCTGGCGAAATCGATCCGGCTGGGCGACCCGCTCGATCCCGACACCGAGATGGGTCCGCTCACCTCGAGGCTTCATCAGGAGCGCGTGCTGTCCTTCGTCGACGTGGCGCGCGCCGAAGGAGGGACCGTCCTCACTGGCGGCAAGCGGCCCGATGCGGCGCATCTGGCCGAAGGTTGCTTCATCGAGCCCACCATCGTGCGCGCAAAGCCCGGTGACCGGGTCGCGCAGGAGGAGGTGTTCGGTCCGTTCGTCACCGTCCTGACGTTCAGGGATGACTCCGAAGCGCTCGCAATCGCGAACGGCACCGACTATGGCCTGGGCGCGGGGCTGTGGACCCAGGACATCACCCGCGCTCACCGTTTCGCCAAGCGCCTCCATGCCGGGATGGTCTGGATCAACTGCTACAAGCGGGTTCACCCCGCCTCGCCCTTCGGCGGCGTCGGCCAATCCGGTTATGGCCGCGAAATGGGGTTCGAGGCGATGCGCGAATATACCCAGGCCAAATCGGTCTGGGTCAATGTGGACGCCCAAATTCCGCCCTTTTACAAACGCTGATCGGCGGTGAGGCGCTTCACCTTCCAGGGCATGCCGGCCACCGTGCGCTTCGGCGCAGGGACGATCGCGCAACTGCCCGATGTGGTCCGCGAGATCGGCGGAACGCGCGCATTGCTGCTGTCGACGCCGCAACAGGCCAGTCAGGTCGAAGCGCTCGGCGCGACGCTCGGAGGCCTGGCGGTCGCGCATTTCGCGAAGGCGACGATGCACACGCCGGTCGATGTGACCGAACGCGCGCTGGCGCTGGTGCGGGCTGAGACGATCGACATCGTCATCGCGCTGGGCGGGGGATCGACGATCGGACTTGGCAAGGCGATCGCCTTGCATAGCGGGATTCCGCAAATAGCGATTCCGACCACTTATGCCGGGTCGGAAATGACGCCGATCCTCGGACAGACCGAAAATGGCCGGAAGACGACCCAGCGGACGCTGAAGGTGCTCCCCCGCGCCGTCATCTACGATGTCGATCTGACCCTTGGCCTGCCCGCAGGGCTTTCGGGCACGAGCGGGATCAACGCAATCGCGCACGCCGTCGAAGGGCTCTACGCACAGGACACCAATCCGGTCATGCAATTGATCGCCGAGGAGGGCATTCGTGCGCTCGCCAGCGCCCTTCCCCGGATCACGCGCGCGATGGACGACCGGGAGGCGCGCGGCGATGCGCTCTACGGCGCATGGCTGTGCGGGATGGTACTGGGCAGTGTCGGCATGGCCTTGCACCACAAGCTTTGCCACACGATCGGCGGCGCTTTCGATCTGCCGCATGCCGAGACGCACACGATTATCCTGCCGCACGCCCTGGCCTATAATGCGCCGGCGGCGCCCGATGCGATCGCGCGGCTGCGGCGGGCGCTCGCCACCGATGAGCCAGCCGGGGCGCTTTTCGATCTGGCGCGCGACATCGGCGCGCCGGGCTCGCTTCGCGAACTCGGCATGCCCGAAGCCGGCATCGGGCGGGCCGCCGATGAAGCCGTTCAAAACGCCTATTGGAACCCGCGTCCGCTTGACCGCGCGGGCATCGCGGCGCTGCTGGCGCGCGCCTGGGCCGGGGAGCGGCCATGATCGCGTGCGACGATATCACGCACGACGCCATCGCCCGGATGGAACAATGCCCGGACGCCCGTCTGCGTAGTTTGATGGCGGGCATCATCTGGCACATCCATGATTTCGTGCGCGAGTATCAGCCGACCGATATGGAATGGGGCGCCACGATCGATTTCCTGACGCGCACCGGCAAGATGTGCTCGGACGAGCGCCAGGAGTTCATCCTGCTTTCGGACGTGCTGGGCGTCTCGATGCTGGTCGATGCGGTCAACCGCCCTGTGGATGGCGGGGCCACCGAATCCACGGTGTTCGGCCCCTTTTATTCGGGCGAACAGACCGAACTGCCCTATGGGGCGTCCATTTTGCGGCGTCATGAAGCGGGCGAGCGCTTGTTCGTTGAAGGGAGCGTCGGCCGTGAGGACGGGTCGCCGCTCGCCAACGCCAAGCTGGAGGTTTGGCAGACGGCGCCCAACGGTCTCTATGACGTGCAGGATGGCGATCAGCCCAAGGGGCATCTTCGCGGCACTTTCCGCACCGATACGCTCGGGCGATACAGTTTCGAGACGGTTCGGCCGGTCAGTTATCCGGTCCCTGGCGACGGCCCCGTCGGCCAGCTTCTTAAGGCTCTGGGTCGCCATCTCTATCGACCGGCGCATATCCATTTCATGATCTCGGCGCCCGGCCATCGCAAGCTCGTCACCCATCTGTTCATGGCCGGCGATCCCTATCTGGCGAGCGACACGGTATTCGGCGTGAAGCCCTCGCTCGTGGTGACGCCGACGTCGGATGACGGACGGTTGCAGGTGCGGCATGACTTCCTGTTGATGGCGGATATCCCTTGACCCCGCTGGCCGACTATTGGCGGCTTCGCCCGCGCGCGCCCGACAGCGGCGCTATTCTGGGCCCGGTCCATGACCTCCCGAATGACGGCGCGCGCGAATATGCCTTTGGGCGCGGGCCTTCCGCATTCAGGATGTTCGTGGTGCGCCGTGGGACGCTGCTGCGCGCCTATCTCAATCTTTGCCCGCATTTCTCGCTCCCGCTCAACCAGGAGCCGGACCGCTTCCTCTCGCCGGACGGGGAGACATTGCTGTGCAGCCAGCACTTCGCCGAGTTCGACATCGCAAGCGGCCGGTGCATCGCGGGCGCATGCCTGGGCAGTCATCTCGACGCTATTCCGGTCCATATCGACAAGGACCGCAATCTGAGGATCGGACGCGGCGATCAAGCGCCGCGGCCATAAGGAAGGAGACGACCATGACCGTTGCACTCCATGTCATCTATCCGAGCAGCGGAACATCGCATTTCGACCAGGGCTATTATGCACAGTCGCATGCCCCGCTGGTCCAGCGGCTGCTCGAACCCGAGGGCCTGCGCGCGCTGCGCATCTCCGCCCCGGCGACCAACGATCAACCCTTTCACCTCATGGCGACGCTGGTGTTCGACGATCTGGCCACGGCGCAGGCGGCGCTGGGAAAGCATCAGGTGACGTTGCACGCCGACATCGCCAATTTCTCCAGTCTCGCACCCACACGATTTCTCGCTATCGAAACGGACTGATCCACGACGCACGGGAAGCTTATATCGTGCAGCTTTCCCCTTCCATCGTGCAGGACGCTGACAGCAGGGCGGCGTAGCGTCATTTTTAGATTTGGACAGGGTGTCCGCTGGCCTCGGCGGGCGGATGCCAAAGACCAGGAATAAAGGGCGAGGCGGGCAAGCGGCCCGCCGGTGAAAGATCGCGACCGTTAATCGGCGCATAGGGGAGGATGATGATGAAAATTCGGACCATTTTATCGGTCACGTCGGCCATGGCGGCCATGCTGTGCGCGCCGGCCTTCGCGCAGGAAACGTCCGATGCGGCAGCGGCGGCGGCCCCGCAGGAAGACACGGGCGGCATCGCCGAGATAGTCGTCACCGCGCAGAAGCGCTCCGAGAATCTGCAGGATGTCCCGATCGCCATCTCGGCTTTCACGGCGGAGGCGCTGCAATCCAAGGGGATCAGCGACGTCCGGGCTATCAGCAATCTTACGCCGAACGTGAACCTTGATGGCGGCGCGCCTTTTTCGGGATCGGCTTCGGTGTTGTCAGCGTCGATCCGCGGCATCGGGCAGGACGATTTCGCCTTCAACCTCGACCCCGGCGTCGGCGTCTATGTCGATGGCGTCTATCTGGCCCGCACCGTCGGCGCAAATCAGAACCTGCTCGATGTCGAGCGGATCGAGATCCTCAAAGGACCGCAAGGAACGCTGTTCGGCCGCAACACGATCGGCGGCGCGATCAGCATCATCACGCGGACGCCGGGCGACCGCTTCAGACTTACGGGGCAAGCCACGGCCGGTCGCTTCAATCGCCGTGATCTCGCCTTCAGCGTGGATGTGCCGATCGCCGATCGGCTTTCGGCGAGCCTGACCGTGTCGTCGCTACAGCATGACGGCTATCAGAAGATCATCCCCTATACCGCCGCAGGTCCTTACACCGCCGATCATCCAGGCTCGTTTCTCTCGCCCGGCGAGGGACATCCTGATCGCCTGGGCGGTCAGAACCAGCAGACGGCGCGCGGCAAGCTTGTCTGGAAGGCGGCCGACGACCTGACGGTCACCGCCACGGCCGACTGGACGCACGAGGATCAGGCATCGACGGCGAGCACGGTGCTCAAGACCTTCACGACGGGTGCCACCAATCTGGTGGCGGCTTATAATGCGTGTGTCGCGGGTGCGCCCATCCTGCTCTGCACGCTGCCGCGCTCGAACGCCGGCACGACCGTCGCGCAATCCAATTCGCTATTCTATGGCGATCAGTTCATCACGTCGGATATTGATACGACGTACGCGACGGGCAACAATTTCTCGAGACTGACCTCCTATGGCGGCTCGCTGACGATCGATTATACCCTGCCATTCGACGCCAATCTGAAGTCCATCACGGGATATCGCAAGCTCAAATGGACGGCCGCGATCGACGCGGATGGTTCGCCGATCGAGCTTAACGAGCCGCAATTCGCCGAGGGTCAGCACCAGTTCTCTCAGGAATTGCAACTTACCGGCCAAGCCTTCGACAACCGCCTCGATTACGTCTTCGGCTTATATTATTTCACCGAAGGCGGTTACATTCATGACTATGTGACCTTCGGCGGCGGTCTTTTCCAGGTGGATGGCGACAACCAGCTCAACACCAAATCCTACGCGACCTACGCGCATCTGAACTACAAGGTCACCGACCAGCTGCGCCTGACGGTGGGCGCGCGCTATTCGATCGATCGCAAGCGTTTCGAAGGCTTCCAGGCTGAACGCAACGATTTCTTCTACAAGGCGTCGGGTTGTTACCCGTTCGATGCGCCGTCGAGCGTGATCGGCGGCCCGCCTACGCTGACCTGTCAGCAGTTGCTCGGCTTCCCGGTTCCCGGTCGCCCGCAGCAACTCTATCCGGCCGGCGTCAATCGCCAGACATTCCGCAACTTCAGCCCGACGATAGGCGTGGATTTCCAGCCTGGTCGGGACATGCTGCTCTATGCCAAATATTCCCGCGGCTTCAAGGACGGCGGCTGGACGACGCGGTTGACGCAGCCCTTGCCCATGGGCCAGGCGGTGGCGCCGGAATTCGGTCCGGAAAAATCGGAAACGTTTGAACTGGGGGCGAAGAGCGAGTGGCTCAACCGCCACCTGCTCGTCAATCTCGCCGGTTTTTATACCAAATATAGCGGTATCCAGCTGACGTTCGTGCCTCCGGGCAGCAATTCCCCGACGTTCCAGAATGCCGGCAAGGCTGACATCTGGGGTGTCGAGCTGGAGACGCAGGCGGTGTTCAGCGACGCATTCCGCATCAGCGGCGCGGCGGGCTATACCCACGCCGAATATAAGGAAATCGATCCCGCAGCAGCTGCATCGGGCCTCACCATCGACAACAAGCTACCCAAGACTCCTGAATTCAAAGTCAGCGTGAGTCCGGAACTGACCCTTCGGTTGGGCAATGACGCCAAACTGGTGCTGGGGGCGGATTTCACCCACACTTCCTCCCTGTTCAATAACGCCGTCAACACGCCTTTGCTGAAGCGGCCGGCCACCGACATGCTCGATGCGTCGATCCGCTTCGTCTCGCCCGACGAGAAATATGAGGTTGCGGTGGGGGGTAAGAATATCACGGATGAGCGGTACATCGTGACGGGTCTGGATCAGCAGGGCACCGGCGCGATCTATGGCACCTACAACGCGCCCGCCGAATGGTACGTGTCGTTCCGAGTGAAGTTTGACTGACCGGCCTGGAGAGTAATGCGATGGCGACAATGACTGCGACCAGGGCACCATCCTCGACGTTGGACCCTTATGCCGACGAGGCGCTCCTCGATCCGTGGCCGACCTACCGGGCGCTGAGGGAGCTAGGCCCTGCCGTCTGGCTCGAAAAATACGATATGTTCGCGCTGACGCGCTACGACAGCCTTCTGGAAGTGCTTCAGAATGGCGAGGCGTTCCCGTCCTCGTACGGCGTCATGATGAACGACGACATGAACCAGGTGCTGCGCGGCAACACCCTGTGCAGCGACGGAGCAGCGCATGACATGCTGCGCAGGGTCGTGATAAAGCCGATCACGCCGTCCGCGCTCAAATCGCTCCAGGACGAAGTGGCCCGCGAAGCCGAGACGATCGTCCAGCGGCTGTGCTCGAAGGGGCGCTTCTGCGCCGCAGGCGAACTTGCGACCCATTTGCCGCTGACCATCGTCTCCAACGCCGTGGGCCTGCCCGAGGAAGGTCGCGAGCGGATGATGGAATGGAGCATCGGCATGTTCAACTGCTTCGGACCGATGAACGAACGCGCCCGGAGCGCGCTGCCTGTCCTCAACGAGCTGATGACCTACGCCCATACCCAGGCTGTTCCGGGCAAGCTCAAGCCGGGTAGCTGGGCCGAAGCGATCCATGCCGCCGCCGGCCGTGGGGAGGTGCCGCCCGAAGCGGTTCCGGTGATGATGATCGATTATATGGGGCCAAGCCTCGACACGACGATCTTCGGCATCGCCAACGGGGTCTGGCTGTTCGCCAATAACCCGGACCAATGGGACATTATCCGCGAGGATCCTTCCCGTATTCCCGGCGCGGTGAACGAGATCCTGCGGATGGAGGCGCCGATCCAGGATTTCTCGCGCTATGTCGCGCGCGACTATGATCTGGGCGGTGTCCTGCTACCCGAGGGATCGCGGGCGATCGCCTTTTACGGCGCCGCCAACCGCGACGAACGAAAATTTCCCGATCCCGACCGCTTCGACGTCCGCCGCGCCAACGCCACTGGCCAGGTCGCCTTTGGCGCAGGGCCGCATATGTGCCTGGGCATGAACCTCGCCAAGCTGGAGATGCGGGCGATCTTCACCTCGCTCGCCAGCCGCGTGAAGCGCTTCCATATCGAGGAAGAGGAGCGTGTGCTTCACAATATCCTGCGCGGGTTCAGCAAATTGATCGTCTCCGTGGAATGAACGTGCCGCCGTCGCGCCCGTTTGACGACCCGGAGGCGCATGATATCCAAGATCTATGACAATCCGGCCGCCGCGCTGGAGGGATTATTGTTCGACGGCATGACGATCATGTCGGGCGGCTTTGGCCTGTCGGGCAATCCCGAGAGCCTGATCCCGGAAATTCGCGCTTCGGGGATCAAGGATCTCACGGTCATTTCCAATAATGCCGGCGCTGACGGCTTCGGCTTGTGGATGCTGCTGGAGAGTCGGCAGGTGAAGAAGATGATCTCTTCCTATGTGGGTGAGAACCAGTTGTTCGAGCAGCAATATCTTTCAGGAGAGCTGGAGCTGGAGCTGAACCCCCAGGGCACGCTGGCCGAACGCATCCGGGCCGGCGGCGCAGGCATCCCGGCCTTCTATACAAGGACGGGCGTCGGCACCCTGGTGGCGGACGGCAAGCCGATCGAGATATTCGAAGGCGAGGAATATGTGCGCGAGACCTGGCTGCGCGCCGACCTTTCCATCATCAAGGCGTGGCGCGCGGACCCGGCAGGCAACCTCATGTTCCGCAAGACCGCCCGCAACTTCAACCCCAATATGGCGACCGCGGGCAAGGTGACGGTGGTGGAGGTCGAGGAGATCGTCGAGGCGGGCGCGTTCGACCCCGACTGCATCCACACGCCGGGCATCTATGTCGACCGGATTATACTCTCGACCATCAATGAGAAGCGGATCGAGAAGCTGACCACCCGTCCTCGCGAGACTATGGCATGAGCTGGACCCGCGACGAAATGGCGGCGCGCGCCGCGCTGGAACTGCGGGACGGCTATTATGTAAATCTGGGGATAGGCATACCGACGCTGGTGGCGAACCATGTGCCGGCGGGCGTCAACGTGACCTTGCAGAGCGAGAACGGGATGCTGGGCATCGGTCCGTTTCCTTATGAAGGAGAGGCCGACCCAGACCTCATCAATGCTGGCAAACAGACGGTCACGGCGCTGCCCATGTCGAGCTTCTTCTCCTCGGCGGACAGCTTCGCGATGATCCGGGGCGGGCATATCGACATGGCGGTGCTGGGCGCGATGGAAGTCGGGTCACAAGGCGACCTCGCCAACTGGACGATCCCGGGCAAGATAATGAAGGGCATGGGCGGGGCGATGGACCTGGTCGCCGGCGTCAAGCGGGTGGTCGTCGTCATGGACCATGTGTCGAAGGACGGAAGGCCCAAGATTCTCGATGCCTGCTCGCTGCCGCTGACCGGCAAGCGGGTTGTCGACCTCATCATAAGCGACCTAGCCGTCATTACAGTCGACCGGAAGCAAGGCGGCCTGACGCTCGTCGAAACCGCGCCGGGCGTGTCGGTCGCGGAAATCGTGGCGAAGACCGGCGCCGCCCTTGATGTCGGCGCGGTGAAGGCGACCGCATGACGGACGCCTTCATCTGCGACGCGATCCGCACGCCGATCGGCCGTTTGAACGGGATTCTTGCGACCATACGCGCCGATGATCTTGCGGCCCTGCCGATCCGGGCGCTTGTCGCCCGCAATCCACAGGTCGACTGGGGCGCGGTGGACGACGTCATCCTTGGCTGCGCCAACCAGTCGGGCGAGGATAATCGCAATGTCGCGCGCATGGCCGCGCTGCTCGCCGGCCTGCCGAAGGAAGCGCCCGGCGTCACGGTTAACAGGCTCTGTGGCTCGGGGCTCAACGCCATCGGCATGGCGGCTCAGGCGATCCGGTCGGGCGACGCCGATTTCATTATCGCCGGCGGCGTGGAGAGCATGTCGCGTGCGCCCTATGTGCTGGGCAAGGCGGGTGGGGCGTTCGACCGAAGCCAGATGATCGAGGACACGACGCTCGGCTGGCGGTTCGTCAATCCGGCGATGAAGGCCGCCTATGGCATCGACACCATGCCCCAGACCGGCGAGAATGTCGCCCAAGAGTGGGGCGTCACGCGGGAGGAGCAGGACGCCTTCAGCCTTGCAAGCCAGCGCAAGGCCGCCGCCGCGCAGGCATCCGGCCGCCTTGCCGCCGAAATCGCGCCCGTCTCCATCCCGCAGAAGAAGGGGGATCCCATCCTCTTCGCCATTGACGAGCATCCCCGCGCGACGAGCCTTGAAGCGCTGGCGAAATTAAAGCCGGTTGTGAAAGCGGATGGCGTCGTGACGGCGGGAAATGCGTCGGGCCTCAACGACGGGGCGGCGGCGATGCTGGTGGCGTCGGCGGCGGCGGTGAAGGCACAGGGCCTCACCCCGCGCGCCCGCATTATCGCCATGGCCTCCGCTGGCGTCGCGCCACGCATCATGGGCGTGGGGCCAATCGAAGCCGCCCGCAAACTCTTCAGGCGCACAGGCATTTCCATGGCCGACATGGACGTGATCGAACTCAACGAGGCGTTCGCCAGCCAGGCCATCGCCACGCTGCGCGACCTGGGCGTCGATCCCGCGGACGTACGCGTCAACCGCAATGGCGGCGCGATCGCGCTTGGCCACCCCCTGGGCATGTCAGGCGCCCGCATCGTGATGTCCGCGGTCGAAGAGCTTCACCGCACACAGGGCCGCTATGCGCTGGCCTTCATGTGCATAGGGGTGGGGCAAGGCACTGGCATGATTTTGGAGTCGGTCCGATAAGCCATGTCGTGACGGGCGAGGACGGGGCCGGAGACATCAATCCTGGACGCTGAACGCCGACAGCGTGACAGCCGCCAGTCCGATCACGGGCATCAGCCCCGATCTGCCGGAGAGTGGCGCGTACCAAAAAGCGCCAAACCCCCGATATTCCCCATGAAGTCAAAGGGGATTGGTGCGGTCGAGAAGACTCGAACTTCCACGGCCTTTCGGCCACAACGACCTCAACGTTGCGCGTCTACCAATTCCGCCACGACCGCACATTTCCGGGAACCGGCGGGGCCGGTGCCTTGGTAGGAGGCGGCCCTTAGCAAAGGCTTTGCCCCCATGCAACAACCGATCGTCACGCGCGTTTCTTTTGCGCGCAATGGACGGCGGGGTGCGGGATGGACGAAGGAGCATGCCGGCATGTCAGCCCGATTTTGGTTGTTGAGCATGTCGAGCGCAGGGGCCGCGCTGGCGACCGGCCTGGGCCTGGGCCTTTACGCCACCACGCCGCCGCGCGTGGCCTTAACCGATCATGCGGAGACCAGGCCGACGGGAACGTCGGACGCCGCGCCTGACCTGACCAGCCTGAATGGTCCGGCGGAGATCCGCTGCACCGGCTGCGGACCTACTCTGGCGGATCGGCAGATGGCCGCGACGATGGGCGACTGGGCCGGCTATGACGACCCGATGGTTCAGGATGGGGTGCGGGATGATGAAGCGCCAGAGGATCTTCTGCCGGCTCCAACCGATCCGCCGCCTTCACCGGCGCATCGGTTGCCTGCCAATATCGACCGTTTCGCTGCCGGGGATGTGGCGGCGCAAAGTGAGCAATGGGCGCAGGGTGGCGCAAGCCCTTCCTTCGAAGAGCATTCGACCGCAGTTCCCGACCGCTTCTAATCTCTGATCCCCCTTCGTCATCCCCGCGCAGGCGGGGACCCATCTCCCTCAAGGGGCGCTTGGCGCAACGCCGGGAGATGGATTCCCGCCTGCGCGGGAATGACGGGTTAGAGGCGGTTCGATGGCGTCCTGATCACTCCGCCGCCACAACCTCCGCTGGTGCATCGCTCAGCGGGTGCTTCAGCCGGTTGACCATCTCCTTCGGGCACACCTGCCAGAAATAGCGCCGCCAGCGATCCCAATCGTCCAGGATGGTGTTTGACCACTTGCTGTCGGTCGTCACCGCATGCTCCGCGATCAGGGCCTTGAGCTGCGCTTCCCAGTGCGCGCTTTCCAGCCGCTGCCAGATGATGCTTTCCGGATTGGCGCGCGCCGCGAAGCTGCCGTCCTCGTCGAGGATGAAGGCCATGCCCCCGGTCATGCCCGCGCCGAAGTTCGCGCCCGTCTTGCCCAGGATCACCGCCGTGCCCCCGGTCATATATTCGCAGCCGTTGGCGCCGCAGCCCTCGACCACCACCTGGGCGCCCGAATTGCGGACCGCGAAACGCTCGCCCGCCTGGCCCGCCGCGAACAGCTTGCCCGCGGTCGCGCCGTAGAGGACGGTGTTGCCGATGATGGTGTTGTCCTTACTCGACAACGGCGAGGAGACAGTCGTCCGCACGACGATGGTGCCGCCCGACAGGCCCTTACCCACATAGTCGTTGGCGTCGCCGAACACTTCGAGCGTGATGCCCTTGCACAGGAACGCGCCCAGCGACTGGCCGGCTGACCCACGCAGTCGAACGGTCAGATGCCCGTCCGCCAGCGTCGACATGCCGAACCTGGCCGTCACGGCGGAGGACAGCCGCGTGCCCACCGCGCGATGCGTGTTGCGGACCGTGTAGGTCAGCTGCATCTTCTCGCCGCGCTCGAACACAGCCTTGGCGTCGCGCATCATCTGCGCGTCCAGGCTGTCGGGCACCTCGTTGCGCCATTCGGTCAGGGAGAAGCGCCGCTGATCGTCGGGCGCGTCCACCTTGGCGAGAATCGGGTTGAGGTCGAGATCGTCGAGATGCTCGGCGCCGCGATTGACCTGCTTGAGCAGTTCGGTGCGCCCGATCACCTCGTCCAGGCTGCGATAGCCCAGACGCGCCAATATCTCGCGCACTTCCTCGGCGATGAAGGTCATGAGGTTGATGACCTTCTCCGGCGTGCCGGTGAACTTCTGGCGCAGCTTTTCATCCTGGACGCAGACGCCCACCGGGCAGGTGTTGCTGTGGCACTGGCGCACCATGATGCAGCCCATGGCGACGAGGCTCAGCGTGCCGATGCCGAACTCCTCTGCACCCAGGATCGCGGCGATCACGATGTCGCGCCCGGTTTTGAGGCCCCCGTCGGTGCGCAGCTTCACCCGATGGCGCAAGCCGTTGAGGGTCAGCACCTGATTGGCTTCCGACAGGCCCATTTCCCAAGGCGTGCCGGCATATTTGATCGACGTCTGGGGCGAGGCGCCGGTGCCGCCGACATGGCCCGCGACCAGGATGACGTCGGCATGGGCTTTCGCCACGCCCGCCGCGACCGTGCCGATACCGGCCTGGCTGACGAGCTTCACGCAGACGCGCGCGCGCGGGTTGATCATCTTGCAGTCGTAGATGAGCTGCGCGAGATCCTCGATCGAATAGATGTCGTGGTGCGGCGGCGGCGATATCAGCGTCACGCCAGGCGTCGAATGGCGCAGCTTGGCGATGAACTCCGTCACCTTGAAACCGGGCAACTGGCCGCCTTCGCCGGGCTTGGCGCCCTGCGCGACCTTGATCTCGATCTCCTCGGCGCTGCCCAGATATTCGGCGTGGACGCCAAAGCGGCCCGACGCGATCTGCTTGATCACCGAATTGGCGTTGTCGCCATTTTCATAGGGCTTGAAGCGGTTCGCATCCTCGCCGCCTTCGCCCGACACGGCCTTCGCGCCGATGCGGTTCATGGCGATCGCCAGCGTCTCATGCGCTTCGGGGCTGAGCGCGCCCAGGGACATCCCCGGCGTCACGAAGCGCTTGCGGATTTCGGTGGTCGCCTCGACCTCGTCGATCGGCACCGCCTCGCGGGCGAAGTTGAATTCCAGCAGGTCGCGCAGATAGACGGGCGGCAGGTCGCGCACGCCCCGCGCAAACTGAAGATAGGTCGAATAGCTGTCGGTGCCCACCGCCGTCTGGAGCAGGTGCATGAGCTGGGCCGAATAGGCGTGGCTCTCGCCGCCGTTGCGCTGGCGATAGAAGCCGCCGACCGGCAGGCGCACCACCGCGCTGTCATAGGCCGTGTCATGGCGCAGCTTCGCGCTATAGTGCAGCGACGCATAGCCCTCGCCCGAAATCTTCGCGGGCATGCCGGGGAAGAGGTCGTTGACCAGCGCGCGGGACAGGCCGACCGCCTCGAAATTATAGCCGCCGCGATAGGAGCTGATGACCGCGATGCCCATCTTGGACATGATCTTCAACAAGCCCTCGTTGATGGCGATGCGGAACCGTTCGAAGCAGGCGTCCAGCGCCAGATCGCCGAACAGGCCGCGCGCATGGCGGTCGGCGATGCTGGCTTCGGCCAGATAGGCGTTCACCGTGGTCGCGCCGACGCCGATCAGCACCGCGAAATAATGGGTGTCGAGCGCTTCGGCGCAGCGCACGTTGATCGACGCGTAGCTGCGCAGCCCCTTGCGGACGAGATGCGTGTGCACCGCCGCCGCCGCCAGCACGCCGGCGATGGCGACGCGGTCGGCGTTGACATGCTCGTCGGTCAGGAAGATTTCGGTGCGGCCTTCGCGCACGGCCTGCTCGGCTTCCTCACGGATGCGGGAGATCGCGGCGCGCAGCTGCTCCTGTCCGCCTGTCGAGGGGAAGGTGCAGTCGATCTCGGCCACGGCGGGGCCGAAATGAGCCTTCAAACGCGCCCACTCCGCGCTGGTCAGCACCGGCGAATCCAGCACCAGAACATGGCTGTTCTGCGTGTCCTGCTCCAAGATATTGTGCAGGTTGGAAAAGCGCGTCTTCAGGCTCATCACATGCCGCTCGCGCAGGGAGTCGATCGGCGGGTTCGTGACCTGGCTGAAATTCTGGCGGAAGAAATGGCTGACGGTGCGCGGCTTGTCGGAAATGACGGCCAGCGGCGTGTCGTCGCCCATCGATCCGATGGCTTCCTTCGCATCCTCGACCATGGGAGCGAGGATCAGCTCCATATCCTCCAGCGTCAGGTTCGCCGCGACCTGGCGGCGGGTCAGCTCCGCCTTGTCCCACTGGGGAAGCGCGCTGTCGGCCTGCGTCAGGTCATCGACCGTCATGAAGTCCTTGATCAGCTCGGCATAGGGCCGCTCGCCGCTGATCTTGTCCTTGATGGCGCGGTCGTCATAGATCTCGCCCTCATGCAGGTCGATGGCGATCATCTGGCCGGGGCCCATGCGGCCCTTCTTGACGATCGTGGTTTCGGGCACGACGACCATGCCGGTTTCCGAACCCACGATCAGCAGATTGTCGCCGGTCAGCGTGTAGCGCAGCGGACGCAGCGCGTTGCGGTCGACGCCCGCCACCACCCAGCGGCCATCGGTCATCGCCAGCGCGGCGGGGCCGTCCCACGGCTCCATCACGGAGGCGAGATATTCGTACATGTCGACATGGGCCTGCGGCGTTTCGTTCGCCGCCGCCTGCCATGCCTCGGGCACCAGCATCAGCTTGGCCGTCGGCGCATCGCGGCCCGAACGGCAGATCGCCTCGAACACCGCGTCGAGCGCGGCGGTGTCCGACGCGCCCGCCGGGATTACGGGCTTGATGTCCTCGCTATGATCGCCAAAGGCCAGCGAGGCCATCTTGATCTCGTGGCTCTTCATCCAGTTCTGGTTGCCGCGGATCGTGTTGATCTCGCCATTATGCGCCAGCGTGCGGAACGGCTGGGCCAGCCACCATTGCGGAAAGGTGTTGGTCGAATAGCGCTGATGGAAGATCGCCACGCGGCTCTCGAACCGGTCGTCCTGCAAATCGGGATAGAAGACCGACAGCGATTCGGCGAGGAACAGGCCCTTGTAGATGATCGACCGGCAGCTCAGCGAGCAGACGTAGAAATCCTGAATCTGCGCGGCGATGACCTTCTTCTCGATCCGGCGGCGGATCAGATAGAGGTCCTTTTCGAACTCGGCGACGTCGCGTTCTTCCGGCATCGGGCCGGCGATCATGATCTGCTCGATCTCGGGGCGCGTGCGCTGCGCCTTCTCGCCGATGACCGACACGTCGACCGGCACCTGGCGCCAGCCATAGATGGTGTAGCCCGCGTCGATGATCTCGCTCTCGACGATGGTGCGGCAGCTTTCCTGCGCGCTAAGATCCGTGCGTGGCAGGAAGATCATGCCGACGGCGAGGCGGTTGGGCAGCGGCTTGTGGCCCGAATCGGCGATGGCGTCGTCGAAGAATCGCACCGGCAGATCGACATGGATGCCCGCGCCATCGCCGGTCTTGCCGTCCGCGTCGACCGCGCCACGGTGCCACACCGCCTTCAGCGCGTCGATGGCGGAGGCGACGACCCGGCGGCTCGGACGGCCATCGGTCGCGGCGACGAGGCCGACGCCGCAAGCGTCGCCTTCCATCTCCGGGTGATACATACCTTCGGCGGCAAGGCGCGCGCGCTCTTCGGGGCTCGCCATGAAGGGGGTCTGTTCAGTCATTGCGAATTACCTTTCGCCAGCATTTCGGTATCGGCCCGCTTGAGGGCATTCATAAGAGCTGTGCCGCCTGCTTCCATTCCGGCCCGCTCGCCCCATTGGCTCATCGATTTTTCGACTTTAGGGGAAAGGGCATGCCATTTTGCCCCGACGCCAGTCGAAAAAAATGCCGTCAGCTCATTCAGTTCCCGGAGGCTGAACAATCGAGCATATTCAGCAGCGGCGGTGTTCTTCATCGTCGGATATTTGGACCGCATTGCAGCCCGGAATTCCTCTCCTAGGATTGCCGAGAATCTCTCTCGACCGCCTCGTCCATTTTCAAAAAGCGTCTTGAGGTAGGATGCCTGCGTCTGATCGCGTTCGATAGCCGCAATGACATTGTCAGCGAACAGGCTTTGCAAATTACCGACCATGTCGTCCAACAGCCGTTCCATCTGTAACAGATCTACGAATTTAACCGCTGCAGCGAGTGAGGCCCCTTCCCCATCGATTGCCGACGCGGTGGCAGGCTCGGGCACGGCTGCCAAGGCCGTGCCCGACGTCAGCATCAGGGCTGCTAGTGAAACCACCGTTCTCACGCCGCGACCTTCTCGCCCGCCGCCGCCTTGGCTTTCGCCTTCAGGTAGCGGTGCATATGCTCGGTCACGTCGCGGCCGTCGCGGATCGCCCACACCACCAGCGAAGCGCCGCGCACGATGTCGCCAGCCGCGAATACGCCGTCCATCGACGTCATCATCGTCTTGTGATCGACGCGCAGCGTGCCCCAACGGGTGACGGACAATTCTTCCGCCCCGAACATCTTGGGCAGTTCTTCGGGATCATAGCCCAGCGCCTTGATGACCAGGTCGGCTTCTACCGTATATTCGCTGCCGGGATCGGGTTCAGGCGCGCGGCGGCCCGACGCGTCGGGCTGGCCGAGGCGCATCTTGGTGACCTTGACGCCGGTCACATGTTCCGTGCCTTCGAACGCGATCGGCGCGGAGAGCCAGACGAACTCTACGCCTTCTTCTTCCGCATTGGCGACTTCGCGCTGCGATCCGGGCATATTCTCCCGGTCGCGGCGATAGAGGCACTGGACCGACGTCGCGCCCTGGCGCACCGCCGTGCGGACGCAGTCCATCGCGGTGTCGCCGCCGCCGATGACGACGACCTTCTTGCCATTGGCGTGCAGCGTGCCGTCTTCATGTTCGGGAACGGCGTCGCCGAAACCGGCCTTGTTGGACGCGATCAGATAGTCGAGCGCCTTGACCACGCCCGGCGCGCCGACGCCCGGCGCCTTGATGTCGCGGGGCTTGTAGACGCCGGTCGCGATCAGGATCGCGTCGTGACGGGCGCGCAGTTCCTCAAGGCTGGCGTCGCGGCCGACCTCAAACCCCTCATGGAAGATGATGCCGCCGTCCTTCAGGCGCTGGACGCGGCGCATGACCACTTCCTTCTCCAGCTTGAAGCCCGGAATGCCGTAGGTCAGCAGCCCGCCCGCGCGGTCATGCCGGTCATAGACATGGACGTCATAACCCGCGACGCGCAGATATTCCGCCGTGGTGAGGCCTGCCGGACCCGCGCCGATGACGCCGACCGACTGGCCGACCGGCGTGCCGGGAACCAGCGGCTCGACCCAGCCTTCCTTCCAGGCGGTGTCGGTGATGTATTTTTCCACGGAGCCGATGGTGACGGCGCCATGGCCGGAAAATTCGATGACGCAATTGCCTTCGCACAGGCGGTCCTGCGGGCAGATGCGGCCGCAGATTTCCGGCATGGTGCTGGTCAGGTTTGACAGCTCATAGGCTTCGCGCAGTCGTCCTTCGGCCGTCAGGCGCAGCCAGTCGGGAATATGGTTGTGCAGCGGGCAATGGGTCGAGCAATAGGGAACGCCGCACTGCGAGCAGCGCGATGCCTGTTCCTCCGCCTTCTCCAACAGGAAGCTGCGGCTGATTTCGAGAAAGTCGTCGCCACGATCTTCGGCCGAACGCTTCTCGGGATAGGCTTGGCCCGTTCCCACGAATTTCAGCATCGGATTGTCAGCCATGATGAGTCCCTAAAATAAAGTCAGGGGCGCACATAGCAGAAAAACCCCCGGAGTCACGCGGATTCATGCAAATACGACAGCACATGTTACCTAAATACGCGCGATTTTCTCCACCGCTCAGCTGTGGCTGTAATAATCTTTCCTAAAATAGGACCGGTCCGGTTCTATCTCCAGGTAAGCCACAGCAACGCGCCGACGCCCGCCACGATTCGATACCAGGCGAAGGGCACGAAGCCACGGCGCGACACCAGCCCGACGAACCAGCGGATCACCAGCAGCGCGACGATGAACGACACGACAAAGCCCAGCGCGATGCTGCCCCATCCCACATTGGCCGACGTGATCTGGTCGCCCTTCTTGAGCAGTTCCAGCGTCGACGCGCCCAGCATCGTCGGTATGGCGAGGAAGAAGCTGAATTCCGCCGCCGTCCGCCGCTCCACGCCCAGCGCCAGCGCGCCCATGATCGTCGCGCCCGACCGGCTGACGCCCGGGATCATCGAAATGCACTGGATGAAGCCGACGCCGATCACGCGCGCCAATGGGATGTCCGCTATGCCGTGAAAACGATCCTCCTTGACCATCCGCTCGATCAGCAGGATCGCCACGCCGCCCACGATCAGCGCCCAGGCCACCACCCTGGGCGCGCCGAGCAATGTCTCGATATAATCGTGCAGCGCCAAGCCGATCACGGCCGAAGGGATGAAGGCGACAAGCAGGTTGCGCAGGAAGCGCCAGCTCGTCGGCTCCCGCCGCCGCAGCCCCATCGCCACCGCCCAGAATGTCCGCCAGTAGAGCACGACCACCGCCAGGATCGCGCCCAGCTGAATGACGACATTGAACATCGCCCATGTCGCCGCATCATAGCCCAGCAGTTCGCTCGCCAGGATGAGGTGCCCGGTCGAGGATACGGGCAGGAACTCGGTCAGCCCCTCGACAATGCCAAGAAGGATGACCGTCAGATAATGCAGGTCCATGGGCGTTATGGTCCTCGATCAGGGAAAGCCCGCCCCGGACGGGGGAGCGCAGGAAGAATCGCGGCTATAGTGCAGATGCGCATGACCGGCGCAATGCATGGCGCACGGCCGGTCTCGCCGGGCGACCGCTCCGCCGACCCACGGGCTCAGCCCTTGATCCGCCCCGCGAAGCGGCCATGCCTGCGATAGCGCACCAGCCAGTTTTCCGCGATCGCCTCCATCGGCGTCGGCGCAACCCCCAGCTCGGCTAGTCCCTGCGCGCCTGCGGACACGATATTGTCCCGTTGCAGCATCGCATATTGGTCGCGCGTGATCGGCGCGCCCGGCAGCCAGCCGAAACCGGCGATGAAGGACGCGACCGGGGCGGGCAGCGCGATCAGGCTGCGGTTGCGGCCGATCGCCCGCGCGATCCAGCTGTTCAGTTCCAGCATGCTGAGCTGGCGTGGGCCGCCCAGTTCATAGGTCTTGCCGCCATGGTGCGCCGGATCAGCCGCCGCGTTGACGATCGCCTGCGCGACGTCGGCGACATAGACCGGCTGGAACTTCGTCTGCGCGCCGATGACGGGCACGATCGGCGTCCGCGCGATCAGCTCGGCGAAACGGTTGAGGAACTGGTCCTCGGGCCCGAAGATGATCGAGGGACGAACGATCGTGGCGTTGGGGAAGGCGGCCTTCACCGCTGCTTCGCCCGCCGCCTTCGACCGGCCATAGGCGGATGGGCTTTCCGCATCCGCGCCGATGGCCGACACATGCACCAGCGCCCTGGCGCCAGCCGCAGCCGCCGCCTTGGCGACATGGGCCGCGCCTTCGTGATGCGATCCTTCGAAGTCGCCGCTCAGCACGCCGACGAGGTTGATGACGATGTCGCTGCCGGCGACGGCGCGGGCGACGCTTTCGGACTTGCGGATGTCGGCCGCGACGAACTGGGTTTGCCCAAGGGCGCCCAGCGGCTTCACGCGCAGCGCGGTGGTCACGTCGCGCTGCGCCACGCGCACACGCGCGCCGCGCTCCATCAGCGCCTGGGCGACTTGCCGACCCAGAAAACCGCCGCCGCCGAACACCGTGACCAGACTGTTCTTCATTGCGCCTTCCATGCCCGTCCTGCCTGGGGAAATGACTTGAGCGCCCCCCTTGCAACAGCCGCCGCCCGCTGACAACCGTCCGGGCGGCAGCGGCGTTCCTTTTTTAGCCGATCCATCCCCGCAGACCCGCGATCATCCATAGTCCCAGCCCCAGGAACAACAGCGCCGCGCCGACCTGCAACGCCCGCATCGGCGCCTTCTTCGCGAGAGTCTCGCCGAACAATACAGCCGGGACATTGGCGATCATCATGCCCATCGTCGTGCCCGCCGTTACCGCCAGCACATTGTCGAATCGCGCGCCCAGCGCGACCGTGGCGACCTGCGTCTTGTCGCCCATCTCGACGAGGAAGAAGGCGACCAGCGTCGTCACGAACACGCCGGCCTTGGTTGGGGCCTTCAGCGGCTCATCTTCATCGAATTTGTCGGGGATCAACGTCCAGCCCGCCATGAGGATGAAGCTCGCCGCGACCGCGTATCGGAACCAGTCCTGCGTCAGCACGCCTGCGACCGAATGGCCGACCAGCGCGGCGAGGAAATGATTGGCCAGCGTCGCGGCCAATATGCCCAGCATGATCGGCAGGGGCTTGCGGAAACGTGTGGCGAGCAGCATCGCGAGCAGCTGCGTCTTGTCGCCCATTTCGGCGAGCGCGACCAATGCGGTCGAGGTGAACAGTGCTTCCATGAAACAGGATCCGGGGCCGGGCGAAGGGTGAAGACGCAATGCCATCGTCTCCTCTCGCCCGGCCGGACAGAAAAGAGCCGACGCCATTGGTCTCGCCCGATGCGGTTCCGCGCTGCCGCCCGGTCCTCGCATCCCGCATGCCATGACCTCTCGGCCAAATATGTTGACATACGGCCCGTCCGATCAGGCGGACGGCTGGCTACTCCCCAGATGACGGGAGGGACTTAGGGGCGATTGGTTGACGATGCAAGCTTTTGGGGTCCAGCTTCCTTCTCCCTTGAGGGAGAAGGATACGCAGCCTTGGCGACGAAGGAGCCTAGGCGGAGTTGGATGAGGGGGAGCGGGCCTGCGGCCCGCGCGATCCGATGGATCGCATCCCCCTCACCCAGCTACGACTAAGGCAGCAAGCTGCCAAGTCTGCGCAGCCCTCTCCCTCAAGGGAGAGGGATCAGTACGTCCGCCGCAACCCTCACGGTTCACCCCTGGACTCCTGCATCCGCCGCTCGGCGAACCATTGCTCCAGCATCTTGGCGGTGCAACCGGTGAAGCCGTTGCTGCCGATAGCGGAGCAGCTGCCGGGCAGGGTCTGCCGCTGCGCCTGTTCCATGGTCGCGACCTGGCTGCCCCAGCCCGGACCGCCGGAAACAGCGGGCTTCTCGCGCAGCTTCTTGGGGATGCGATAGCGTTCCGATTCCGGCTTGCGCGCGCAGACGACGATCTCGTCGCCCTCGCCCTTGGGACAGGGATCGTCGCCATAGACCACCAGGTTGAACACCCGCTGGGGCGGTTCGGCCCTTGCGGGGGAGGCGATGCCGATCAGCAGGAGCAGCAGGGCGGTCAGTGCGGGGAAGCCACGGAAACGCATAGAAATCATCCTCATGGCGCCCCTGTCAGCCACCCGAGCGCCTTTCCCCAGACGCCGCCCGGATGGAAAATCCGTCAGGGCGCGGGTTTCGGTTGAGGTTGGGGCGCGCTCGCCTTTTCCTCGGCGACGGCGCGCGCCTCGATATCCTTGCTTTCCGCGTCGATCGTCGACAGGCGGCGCGCACGCTCCGCCTCGACCAGATCCTTCCAGCTGGCGTTGTCCGCCTGCTGCCGTTCCGCCTTGGCGAGCCGCGCCAGCTGGTTGAAGCAGCCGGTAAAGCCGCCGGGTCCTGTCGCCGAACAGCTTTCGGCGCCCGTCCGACCCACATATTCCATCGACCTCACCCGCTCGCCCCACGCCTGATGCGCGGGCGCGTTGGGATCGCCCCGCAGCGGTTCGGGAATGCGATAGCGTTCCTCCTCGCCCTTGCGCGCGCACACGACGATGTCGCTTCCGGAACTCTGCGGGCAGGGGTCCTCGCCATAGACGATGACCAGGTTGACCCGCTCCGATCCGGCGGTTCCCGCGGCGGCGGTCGGCGCCTGTTCCTGCGCCGGGCCCTGCTGCGCCCATGCCGGGAGCGCGGCGGCCGTCAGCATCGCGGCGATCATCACTGTCTTCAACATGTTTTCCGTCTCCTCAGATCCGCTTCGACAGCGCGATCGCGGCGCGACACCCCAGGCGGATCACGCCCGAGAGCAAGGGATAGGCCGGGGCCTGCTCCGCGCCATGGGCGATGGCGGTGTCGCGATGCTCCAGTTCTTCGGCCTGAAAATCCGCGATGGTGGCGGCAAGTTCCGGATCGTCATCGCCGAGCGCGTCGAGTTGCTCGGCATAATGGCGGTCGATCTCCGTCTCGATCGCTGCGGTGCAGGCCATGGCGGCGCGCGGCCCGATCGCCGCCGTCACCGCGCCCAGCGCGAAGCCCGCCACGTCCCATATGGGCCGCAGCGCCGTCGGCCGCACGCCGCGCCGCGTCACCATGGCGTCGAAAATCCTGCGGTGCCGTTCTTCCTGCGCGGCCATGCCCGCAATCACGCGCGCGTCGGGATGACGGTCGCCCAGCACGGCCAGCTGCCCGGCATAGATGCGCGTCGCGCCAAACTCGCCGGCATGGTCGACGCGCAGCATCGCCTCGCGCTCCGCAGCGGTCACCTTTCGTCCGGGGCGGGGGAAATTGCGGGGCGCGCTCATGCCTCTTTCCTTGCCTTGATCAACAGGGCCAAGATGGCGAGCGCGGCGGCCCCCGACAAGAGCCCGTTATAGCCCGCCATCGATATGCCCATCAGCGTCCACGGCGCGACGTCGCACCGCGTGATCGGCGTCGCCATGATCTGGTTCAATATGTCCGCCGAACTGCCGCTTGTGAGGGAGGTGGAGCAGGCGGTCAGCCCCTGCCACCAGCCATATTCGACCCCGGCATGGAACAGGCCGATGCCCCCGCTGACTCCGATCGCCAGTCCCGCCAGCCCGACGAACAGCGCGCTGACACAGGGCCGTCCCCGCGCGGCATAGGCGAGCGGCGCCAGCGGGATCGCGGCCATATGGGCATAGCGCTGCCACCAGCACATTTCGCACGGATGCAGCCCGCCCACATATTGCGATGCATAGGCGCCGCCCAGCATCAGCAGCGGAACGGCCAGTGCAAGCAGGCGGGCGAGGGGCAGGCTCTTCATGATGCCCGCTTAGACCGCGTGAAGCCTTTCGTCATGCTGAACTTGATCGGCGATGATTTGCGGACCGGCCTTCTCCCTAGAGGGAGAAGGATACGCAGCCTTGGCGACGAAGGAGCCTAGTCGTAGCTGGATGAGGGGGAGCGGGCCTGCGGCCCGCGCGATCCGGTGGATCGCATCCCCCTCATCCAGCTACGACTAGGCAGCAAGCTGCCTAGTCTGCGCAGTCCTCTCCCTCAAGGGAGAGGGGTTAAAATGTTCGCCGCTACTATTCCGCCGCGTCAGGCAAAGCCTCGGGCAGCGCCCGCAGAGCCTCGGGCGAGGCCGGTTCGCGCACCAGCGCCTCCACCGGCGCCAGTTCTTCCAGTTCCTTGCCGCCGGTCTCGATATTGAGGTCGCGCAGCTTGCGGCCCGTCACCAGCACCCGACCCTCGAAGCCGCCGATGAAGGCGTTATAGTCGCTCACCGCGCCGGTCAGCCGGTTGCCGAGCTTGCGCAGCGATCCCGCCGCCCCGGCCAGCCGTTCATACAGCTCCTTGCCCAGCGCGCCGATGCGCTTGGCTTCGTCGGCCATCTTTTCCTGCCGCCATACCGCCGCCACCGTCCGGGCGATCGCGATCAGGTTCGTGGGCGTCGCAAGCAGCACACGCTTGCTGAAAGCATGATCCCAAAGCCGCGGGTCATGCTCCAGCGCGGCGGAGAGGAAATGCTCGCCCGGCACGAACATGATCACATAGTCGGGCGCTTCGTCGAACTGTTCGGCATAGCTTTTCCGCCCCAGCGTCTCGACATGCGCGCGCATCGCGGCGGCGTGGGCGGAAAGCAGGCGCTTGCGCTCTTCGTCCCCGTCCGCCCCATAGGCGTCCTGATAGGCGTTCAGCGAGACCTTGGCGTCGATCACCAGCGCCCGCCCGCCCGGCACGCGCAGGATCGCGTCGGGGCGCAACCGGCCATTCTCGCCCTCGACGCTCACCTCGGTATGGAAGTCGACATATTCGGAAAGGCCGCACGTCTCCAGCACGTTGCGCAACTGCTGCTCGCCCCAGCGGCCCCGCGCCTTGGGCGCGTGGCGCAGCGAATCGACCAGACGCTGGGCTTCGGCGCGCACCGCCTCCTGCCCGCTCTTCATCGATTCGATCTCGCCGCGCAGGATGCCATAGGCCTCGGTGCGCTGCTGCTCGATTTGCGTGATCTTCTGGTCGTAGCGCTGGATCGTCTCGTTGACGGGATGGAGCAGTTGCTTGAGTTGCGCTTCGCTCTTCTCATGCGCCTGCGTCAGCCGCTGGTCGGCGCGCTCAAGAAACTGGCTCTGCGCCTGGTGCAGCAGCTTGCCGCCGATCTCGCTGAACTGCGCCGACAGCTGCTCCTTCGCTTCCCTCAAGGCCGTGATCTGCGCCTCGAACGCCTCGGCCCTCGCCTGCGCCTCGGACCGGAGCGCCGCCAGTTCGCGCGCCGTCAGTTCGCGCGCCGTCCGCTCTTCCTCCAGCCGCTGCGCCAGCTCTCCCGCCTGGGCGGCGCGATCCTGGGCCACGACCAATTCCTGCAACGCGCCGTTGCGCTGCGCCGTCGCGCTGTCTAGCTTTGTCGCCAGTTCAGCCTTTTCGAGGGTGAGCGGCGCCAAAGCCTTGCCGCGCAGCAGCCAGCCGAGCCCCAGCCCGGCGACCAGCGCGACAAATATCAGGATGACGGCCAGACTGTCCATTATATCCCCTATATGGAACGAAAGGTGAACCTAGCGGGCGCGCCGGATCGCCGCA
>DASVOF010000156.1:0-2823 GCA_036383495.1 Sphingobium sp. | reverse complement strand
TAGGGCATCTGCGCTGCGCCCGCCGGGAGCGCGCCGGTCGATCCGTCGGAAAAGCCGATCTGCGCCGCGGACGAATCCTTGCTGATGACGGCGGCGACGCGCCATCCGGCGTAATCGACGCTGACATAGCTCGCCGCCAGTTCGCGCTCCCAGCCGCGCGTCATGTCGATCTTGCCGACCGGGCCCGCCCAGCCCTTGCCCGCGTCGAAGCGCAGCAGGCCGTTGCGCAGCGCGGTCGCCGTTCCTTCCTGCATCCTGGGATCATAGGGGCTGCGGACCCACAGGCCGCCCGCATAGATGCTGTTGGGGCCGTCCTCCGCTTTCTCGCCGAACTGCTGGATCAGGCGGCGGCGCACCTCTTCCATATAATAGCCGCCCGCGCGCGCATCGAAGCCGGAGCCGTGCGCGGCGACCGTGCCCAGCGGCTGCGCCCGCGCCTCATCGCGCTGCGCCTGCGTGATCCAGCCATTTTTGAACATCTCGCCCAGCGCCCAGTTGCGGCGCTCCAGCGCGCGCTCATGGCCGGTCGGGCTTTCGGGGCGATAGTTGGCGGGACCTTTGGGCAGGATGGCCATATAGGCCATTTCGTGGAGCTTGAGGTCCGCGACGTCCTTGTCGAAATAGGCGCGCGCGGCGGCCTGCACGCCATAGGCGTTGCGGCCCAGGAATATCTGGTTGAGGTAGAGTTCGAGGATCTGCTGCTTGGTCAGCACATCTTCCATGCGGTAGGCGAGGATCATCTCCTTCACCTTGCGCGTGGGGGAATATTCGTCGCCGATCAGCAGGTTCTTGGCGACCTGCTGGGTGATGGTGGACCCGCCCCGGGCGCGCTGGCCCGATCCGATCTTGGTCGCATAGTCGAACACCGCGCCGATGAAGCCGGGAATGTCGACGCCATGATGGTCGAAGAAGGTCTTGTCCTCCGCCGCCAGATAGGCGCGGATGAGCAGCGGCGGATAGTCGCTATATTGCAGCTGGACGCGCCGCTCGCGCGCATAGCTGTGCACCGGCTGGCCGTCGATGTCGCGCACGATGGTGGGCAGCGGCGGCTCATATTCCAGCAATGTGCTGGCGTCGGGCAGGCCCCGCGCGAAGATCAGCCAGAAGAGCGCATAGGCGATGAACAGGCCGCCCAGCGCAATCGCCGCCCAACGGAACCAGCGCCGCTCCCAATGGGGCGTGAGGCGTGTCATCAACAGCCCCGCGCGAACCCGCAGGCGCTGGGACAATGATGATCGGGCGGTATCGGGGCGAGCCTCTTCCATGACGATAGGAGGCTCTAAGGTCAAAATGCAGTAAGCGCCAGTCCGGATCGACGGGGCGCTTGCGGCTCACTGTCCCGCCGGGGCGAGCTTGCGGGCGAAATGCACCTCGACCGCGCGCGCGACCCCGCGCGCGATCGCCGCCCGCCCCTCCCGCGAGGAAAGGAAGGCCGCGTCCTTCTCATTGCTGAGATAACCGGTTTCGAACAGCACCGACGGCGTGTCGGGCGCCTTCAAAACCATCAGCGACGCAAAGCGATGATATATCGTACGAAACGACATATAGGACGCCGCCTCCCGGTGCAGCAACCGCGCGAAATTCGCGGAAACATTCATGGACTCCCGCTGCGTCAGATCGATGAGGATCGACGATACATCGCCCGATTGCCCGCCCAAATTGACGCCGTTCAATATGTCCGCCCTGTTCTCCCGCGCCGCCAGCCGCGCCGCTTCCCGATCCGACGCGGTTTCCGACAGCGTATAGACGGTCGCCCCCTCCGCTTCCGCATTGTCGGCCGAATCGGCATGGATGGAGATGAAAAGATCGGCGTTCAGCTGGCGCGCGATCCCATAGCGTTCCTGGAGCACAAGAAAGCGGTCATCGTCACGCGTCAGCGCCACCCGCACCCGGCCCGACTTCACCAGCTGGTCGCGAATGGCCCGCGCGATGGCGAGGGTGACGTCCTTCTCGCGCTCGCCCGTCTGGACATTGGTCGCGCCCGGATCATGGCCGCCATGGCCGGGGTCTATGACGACCAGCGGGCGCGATGCGTCGGACGATCCCTCCACCTTGGGCAGCGATACGCCGCGCGCCACCGCCGGGATCGGCACGGTGATGCTGTGCAGACGCTTGACCGGTCGGGGGGCCATGTTCGCGGGCGCGCCGAAACGATCGACGGGAACGGCGGAAGGGCCGGGCGTCGTGGAGAAAAGCGCGCTTGCCAGGGCAAGTCCGTGTAGCATGCCGCGCTTGTGCATTGCGCCCACGCCGCGCGTCCAGCCAAATTTCTTGGGCTCCCACTTCACCCCGCCAACCATTAAACGGGCAGCCCTCTCAATCCGCCTTCCACGAAACAATATTTCGACGGCCCGTTGCTTGGCTGCACTTTGGCTGCTACCCATTCCAATTCCTGAAAGGGCGCCTAATATCAGGCGCGGTTCTTTTCAGGAACTTTCACGATGACATCGGCGGGCCTCAAACGCCTTCCAGCCGATGCGACGAACAGGTTGACGCTGCATGAGGCATGATTTCCATTCCCCGCTGAACCCGACTTCGGGCGATGCGGCGTGGATGGTGTGGACCGGCGACTTGCCCGGCCCTGTCGAAGCAGCAGAAGCGCAATTCCATCCATTAAACCGGACGATGTCGCAATCCGCGCCGCTGGCGGCGCAAATGGACATGTCCCTTCATTATCGCGTGGCGACCCGGCTCAGCGCCGCAGGCCGCCAACGCCGGAGTATCATAAATGACAATGCGTATGCTGATCGATGCGCGCCACCGGGAAGAAACCCGGGTCGCGGTCGTCAAGGGAAACCGGATCGAGGAATTTGATTTTGAATC
>DASVOF010000155.1:0-2558 GCA_036383495.1 Sphingobium sp. | reverse complement strand
GTGACGGCGCTTCCGAACCAGATTGCTCGGCTGAAAGGTGCGCTTCATCGTTCATTCCTCAAAAATACTAAGAATCGGACGTGACAAAAAAGGGCCGCCGATAGGGCGACCGCATGTCAGGGGGCGTCCGATAGGCAAAAGAGGCGCCCAAGTCAATGGCGGAAGGTGGGGGTGGGGGGCGGTTTTGGGGGTTGTGAGTTGCGGCCAATTTTCAGACGTCGAACCAGCCCACCCCCAGCCCCTCCCGCAAGCGGGAGGGGAGCGAGACTTGCCGAGCCGCAGGCGAGGCGTAGTCGCAGCGGGGTGGGCCTGCGCAACGTCCGCCATTCACTCGTTCCACCCTATTTGCCCCGCGCCGCCTCCACCGCCTTCTTCAGCGCGTCATAGCCCACCGCCCCGTTCAGCACCTGATCGCCGATGACGAAGGTCGGGGTGCCGCTGGCGTGCAGTTTCTGCGCCAGCGCGATGTTGGACTGTAGCTCCGCGTCATATTTTGTGCTGGCCATCGCCGCCTCCGCGGCGGCGCGATTGATCCCGATCTTGGCGGCGGCGGACAGGATGCTCTCCCGCGTCACCTTGCCGCTGTCGTAGAGCGCGCGGTGATAGGGCATATATTGCCCCTTCTCCGCCGCCAGCAGCGATACTTTGGCGGCGTCCGCGCTCTCGTCCGACAGGATCGGCAGTTCGCGATAGACGACCTTCACCCTTTTATCCTCGCCCACCAGTTTCGCCAGGTCGGGCAGCGAGGCGCGGCAATAGCCGCAGGCATAGTCGAAAAATTCGACCACCGTCACATCGGCTTGCGCGGTGCCTTCCCAGGCTCCGGCATAGGGCGTCTCGATCGCCTTGCGGCTTGCGTCGATGCTGCCGGCCACCCGCTTCGCCTGCAGCTTTTCCATCGCTTCCGGGATGATCTCCGGATGCTCCAATATATAATCGTGCACGATCTGCTCGATCGCGGCCTTGTCGCCCACGCTCCCGCTCCCGGTGCTCTGTAGCCCGAGGGCGGCGCCCGTTGCGGTGGCGGCAAGGAAGGCAAGGGCGCCAAGCGTCATTTGAATCGTCCTGTTGGAAAGGGCCGCGCGAAATCCGGGCCGGGGCTGTGTCATCTTTTCTTCCGCTTCTGTTCGACGGCTGCGCGTGAAACCATGGCGATATCCTGGGCCCGCAGATAGTCAACCGTGCCGGGTTTCAGACCCTGCATGGCGGCGTCCGCGCTGCGCAGCGCCATTTGCTCCTCGCCCATCATCGAATAGCGCTCCGCCGTCGCTAGCGCCGCGCGGGCGGTGTCGCCGCGCCGTTCATAGACGACGCCCAACTGATACCAGGCGAAGGGATTTTCCCGATCGCGCGCCACCGCTTTGCGCAGCACCTGCTCGGCCTCCGCGAAATGCGCGTCATTTTCCGTCGCGATCAGCGCGTGGCCCAGCAGCGTGGCGATCAGCGGCTGATTGGTCAGCCTGACCGCCTCGCGCAGCGGGGGGATGGCGTCGGCGGGCTTGCCGCTTTCGAGCAGCACCTGCCCCTTCAGTTCCAGAAAATAGGGATCGTGCGGCGCGGCGACCAGCAGCGCGTCGACTTCTGACAGCGCCTTGTCCGGGTAGGCGCTCTTATGCCAGGCGTAGGCGCGCGCATAATGGGCCGGGATCGACCGGTCGCTTTCGGGATATTTGATCAAGGTCTGCGTGGGTTCCGACACGAAACCGACCAGCTTCGCCTTGATCCGTTCGAACCGGCCCTCCAGCTTCGGGTCCACGGGCTTGGCCCAGGATGGGTCGACCTGATAGACCTCGCGCAGGACGTTGATGCGCTCGCCTGACAGCGGGTGGGTGCGCGCGTAGCTGTCATCCTGCGGGATGGCGAGGCGATATTCCTGATTTTGCAGCTTCTTGAAGAATTCCAGGCTTCCCTTGCCCGAAAGCCCCGCCTTGCTCAGATAGCGCGCGCCCGCAAGGTCGGCGGAGCTTTCCTGCGCGCGGGAGAAGGCGAGGAATTTGCCCATCGCCGCCTGCTGGCCCATGCCCAATATGCCCATGCCGGCCTCTGCGCCGCCCGCCGCGATCGCCGCCGCGCCCAGCACCAGGCTCAGCAGCGTGATGCCGGTCGCGGCCTTCATCCCTTCGGCCGACCGGATCACATGTCCGCCCTCGATATGGCCCAGTTCATGGGCGACCACGCCCTGCAACTGGTTCACATTGTCGGTCGCGGCGATCAGGCCGCTATGCACCCAGACATATTGTCCGCCCGCGACGAAGGCGTTGATCTCGCGATCGTTGATCAGCAGGACCTGGACGTTGCGCGGCTCCATGCCCGCCGCGCTGACCAGCGGGCCGGACATGTCGGCCATGAAGGCTTCGGTCTCGGCGTCGCGCAGGATCTGCTGGGCGGCGGCCGGACGCGCGAGCAGCGACATGCCTGTCGCCGCGATCGCCGCCATGCGGAGCCAGCGGCGCGTCATGCGCGGCCCCGGCGAAGCGGATGGAGAGACAGCATGGGCGACATCGCATGCCCGCACGCCCATGAACCCGGCGTGACGCGGAAGCGCCGCCGTCCTCCGG
>DASVOF010000154.1:0-11233 GCA_036383495.1 Sphingobium sp. | reverse complement strand
AAATGGTGCCCGGGGACGGAGTCGAACCGCCGACACTGCGATTTTCAGTCGCATGCTCTACCAACTGAGCTACCCGGGCAACGGGCGCCGATGAGAACCACCGGTCGCTTTGAGAGGCGTGCCTATAGGCATCAATCCGGGGTGCTGTCCACCCCATAATCGTCGCTTTTTTGCACATCTTGCCGAACGGGCGCGCCGGGGACGCGGTAGCCTTCGCCCAGCCATTGCAGGAGGTCGCGGTCGCGACAGCCCTTGCCGCAGAAGGGGCGCGTGTCGGGCGCGGACGGCTGGCGACAGACCGGGCAGGAGGAGGCTTTAGGCGACATGACCCGCCGATATGGCGAGCGAGGCGTCCGCCTTCAAGCTGATCGCGCCACCCCGACGGCGGGCGAGTTGTTCGATCCAATCGGGCGCCCGGTGCAGCCGGTCGATGATGGCGGGCTGCGCCGTGATCGTGACGGGGCCGCCGCCGCCGTGACGTTCGGCGCGACGGAGCAGCGCCAGCGCCGCCGTCTCGACGGGGTCAGCGCGGAGCAGTTCCATGAGGTTCATGCGCTCGCGGCGGCGGATGACCTGGACGAAGCCGAAGCCGTTGACCGCCGTGCGCTCGAAGGGGAGCGGCAGATATTTGTCGATCTGCGCGGAGGCGACGGCGCGCTCATCCTTGTTGTTCATCGTCGGCAGGTCGATGCCGATCGAGCCGGTCAGGCCCATGCGGCGGATCGCCTGCGCCGCCAGTTTCGCGCCCTTGGGGCCGAGCTTGGCGGGGGGGAGCGATCCGTCGACGTCGATCAGGATCATGGCCGGAGTGGGGAAGATGCGCAGTGCAGCTTCTTCCGTGCCGATGTCGCCGGAGATCGCCTCCTCCATCAATTCGCTCCAGCCATAGGCTTCGAGCCGGTCCTCCTCATGGGCGGGGCATGGGACCACGGGCACGTCCGTCGCGCGCAGGCGCTGGAGCAGGCTGGGCGCGGGGTGCGCCTTCGATCCGGGCTGGGCTATGCGGCCCTTGGCGAGTTTCGCGCGCCCTTCCTCCGGGATGGCTTCGCGCAGGATTTCGAGGAGGACGGTCGCGCCCTCCGCGATTTTCGGCGGGATGGGTTCGACCAGCACTTCCTCGCCGCTGATCAACCGGGCGATGCCGCGCTTTTTCGGGATGACGGTGCGGATCAGCTTGCCCTGCATCACCGATCCGGCGCGGGCGGCGTCACCCTCCCGTTCGATCAACGCTTCGACCAGGCGGCCCTTTTCGATTCGCGCGGCGCGGGCTTCGCCGATGCCTTCTTCATAAAGCCATTCGGCCATGGTTATATTCCTGTTGGTCGTGATTGCCGAGCCGGGAAATGTGCCATTTCCCTCGAAATCACTCTAGTCCAATGGGTAGCCCGCTGCCTTCAGCAGCGCGCGGGTTTCGTAAAGCGGCAGGCCCATGATCGCGCTGTGGCTGCCCTGGATGGCCCGGATGAGGCCGGCGGCGCGGCCCTGGATCGCATAGCCGCCCGCCTTGCCATGCCATTCGCCACTGGCGATGTAGGCGTCGATCTCCGTCCGCTCCAGCCGCTTGAAGGTGACAATATTGGTGGAGAGGCGGTGGCGCGCCTTTCCTTCGGCATCGACCAGCGTGATTGCGCTGAGCACCCGATGACGACGACCGGAAAGGAGAGCGAGGCACTCGCGCGCTTCCTTCTCATCCTCGGCCTTGGGCAGGATGCGGCGGCCGGCCGCGACCACCGTGTCGCCCGACAGTATCAGCGCGCCGGGATGCCGCGCCGCGACCATCGCCCCCTTGTCGGCGGCGACCCGCGCGGCGTAATGCGCGGGAAGCTCACCCTTCAGGGGCGTTTCGTCGAGGTCGGCCGGATCGACGGCGTCGGGCGCAACGCCGATCTGGCCCAGAAGGTCGCGCCGTCTGGGGGAAGCCGAAGCAAGGATGAGCCGCATGGAGATGTGCGGCTTATTTGAAGCGGTAGGTGATCCGACCCTTGGTCAGGTCGTAGGGTGTCAATTCGACCAGCACTTCGTCGCCCACCAGCACGCGGATGCGATTCTTGCGCATCTTGCCGGCGGTGTGGCCGAGGATCTCGTGATCATTTTCAAGCCGAACGCGGAACATGGCGTTGGGGAGAAGCTCCACAACCTGGCCGCGCATTTCAAGCAGTTCTTCTTTTGCCATAATATCCTGGAAAGTCGAAAAATCGCGCCGCCATAGCGCCAAAAGTTAGAAAATGAAAGTCAGGCCGACAGCCCAAAGAAATCACCGGCTTCAAAGAGCGCCGCGAAGATGCGATCAAGCTGATCTGCATCAAGGCAATAGGGCGGCATGAGGTAGATGCTGTTGCCCAAAGGACGCAGCAGGATGCCTCGCTCCAGGAAAAAGGCGCGCAGCCGGGGAGCAAGGTCCGAAAGATAGCCGGCGTCGGCCGTGATGAGGTCGATCGCGGCGATCGCGCCGATCTGGCGCGGGTTGGCGAAGGCGGGATGCGTCGCCAGCGCAGCGAGTCGCAGGGCGATGGCTTCGGACAATGTCTTGATACGGCCGAGCACATCCTCCTCGCGCCAGATGGCGAGATTGGCGGCGGCGGCGGCGCAGGCGATCGCGTTCGCCGTATAGCTGGACGAATGATAGAAGAGCCGCGCGCGATCCGTCGACTTATGCGCTTCGAAAATGCGTGACGTGGCGAGCGTCGCCGCCAGCGGGATCGCGCCGCCGGTGACGCCCTTCGCCACCGCCATGATGTCCGGCGCGACGCCGGCCTGTTCGCAGGCGAAAAGCGTGCCGGTGCGGCCCCATCCGGTCATCACCTCGTCGACTATCAGCAGGACGTCGTGATGGGCGCAGATGGCCGCCATCTCGCGCAGTATATGCGGCGGATAGAGCAGCATGCCGCCCGCGCCCAGCACCAGCGGCTCGACGATGAAGGCGGCGGGCGGCTCGGGCGCGGCGCAGGCGGCGTCCAGCGCGTCCAGCGTCGCCTGCTCGCGGCCGGGAGCCGGGAAGGGAATCGTGCCGACATCGAACAGCAAGGGCGTCCAGGCGGCGTTATAGACCCCCCTCTCCCCGATCGACATCGCGCCGATCGTGTCCCCATGATAGCCATGTTCGAGGACAAGGATGCGATGGCGCGGGGCCGCCAGCCCATCAAGCGCCAGATTATGCCAATAACCCAGCGCCATCTTGAGCGCGACCTCGACCGCGGTCGATCCGCTGTCGGAATAGAAGACATGGGCCAGCGGATCACGCCCCGGCGCCTGCGGGGCGATGGCGATCAGGCCGCGCGCCACCTCCTCCGCCGGACCGTGGGTGTAGCCGGCGAAGATCAGTTGATCGAGCTGGCTCGCCTGATTGGCGATGGCGGCGGCGATGCGCGGTTCGCAATGGCCGTGGGTCGTCACCCACCAGCTGGAGATGCCGTCGATCAGCGTCCCGCCATCGGCCAGGTGCAACAACGCGCCTTCCGCCCGCACGACATGGGGGACGGGCTCATTCAGGCCGTGCTGCGTGAAAGGGCGCCAGACAGGGGAGGTCATGGCCGACGCTTAGATGAGCGCATGCGTCAGGCCAAGAGCCTTCCCCGGTCGGCAAACGCCCGATTGGAACACCCAAACTCCGTTCGGGCTGAGCTTGTCGAAGCCCACTCCTTTCTTGAAGGGAAGTAAAGCCTTTCGACAAGGCTCTCCTGAGCTTGTCGAAGGGCTCAGAACGAACGGGAGAAAAACTGACCCGAAATGCTTAATGCGCATGCCCCGGAGCGGCAGGCGCAGCAGGCGAGGCCGGAGCAGCAGGCGCAGCCGGAGCGGCAGCCTGAATGCGCTGTTGCAGCGCGGGGTCGGCAGCGGCTGCCTGTCCGATCTCATTGAACTTTTCAGGCGCGATCCCGGAAGCCTGCAGCGCGGCCAGCATCTTGGGCTGCTTGTCCGCTTCGGCGACCGTCGTATCCGACTGGATCTTCGTCACGGCCACGGCGGCGGCGGCGAACAGCTTGATGTCGGCATCGGTGAATTTGGTCGCGCCCGCCGATGGCGTCGCCGGAGCGGCGGCGCCCTGCGCCATGAGCGGGGCCGTCGCGAACAGCGCGACAGAGACCAGACCAGCCTTCAGAAACTTCGATGCATTAAAACCCGTCAACCTGCTTCTCCTCAAATTACCAGCCCTGAAGCTGTGGAAGAGAAGCGCGGGATTAAAGAGCAATCCGGCGAAGCGTGAGATTTCAAAGACGACATTTTGGACGATGGCGATTGATCGCCGCATCCTCACGCCTCGCCGCAGCCCCGAATCATTGCACTTGGGAAATGAAGGCGGCTCCCATCAATATGAGCCGCCCACCCCTCACCAGATCTTCACCCGATCTTGCGGCGCAAGATAGATCTTGCCCGCCGGTTCAGGCTTGAAAGCCCCATACCACGCATCGAAATTGCGCACGGTGTCGGCGCGATATTGCGATGGCGAATGCGGGTCGGTGATCAGCCGCTGGCGCAGATTGGGCTCGCGATAATTGCGCCGCCACACCTGCGCCCACCCCAGAAAGAAGCGCTGGTCGCCCGTCGTGCCGTCGATCACCGGCGCGGCCTTGCCGCCCAGCGAGGCATGATAGGCGTCGAGCGCCACCGCCACGCCGGCGAGGTCGCCGATATTCTCGCCCAGCGTGAACGCCCCCTTCACATGCGCGCCGGGGAAGGGTTCATAGGCGTCATATTGCTTCACCAGCCTATCGGTCAGCGCCTTGAAATTGGCGACATCCTGATCGCTCCACCATTGGTCGAGCTTGCCGGTCTCGTCATATTTCGCGCCCTGATCGTCGAAATGATGGCTGAGTTCATGGCCGATCACCGCGCCGATGCCGCCATAATTGACCGCCGGATCGGCATGGGGATCGAAAAAGGGCGGCTGCAGGATGGCGGCGGGGAAAACGATCTCCACCATGCCGAAATCGGCATAGGCGTTGATCTCCATCGGCGTCATCTGCCATTCCCAGCGGTAGATCGGCTTGCCCAGCTTGCCCATCTGATAGTCGAATTCATGGGCGTTGGCGCGCTGCGCATTGCCGAACAGGTCGCCGGCCTTCACCGTCAGGCCCGAATAATCGCGCCATTTGTCGGGATAGCCGATCTTCGGCGTGAAGGCGGCGAGCTTCCGGTGCGCCCGCGCCTTGGCGGCGTCGCTCATCCATGTGAGCCCGTCGATGCGGCGGCCCATGGCGGCGATGACATTTTTGACCAGCTGGTCCATCGCCGCCTTGGTTTCGGGCGGGAAATATTTGGCGACATAGACCTTGCCCACTTCCTCGCCCATCGACTCCTTCAGGAAGTCGACGGCGCGCTTCCAACGGTCCTCGCGCTGCGGCGTGCCCGACAGCGTCGTGCCGTAAAAGGCGAAGTCCGCGTCGGCGAGACGGTCGGGCAGGTAGGTCGCGTAAGCGTGGAGACTGCGCAGGATGAGCGCGTCCTTCAGCACACCGACCGGCGTCCTCGCTATCAGCGCGGCCTCCCCCGTTACGGCGCTGGGCTGGGCGACGATTAGCGCTGAGGGCGCGAGCCGGTTGGCGCCGAAATAGCCGGCGAAATCAAAACCCAGCGCGGCTTTGGCGAGGTCGGCCAGCGTCATCCTGTTATAGGTCTTGTCGGCATCGCGGCTGTCCACCTGCGTCCAGTGGACCTTCGCGACCTCCGTTTCGAACGCCATCAGCGCGGCGGCGCGGGCCTTGGCGTCGGTCTCGCCCGCCAAGGTCAGCATCGCTTCGAGATGCGCGACATAGGCGGCGCGGATCGCCGCCATCTTCTCGCCGGGCTCCAGGTAGAAATCGCGGTCGGGCAGGCCCAGCCCACCCTGGCGCAGGTTCAATATATAGCTGTCCGGATTCTTGTCATCCTGTCCGACATGGAAGGCGAAGGGGCCGGGGACGCCCGCGCGCGCCGCTTCGGCGGCGATCTTCGCATAGGCCGCCTTGTCCTTCACCGCGCCGATCCGCGCGAGCCAGGGCTTGATCGGCGCGAGACCCTTCGCCTCCACCGCGGCGGCGTCCAGATAGCTGGCGTAGGCCGCGCCGATCTTGCTGGCCGGGTCGGATCGGGCCGCCTCCAATATGCCCCGCGTCCGTTCGCGCGACAGGTCGTCCAGCGCGTTGAACGCGCCATAGTTGGACTTGTCGGCGGGGATCGGGGTCGCCTTCGCCCAGCCGCCATTGGCGTGGAGGTAGAAATCGTCGCCCGACTTGACCGACGGGTCCATGCCCTTCGTATCGAACCCGTAGCCGCCATAGGTCGGCCTGGCCGGAGCCGCCTGCTGCGCCTGATCGGCCTGCGCGATCGACGCGCCCAGGATCAGCGCGGAAGCGGCCGCGCCGAGGAGGATGATTTTCATCAAAGCGTCCCTTGCTTTTTCGATGGCGCAACTTGGCCCGCCTTGCCCGGACAAGTCCATGTCGTTCGTCGAAAATCCTGGGAAACCAGGGGGCGCCCTCTCACCTCCGTTCGGGCTGAGCTTGTCGAAGCCTGTCTCTTTCTTGAAGGGAAATAGAACCCTTCGACAAGCTCAGGGCGAACGGAGGCTGAGGTTATCCCGATATAGCGCCCGATGCTCCTGAGACCGCCTCAAGGCAGACTGATATTCCCCGTGAAAGCCGCCCGCAGCGCCGCCGCATCCAAACGGTCGAGATGCGGCAGGCGGCCCAGCGAGCGCAGCTGGCCGATCTGGGGAATGATCCGCTCATTTTCCGCATGCGGATCGCCGATGAAGGCGATGCCCGCAATCGGCACACCCCGGCTGCGAAGCGCCTCGATGCTGAGCAGGCTGTGGTTGATCGTGCCAAGGCCGGTGCGGGCGCAGAGGATGACGGGCGCGCCCCAATGCGCGAAGAGGTCCGCCATCAGCAGCGTTTCGCTGACAGGAACCAGCACGCCGCCCGCGCCCTCCACCACCAGCGGGCCGTCGACCTGCGGCAGCGCGAGGCGATCTAGGCTGATCGCCACCCCGTCGATCCGCGCGGCGAGATGCGGCGAGGCGGGCGCGGTCAGGCGGTAGGCTTCGGGCAGGATGCGCGTTGCGGGCAGGCCCGAAAGACTCGCGACCGTCTCCTTGTCCCCTTCCGGATCGACCCCGGCCTGGATCGGCTTCCAGTAAGAGGCGTCCAGCGCCCCGGCGAGCCCGGCGGCGAAGACCGTCTTGCCGACGCCCGTATCGGTACCCGTGATGATGAAGGCGGTCATAGGAGGATCCTCTGCAACTGTTCGCCCAGCGCCGCGATATCGGCGCGGCCGACATTGAGCGTCAGGGAGATGCGCAGGCGGCTGGTCCCCGGCGGCACCGTGGGCGGGCGGATGCCCCGGACGTCGAAGCCCGCCTCCTGCAAGGCGGCGGCGGCGGCCATGGTGCGGCGATCCTCGCCCAGCACCACCGGCACGATCTGGCTGCGCGGCTGCGGCAGGCCGAGCGGCGCGCAGATCGCTTCGGCGGCGTCGGCGCGCAACGTCTTCAATCGGTCGCGCAGGTCCTCCGCCTGCTCGATCCGGTCGATCGCGGCAGATGCCGCCACCGCCATCAGCGGTGACGGCGCTGTCGAGAAGATGAAGGCCCGCGCGCGGTTGATGAGATAGTCGATCAGGATGCTCGACCCGCAGATCAGCGCGCCCTCCACGCCCATCGCCTTGCCGCAGGTGTGCAGCGTCACGACATTATGCAGGCCATCAAGGCCCGCTGACAGACCCCGCCCGCCCGGACCGAAGACGCCGGTGCCATGCGCTTCATCCAGGATCAGAATCGCGTCATGCGTGGCGGCCAGCGTGGCGAGATCGGCGAGCGGCGCCATGTCGCCATCCATCGAATAAAGCGTCTCGACCGCGATCCAGACGCGGCCTTTGCCCCCTTCGACCCGCCAGGCGGTGACAAGGTCGGCGAAGCTTTGCACGTCATTATGCCGGGCGAAGACCGCCACCGCCTTCGACATGCGGATGCCGTCATGGACGCTGGCGTGGATCAACTCGTCCGCAACGATCAGGTCGCCCCGCTGCGGCAGGGTGGAAAACAGCGCAAGATTGGCGGCAAAGCCGTTCGCCAGGAACAACGCCGCCTGCGTGCGAAAGAAAGCCGCGGCCTTCGCCTCCAGCCCTTCATGTTCGGGCGCGTTGCCCCGCAGCAGGCGCGAGCCCCCCGACCCCACCGGCACGCCCCGCGCCACGGCGTCGGCCACGGCCTGCCCGATCATGGGATCGGACGCGAGGCCGAGATAGTCGTTGGATGCGAAGTCCCTGCCCGCGCGCGGCATCAACCGGCGCAAACGGCCACGCTTGTCGAGCGCGGCGAGCTGCGAGCGGAATGGTTCGCTGGTCATGGCGGCGCTATAGGCCCGCCGGATGGTAGGGGGCAAGCATGTCTGGCATGGGGATGACGGACATCATAATCCTCCCCATCGAAGATGGGGAGGGGGACCGCCGCCGAAGGCGGTGGTGGAGGGGAAATGCGCGACCTTCGCCTATTTCCCCTCCACCAGCCTTTGGCTGGTCCCCCTCCCCCCGCCTGCGGCGCGGGGAGGATTTATGTCCACAAGTGACCGAACCCCACCTAGGTCAGAAGTTGAAGCCTAGCGAGAAGGAGGCGACATTGTCGTTGCTATCATCGGCGGCGGGACGGAAGCCATGCTGGTGCAGATAGCCGATCTCCGCATTGACGTTCTTCGCGATCGGCGTGGTGATGGCGATCAGGTTGCGCATCCGCTCTTCGCCCTGAACCCGCTGGAAGTTGGTGGTGTTGAGGTCGATGAAGCTTTCATGGCTCAGCACCAAGGCGGTCTTGCCGCCTTCCTGGAACGGCAGCACATATTTGATATAGGGCCGCACGCGCCACGCGGTGCCGTCGATCCCCTCGCGCCAGCGTTCCTCCAGCCGCAACCGGGCGCTGAGCTGGCCGGGGCCGATCTTGACGATATTGTCGAACGTCACCTGTTGGCGACCGCGATGCTCCATCACCGTGAAGTTGCCCGCGGCGTAGTTGGGATCGTGGGTGTAGCCCGCCCACACCGTCACCTTCTTATTCAGCTTGTAGCCGATCAGCGAGTTCATCTCGACCTCGTAGAGACCATCGCGATCGTTGCTGAACCGGGCGACGACTTCCTGCGAAAAGCGCCATTTGTCGCTCAGCTTCACCGTGGCGCTGGCGGTGGTCCACAGCTGTTCGTCCTCGCTGGCATGGGCCACGGCGGGCAGGGCCAGCGCGGCGAGAGCCGGCAGCAGCTTGAAGATCGGTCGCATCGAAAAATTCTCCCCCGCCCTGATGGCGTTGGTGACGCGACTATGTCCATTTCGTTACAAGTTAATTTCCATTTTATTTCTATTTTGTGACAATGACGCGCAAGATCCCCCCGCCCCACGGGGCGAGGCCAGAATGCCGATGGCTGCAAGCCGCGCAGATCAGGCCGGATTATGTTCTTTCAGGAAGGCTTCCATACGCTGCAGGAAGTCGAGCCGATCCGCCTGGCGGGAGAAGAAATGGTCGGCCAACGGCTGTTCGACATAGATATAGTCGCGACCGGCCACCTTGCCCGCCGCCTTCAGCTTTTCCACCATTTCGCGCGACTGGCTCACCTGCACCCGCCGATCCTTCTTGCCGTGCATCAGCAGGATGGGGGTCGCAAATTGCGCAGCGAAGTTGACCGGAGAAACGGAGGCGAAGTCAGGCGCCTGTTCCTTCATCCAGTCCCGGCGTATGCCATGATTGAGGAAGCGTCGATCGTAGCGCATCATCGCCGACAGGTCTGAAACGCCGGCATAGGATATGGCGCAACGATATTTGCCAGCGTCCCGCTGCGCCGCGCGCATCGCCGCGTAGCCGCCATAAGAAGCTCCCACGATGCAGACGCGTCCGGAGTCGGCGATCCCTTGCTTCACGGCCCAGTCGACCGCATCGTTCAGGTCGTCCTGCATGGCGAGGCCCCATTGCCCTTCCCCCTTGGCGGCGAAGGCTTTGCCATAGCCGGACGAGCCGCGATAATTGGGTTGTAGCACGGCATATCCCCGGTCCGCCAGGAATTGCGCCCACCAGTCCCATTGTTCGCTGTCACGCGCGAAAGGGCCGCCATGGGGCATCAGAATCAGAGGCAGCTTCTTGGGATCCTTGCCCGCAGGCATTGTGAGAACGGCGGCGATCTCAAGCCCGTCCCGCGCCTTGTATCGGATCGTGCTTACCGGAGAGAGCCGGGACGAAACGTCGATACTTTTGCCGATCTTCGACAAAAGGCTCATCACGCCCACAGCGCTGTCATAGTAATAATAGGCTCCCGGTTGGTCCGGGGCGCCAACATGGACGATCATCTTGCTGCGATCGCGACTGGTGGAAACGATACGGGCGCGGCAAAGGCCGACCGCCTTGTCGATGTCGCTCTGAACCTGGGCCAGACCGGCGTCGAACCAGTGCACCGCCGGCGCATCGGCAGTGTAGCGCACGCCCGCAAGACCCGTGCCCGCCACGTCCCGCTCGATCCCGTCAAGGTCGACGCCCGGTGCGGCGAATATCTTGGCGCCCAGTTCCAGCTTATTGAGGTCATATTCGTACAGCGCGTTGACGCCTTCATGGTCGTCGCTGGCGATCGCCTTGGCGGGATCGGCGGTGAAGAGCATCGGCACAACCAGCGATTCGTCACGGCGCCGGTCAGCCTGAACGACGGTGCGGAAGCTGGACTTGGCGCTTGAACGATAGAGCAGCTTGGTCGTGCGCGTCGCGTCGGAATAGCCAACGCCCATTCGGACGGTGCCATCCGCATCGGCATACCAGGACATAACGCTTTCCCGCGGGTCCACGACGCTGCGCAGCTTACCGGTGGCCACGTCGACTTCATCCACGCGCGGCCAGAAACCGGGATCATCGCTGTAGATGGAGGTCTGATAGGACAGGAGAATGCGCGGGCTGCCGTCATGCGCGACCCAGATCACATCGTCAGCGCTCTGGGCTGCTTGATTCTTCGCCAGGATGTTGATCTTGCTCCCGTCGCTCTTCACGCTGGCGACGCGGCCGATATACCAGGGCGTGCCCTCGACATAGTTTTCAAAGCCGATGCTGGCGATCAACCAATCGTCATTCACCCATCGCCACGAATTGAGGTCATTTTCGCCGATCGGGATAACCCGGACCCGATTCGGGCCATTGGCGATGGAGGCGATCATCAGCATCAACTCGCCTTTGATCGCGACCCGCGCGGCAATGCGCTCGCCATCGGGCGACAGTTGGGGCTCCTCCATCGCCGGCAGT
>DASVOF010000153.1:0-2693 GCA_036383495.1 Sphingobium sp. | reverse complement strand
ATCATCCTGCGCGCCGGATGGTCGCTGACCGGAGAGATCAACCACCCCGCGACCCCGGAAGGCACGGGGCTGGAGGTCGATAAGCTGGATGCGACGCATGTCCGCGCGCATCTCGACGGCTATATCTCGCCCGTCATCCGCCAATTGCAGGGGCTCGTTGGAGAGCGTGGGCTGCGTTATCTGTTGACGGACAGCTGGGAAGCGGGGGTGGAAAACTGGACGGAGACGATGCCGGCCGAGTTCCAGCGGCGGCGCGGCTATGACATTGGCCGCATGCTGCCCGTCCTGGCCGGCTACGTCGTCGACAGCGCGGAGAAGAGCGACGCCTTCCTGTGGGATTTCCGTCGCACGCTGGGCGATCTGGTGGCGGAAAATCATTATGGCACGATCACCCGCTTCGCCAAGGAGCATAAGCTGGGCTATTATGGCGAAGCGACCGGCGCCAGCTGGCCGACCGTAGCGGACGGCATGCAGGCCAAAAGCTATACCGACATTCCGATGGGCGAGTTCTGGGCTATGCCCTTTGGCGGCAAGCCCATGTCCTATCACAATGTCCGCACAGACGAGTTCCCCGCCGACATCATCGAGACGCGCTCGACCGCCCATGTCTACGGCAAGCCGCTGGTCGCCGCTGAATCCCTCACCTCCTCGTTGCCGCTTTGGACATCCACGCCGTGGAAGCTCAAATGGGTGGCCGACAAATATATGGCGATGGGGGTCAACCGCCTCGTCATCCATACGTCGGCGCATCAGCCGAGCGACACCCACAAGCCCGGCCTGACGCTGGCGAATTTCGGTCAGACCTTTACCCGGCATGAAACCTGGGGCGAGATGGCCAGGCCCTGGGTCGATTATCTCTCGCGCAGTTCCTACATACTGCAACAGGGAACGCCCGTCGCCGACGTCCTTTATTTCTATGGCGAAGGCGCACCGGTCGGCGTGCCGTTCGATCGTGAGGGCGAGCCGGCGGACCTGCGTCAGTTCGGCTTCGACTATGTCAACGCCGATGCGCTCTTTCGCCTCGCCTCCGTCGAGGATGGGCGCGTCGCTTTTCCGGGCGGTGTATCCTATCGCCTTCTGGTGCTCCCGAAAAAGGGCACGCACATGACGTTGCCGATGATCTCGCGGCTGCGCGATCTGGTCGCGGCAGGCGCGGTGTTGGTCGGCCCGAAGCCCACATCCTCGCCCAGCCTGTCGTCCGACAGCGCCGCTGTGCGCTCGGTTGCAGACCAGCTCTGGGGACGGGCGGATGGCCGTTCGGTGACGGTCAACAGCTTCGGCAAGGGCCGGGTCTATTGGCGCGACGATGTGACCGGCGTGCTCGCGGAGGAAAAGGTCCTGCCAGACTTCGACGCCGCTGCGAGCGATCTGGACCTGCATTTCGCTCACCGCCGCCTTGCCGACGGCGACGTCTATTTCGTCACCAATCAGAGTGATGCGGCGGGAACTGCGCCGGTCCGTTTCCGTGTGTTGGGCAAGCAGCCCGAACTTTGGGACGCGGCGGATGGCGGCAGCCGGCCGCTAAGCTATCGCACGGTGGGCGACCAGACGGAGGTGCAGCTCCCGCTTGGCGCATATGAATCGGGCTTCGTGATCTTCCGCAAGCCGGCGACCGCGCCGTCGCGGGAACTGGCCGCGCCGGTGGAGCGCAGCTTGCAGACGCTCGACGATGGCTGGTCGCTGTCCGTGCCGACCGTTGCGGGCAAGCCCATCGTCACCCGCACCGCCGTCGGTTCGTGGACCGAGAGCGAAAACCCCGAGCAGCGCTATTTCTCCGGCGTCGCCACCTATACCCGCAAGCTGCGCGCCGGGTCGAAATGGCGCGAGCCGGGCAGCCGCATCCTCCTCGACCTTGGCAAGATCGGCGACGTGGCGGAGGTGCGCGTCAACGGTGTGCTCGCGGGGACGGCGTGGAAACCGCCTTATCGCGTGGACATAACCGATGCCTTGCGGTCGGGCGACAACAAGATCGAGGTCAAGGTCGCCAACACCTGGCAAAACCGCCTGGTCGGCGATCTTCAGCCCGGCGTCACGAAGCAGACGTGGACCGCGCTGGGCGCGTTGGGCAACTCGATCAAGGTGTCGACGCCGCTGACGCCGTCCGGTTTGATCGGCCCGGTGAGGGTGATCGCCGTGACTGCGCCATAGGGGGTAAAAGCATTGGGATCGTTCGCATATGTCGCGGCCGAGCCTGGAATAAAGGCTTCGGCGCGGACCCACTCATCTTGCCCGCAAGAACGGCTTACAATCGTTAGGCAATGCAGCTAAAGTGAGATGCCTTAAATCGGAATCACCCACCTCCGTTCGGGCTGAGCTTGTCGAAGCCTATCTCTTTCTTTGAAGAGAAGAGGAGCCCTTCGACAGGCTCAGGGCGAACGGGAGGAAAGCTGATCCCGATTTAACGCACGATGCAGTTATTCAATAACAACGAATCCAAGAACAGAACGACAAGAGGGAGAACAGGATGCTGAATGTGCGAGATCGCTGTCGCGCCCTTCGTGCGGATGATCTGATGAACAGGCGATCAGTGATGCTGGGCGGCGCAGGCGCAGTGCTGGCCGCCTTCGCCGACGCACCGTTGCGCGCTGCGGGCCACCCATTTTTCAAGCATCACCATCTCCCGATCGGTCTGCAAATGGGGGTGGTCGGGCCCGACATGAAGGCCGATCCCGTCGATACGCTCCGCCGGATTC
>DASVOF010000152.1:0-7074 GCA_036383495.1 Sphingobium sp. | reverse complement strand
ATCGGCAGGCCGTTCTCATCGACCATCATGCCCCCGCCGGTTCCATTGTCGGGCTGGCCATAGGCCTCCTCATCGGGCTCCAGCTGCCATTCCGGCAGGGTCACCTGCGTCTCGAACTGCTCGACCGGACGCCGGGCCACCGCAACCTTCATATAGTCGGCGAAGGCGCGCGCGGGCGCGCGTCCGCCCTGCAGCACGCCGACGGCGCGCGCGTCGTCGCGCCCCATCCACACGCCCGTCGTGATCCCGCTCGAAAAGCCCAGGAACCAGCCATCCTTGTTGCTGCTGGTGGTGCCGGTCTTGCCCGCGACCGGACGCCCGATCTGCGCCGCCCGGCCGGTGCCGGTGCTGACCGCCGTCTGCATGAGGTCGGTCATGCCCGCAGCCACCCAGGGCGCGACCAGCACGCGGCTGGTGTCGTCCTGATGCTGGTAGAGCAGCCTGCCGTCCGCCGTCGTCACCTTGGTAATGCCATAGGGCGTCACCGCCACCCCCTTGCGCGCGATCGATGCGAAGGCGCGGGTCATGTCGATCAGGCGTACGTCCGACGTGCCCAGCACCATCGACGGGTGCGTATTGATCGGCGTCGTGATGCCGAAACGCCGCGCCATGTCCGCGACGGTCGGGAAACCGACCTCCACGCCCAGCTGCGCCGCGACCGTATTGATCGAATAGGCGAAGGCGGTGCGGATATCTATGTCGCCCGAAAAGCGGCCGGAACTGTTGCGCGGGCTCCACCCGTTGATCGTCACGGGCTTGTCCGTCACCCCTGTGTCGGGCGTATAGCCGCCCTCCAGCGCCGCCATATAGACGAAGATCTTCCAGGCCGATCCCGGCTGGCGGGTGGCCGTGGTGGCGCGGTTATAGTTGGATGACACATAATCCAGCCCGCCCACCATCGCGCGCACCGCACCGTCCCGATCGAGCGAAACGAGCGCGCCCTGCGTCCCTGACGGCACATTGGCCTGGATCGCCGCCGTCGCCGCCTTCTGCATGCCAAGGTCGATGGTGGTGTAGACCTCCAGCGGCTCATTGGGTTCATCCACCAGCACGTCCAGCTGCGGCAGCGCCCAGTCGGTGAAATAGCGCACGCTGTTTTGCGGCGGCTCGGGCGCCATCTTGACCTCGCTGAGGTCGACGGCGGCGCGTTCCGCCGGGCTGATCGCGCCATTTTCCTGCATCAGCGCCAGCACCACGCCCGCGCGGCCGATCGCCGCATCGGCGTCGGCGGTGGGCGAATAGCTTGACGGCGCCTTGACCAGTCCGGCGATGATCGCCGCTTCCGGCAGGCTCAGACTCGTCGCCGAATGGCCGAAAAATTTGCGGCTGGCCGCGTCGATGCCGTAAGCGCCGCCGCCAAAATAGACCTTGTTGAGGTACAGCTCCAATATCTGCCGCTTGGAGAATTTCCGCTCCAGCGCCAGCGCCAGGATCATCTCGCGCACCTTCCGGCCCCAGCTGTAGCTGTTGTTGAGGAAGATGTTGCGCGTCACCTGCTGGGTGATGGTGGACGCGCCCTGCCAGCGCCGTCCCTTGCCCCGGTTCTCGACCGCCACCCACGCCGCGCGCGCCATGCCGATGGGATCGACGCCGGGATGGTGGTAGAACCGCTTGTCCTCGGTGGACACCATGGCGTCCACCATCCGGTCCGGTATCTGGTCATAGGCGAGCCAGCGGCCAAAGCTCGGCCCCAGGGAGACGATGACGCTGCCGTCCGCCGCATGGACCCGGATCATCTGGCCGTTGGGCGATGATTTCAGCGATTCATAATCGGGCAGCGACTGATAGGCGATCACCACCGCAATGATGAGGGCGAAGAGCCCGCCGAAGGTAGCGACCAGCCCCAGCTTGACGGCGCGGACCAGCCACAGCTTCGCCCGCCCCGCTCGTCCCTTGCCCTTGCCTGATTGTGCCATCTATGTGCCCGGATACGCGCTGAGTGAAATGGCGGCCAGCGAAAATCAGATGCGGACCGCGCAGGGAAGCTTGCCTCTCAAGAGAAGCGACGCTTTACCGGGGATGAATGATTATTCAACCTCGTCGCGCGGTTTGAAATCGAGCGACGCGCTGTTCATGCAATAGCGCAGGCCGTTGAGCCCCGGCCCATCGGGAAAGACATGGCCCAGATGCCCGCTGCACCGTGCGCAGCGCACTTCGGTGCGCATCATGCCGTGGCTGACGTCACGCACTTCCTCGACCGCATCGATGTCGACCGGCCCGGTGAAGCTCGGCCAGCCCGACCCGCTGTCATATTTCTCCTCCGCGTCGAACAGCTCTTCGCCGCAGCCCGCGCAATAATAGACGCCGTCGGCCTTGTTGCTGTTCAATTTGCCGGTGAAGGCGCGCTCCGTCCCCGCTTCGCGCAGGATATGATATCGTTCGGGGGAAAGGCGCTCGCGCCATTGCGCATCGGTCAGGTTGAGCTTGTCCATGGCGGCAATATGGCGTTGGGTCCGTGACGGATCAAGCCGTTACCGCTCCCGCGCCGCCTGCCGCGCGATCGCGAGCAGTTCATGCCGCACCAGCAGGTCGCCCAGCCCCCGGCCCGACCGGCTCGCCCGCTCCGCCTGGCTCAGGCGCTGGATGACGCGGGCGACGCCGTGCGCGTCCCACAGCCGCACCTGCCGGCTCACCATCCCCTTTTCCTTCCAGAAGACCTGCTTGCCCGCCGCTTCCACCGCCGCGTCGATCCGGCCGCTCTCATCAAAGCTGGAGCGGATGTTGGCGAGCAGCATCGCGCGGGTCAGCAACGGGCGCAGCACCGCCGCCATCGCCGTCCCGGACTCGGCCAGCCGCCCCAACTCCCGGTGCATCGCGCGCAGGTCGCCGCCCAGCACGGCGTTGACCAGCGGCGCGGCGTCGGATTCCGGATTGTCGGCGGACAGCGCGTCGAGCGCCTCCGCCGTCGCCTCGCACGGTCGGTCCGGCGCGGCGTCCAGATAAAGGATCAGCTTCTCGATCTCCCCGCCCATCAATGCGCGATCGCCATTGGTGAGGTCGACGATGCGGCGCGCCAGTTCGGACGACAGGCGCAGCCCGCCTTCCCGCGCGATGGCGACGGCGATCTGTTCCGCCTCCCGCGCGTCGGGCTGGTAGGAGGCGAAGGTCATCGCCTTCGGACTGTCGAGCAGGAGCTTGAGCAACTTCGACGTCGCCTTCAACGCGCCCGCCGTGGCGATCACCGGATTGCCCGCCGCTTGCGCCTCCAGCAACGCCGTCACCGCCGGCAGCGATTCCTCGCCCATGCCGTTGATGCGCACCCAGCGCCTGTCGCCGAACATCGAAAAGGACGCCGCCTCGTCCGACAGCCGCGCCGGGTCGTCCTTTAGCGTCGAGCCATCAAGGTCGATCCGCTCGGCCTCCGCGCCCATGGCCCGCTCCAGCCTTTTGCCCAGCGCGGCGCTACCCGCTTCATCGGGGCCGTAGAGCAGGAAGATACGGATGTCGGACGGCGGCGCATCGAGCGCCTTTTCGATCTGGCCCCGGCTGGCCTTCAACGCTGCGGGTCCCGCGCGGCGAACAGCGCGAGCCGCGTGACGATCTGGTCCGCGATCGTCTGCGACAGTCGTTCCAGCGCCGTATCTTCCGCCGCGATGGTTGCATATTCGCTGGACGTCACGTCGATCCCCGCGTCCGATCCCGCCGTATCGTCAATGACCTGCGCGCCCGTCGCCGCGTCGATCAGCTGATAGCGTGCGCGCAGCGTCCGCCGCTCGCGCGTGACCGCCGCGTCGGCGCGCAGGCCAAAACCGCTGATCTGGTCGTCCAGCTTCACCACCAGCCTGTAGCTGGGCCCATTGCCGCTCATCGCCGAAAGCCGGTCGTGGAGCGCATTGCGCACCAGCCAGCCGCCTTTGCCCTCGATCGGGGCTATTTCAACATTGCCCAGCTTCTGCGCGACCACGCCATGACTGCCCCCGCTGTAAACGGGACGCAGTCCGCAGGCGGACAGGGAGGCGAGGAGCAGAAGGGGGACGGCGTGTTTCATCAACCAACCTCTATCCGTTCGGGCTGAGCCTGTCGAAGCCCCCTTCTTCCTCTTTGGAAGAAGTAAGGCCCTTCGACAAGCTCAGGGCGAACGGAGTTCTGAATTATATGACTAAGTTCACCAGACGATCCGGCACGACGATCACCTTCTTAGGCGTAGCGCCATCCAGCGTCCGCATCACATTGGGCGCGGCCAGCGCTAGGCGTTCCAATTCGTCCTTCGCCGTCCCCTTGGGCACGGTGATCGTGTCGCGCAGCTTGCCCATCACCTGGCATGCGATGGTCACTTCATCCTCGACCAGCAGCGACGGATCGACCGCGGGCCAAGCCGCCTCCGCGACCAGTCCCGCCTCGCCCATGTCGGCCCACGCCTCCTCCGCCAGATGCGGCGTCATCGGCGCAACCAGCAGCGCCAGCGCGCGGATCGCCGCGCTGCGGCTGGCCGAAGGCTGGGCCTTCTCAACCGCGTTGGTGAGTTCGTAGATCTTCGCCACCGCCTTGTTGAAGGACAGCGCTTCGATATCCTTCGCCACGCCGTCGATGGTCTGGTGCAGCTTGCGGTCCAGAACCTTGTCCTGCCCTTCGGCGGCCTTGTCGAGCTCCCCGAACAGCCGCCACAGCCGGTTCACAAAGCGCCACGATCCCTCGATGCCCGCCTCGGTCCAGGGCAGGTCGCGCTCGGGCGGGCTGTCGGACAGCATGAACCAGCGCACCGCGTCCGCGCCATATTGAGCGATGATGTCATCGGGATCGACGACATTCTTCTTGGACTTGGACATTTTCTCGACGCGGCCAACCGTCACCGGCGCGCCCGTTTCGATCACGACCAGCATGTCCCCCTGACGCGCCACGTCCTGGGGGGCGAGCCATGCGCCTTCAGGCGACTTATACGTCTCATGCGTCACCATCCCCTGCGTAAACAGGCCGGTGAACGGCTCGGCAAAGCCCAACTGCCCCATATGCTGGAGCGCGCGGGTCCAGAAACGCGCGTAAAGCAAATGCAGGATCGCATGTTCCACGCCGCCGATATACTGACCGACGGGCAGCCATTTCTCCACCGTCGCGCGGTCGAAAGGCTTGTCTTTGGGCTGACTGGCGAAGCGGATGAAATACCAGCTGGAATCGGCGAACGTGTCCAGCGTATCGGTCTCGCGCCGCGCCGCACGCCCACATTTCGGGCAATCGACATGCTTCCAGGTCGGATGCCGGTCGAGCGGATTGCCGGGAATGTCGAAGCTGACATCTTCCGGCAGCACGACGGGCAGCTGCTCCTTGGGCACGCCCACCGCGCCGCAATCCTCGCAATGGATGACCGGGATCGGCGTGCCCCAGTAACGCTGGCGCGACACGCCCCAATCCCTCAACCGGAACACGGTCGTGCCCGTGCCCCAGCCGCCCTCTTCCGCGCGGCGAATGACCTGCGCCTTCGCATCCTCGACGCTCAGACCATTGAGGAAGTCGGAATTCACCAGGCGACCCGGCCCCGTATAGGCTTCCTCGCCGATCCCCTTCGTCTCGTCGCCTTCCGCCGCGACGACGCGCTCGACGGGCAGCATATATTTGCGCGCGAAGTCGAGGTCGCGCTGGTCATGGCCCGGCACCGCCATCACCGCGCCTGTTCCATAATCCATCAGCACGAAGTTCGCGACGAATAGCGGCAGCTTGCGCCCGGTGAAGGGGTGAATCACCGACAGGCCGGTGTCATAGCCCTTCTTCTCCTGCGTCTCGATCTCGGCGGCGGCGGTGCCGCTGTGGCGGCATTCCTCGGCGAAGGCGGCCAGCGTCGCGTCCTTCGCCTCCAGCGCGAGGGCCACCGGATGATCCGCCGCGATCGCCGCAAAGCTCGCCCCGAAAATCGTGTCGGGCCGGGTGGAGAAAACCTCCAGCTCGCCGATACCGTCCACCGCCTGATCCAGCTTGAAGCGGAATTGCAGACCGACCGACTTGCCGATCCAGTTTTCCTGCATCAGCCGCACCTTCTCGGGCCACTGGTCGAGCGTCTTGAGACCGCTGAGCAGGTCGTCGCCGAACTGCGTAATCTTGAGGAACCACTGCGAAAGCTTGCGCTTTTCAACCGGCGCGCCCGATCGCCAGCCCTTGCCGTCGATCACCTGCTCGTTCGCCAGCACGGTCATGTCGACCGGGTCCCAATTGACCGCCGACTCCTTGCGGTAAACCAGTCCCGCTTCCAGCATGTCGAGGAACAGCGCCTGCTCATGGCCGTAATAGTCCGGCTCGCAGGTCGCCAGTTCCCGGCTCCAGTCCAGCGCAAAGCCCAGCTTCTTGAGCTGCGCGCGCATGGAGGCGATATTGGAGCGGGTCCAGTCGCCCGGATGCACCTTCTTTTCCATCGCCGCGTTTTCTGCCGGCATGCCGAAGGCGTCCCAGCCCATCGGATGCAGCACTTCATGCCCCGTCATCCGGCGGAATCGCGCCAGCACGTCGCCCATCGAATAGTTGCGCACATGGCCGATATGGATGCGCCCCGACGGATAGGGGAACATCTCCAGCACATAGGAACGCGGCTTGTCGCTACTGTCGGACGCCTTGAACGTCTGCTTCTCGTCCCAGACGGCCTGCCAGCGGGCATCGGCCTCAAGAGGGTTGAAGCGCCTTTGCATGGTTAGTCCTCAAAATGCAGTCGGGCTGAGCTTTTCCAAGCCCAGCCCCATGATGGTCATGAAAAACGACGAAAAGAAAACCTATCCCGCAATCTGCGTGCGGCGAAGATCGCGCGCCTTGGTCAGGATGATCTCTTCCAGCTTCTGCACGGTCGCGGCCTGCACCGGCGCGTCGACCCACTGGCCGTTCTGGTTCACCTGACGGCTCGCCGCCACGCGCAGCGCGTCAGCGCGCAGGTCCTGGTCCAGGATCGACACGGTCAGCTTCATCCGTTCGTTCGGGCTGTTGGGATTGGCGTACCAGTCGGTGACGATCACACCGCCGTTCGAATCCGTCTGCACCAGCGGCATGAACGAAATCGTGTCCAGCGTCGCGCGCCACAGATAGGAGTTGACCCCGATGGCCGTGATCTTCGACGCGGCCAGATCCGCCTTGGGCCGGTCCTTGGCCCCGCCGCCACAAGCG
>DASVOF010000151.1:0-5658 GCA_036383495.1 Sphingobium sp. | reverse complement strand
CGGTGTCCGCCGCGCCCGCGACGGAAGCACCTGCGCCCAAGCCCCGCATCATTTCGGTCGGCCCCGGCGGCTTCCTGCGCCAGGGACCCGGCGATCAGCAGGCGCCGATCCCGCCCGCGCCCCCGCGCCGCCTGGTCCCCGCCAAGCCAAGCGCGGAAATCGCCGGAAAGACGACGCTGCTCGACCTTACCGAGCGTATCTGCAAATGGCCGATGGGCCATCCGGGCGAGCCCGACTTCCACTTTTGCGGCGAAGCGGTGAATCCCGGCTTCCCCTATTGCGTCGAACATTGCGGACGCGCCTATCAGGCGCAGCTGCCGCGCGGCACCCGCCGCCCCCCGCCGCCGCTCCCCTTCGGCGGGCCGAGGGTGCGCTGAATTAGCGAAGCCGCCCCATTCCGTCATCCCAGCGCAAGCTGGGATCTCAGGCCATGTCGTACGTCGTCGCCCGAGATTCCAGCTTACGCTGGAATGACGATGTGTGGGTAAGAAGGCGCTCTTGCGCCAGCCGCGCACCCCCTTATAGCTGGTGCGCATGTCCGATCTGTTCGCGAGCCAGCCGCTCACTTCCCCCGGTTACGACGCTTCCGCCATCGAAGTCCTGGAGGGGCTGGAGCCCGTCCGCCGTCGCCCCGGCATGTATATCGGGGGCACGGACGAACGCGCGTTGCACCACCTCGCCAGCGAGGTGCTCGACAACAGCATGGACGAAGCGGTGGCGGGCCACGCCACCCGGATCGAAATCACGCTGGAGCCCGGCAACAAGCTGACCATAACGGACAATGGCCGCGGCATCCCGGTCGATCCGCACCCCAAATTCCCCGGCAAGTCGGCGCTGGAAGTGATCATGACGACCCTTCATTCGGGCGGCAAGTTCACGGACAAGGCCTACGCCACCTCCGGCGGCCTGCACGGCGTCGGCATCAGCGTCGTGAACGCACTGTCGGTCGTCACCGTGGTCGAGGTCGCGCGCAACAAGGAGTTGTTCCGCCAGAGCTTCGCCCAGGGTTTTCCCACCAGCGGCCTCGAAAGGGTCGGCTCCGCCCCCAATCGGCGCGGCACGTCGGTCAGCTTCATCCCCGACCATGAGATTTTCGGCGAACAGAAGTTCAAGCCCGCCCGCCTCTACCGCCTCGCCCGGTCGAAAGCCTATCTGTTCGCAGGCGTCGAAATCCGCTGGAAATGCGCGCCCGAACTCATCAGCGACGACACCCCTACCGAAGCCGTGTTCCAGTTCCCCGGCGGCCTTGCCGACCATCTGAAGGAACAAGTCGGCGAACGGGAATGCGCGACCAGCGCCTTCTTCTCGGGGGCCCAAGACTTTCCCGATACCGCCGGGCGCGTCGAATGGGCGGTCGCATGGCCGCTCTGGTCGGACGGCAGCTACAGCTGGTATTGCAACACCATCCCCACGCCCGACGGCGGCACTCACGAAGCCGGCATGCGCGCCGCGCTGGTGAAGGGCATCCGCGCCTTTGGCGACCTCGTCGGGCAGAAAAAGGCGAAGGACATCACCGCCGACGATATCGTGACCTCGTCGGAAGTCATGCTGTCGGTGTTCATCCGCGACCCGCAATTCCAGAGCCAGACCAAGGACCGCCTCACCAGCCCCGAAGCCGCGCGCCTTGTGGAAAACGCCGTCCGCGACCATTTCGATCATTATCTGTCGGACCATATGGAGCGCGGCAAGGCGCTGCTCGCCTATGTCATCGACCGCATGGACGAGCGGCTGAAGCGCAAGCAGGAGAAGGAGGTCAAGCGCAAGACCGCCACCAGCGCGCGCAAACTGCGCCTGCCCGGCAAGCTGACCGACTGCTCCACGGATGACCCCGAGGGCACGGAAATATTCCTGGTAGAGGGCGATTCGGCTGGCGGATCGGCCAAGCAGGCGCGCGACCGCAAGACGCAGGCGATCCTCCCCTTGCGCGGCAAGATATTGAACGTGGCGTCGGCCAACACCGCCAAGATCCTGGCCAATCAGGAAATCGCCGACATGATCCTGGCGCTGGGCTGCGGCACGCGCAAGGACTGCAATCCTGATAGTCTGCGATACGAGCGGGTCGTCATCATGACCGACGCCGACGTCGACGGCGCGCATATCGCCACGCTGCTCATGACCTTCTTCTTTCAGGAGATGCCGGAACTGGTGCGGCGCGGACACCTCTACCTCGCGCAGCCGCCGCTCTATCGCCTCGTCACCAGCGGCAAGAGCCTCTACGCCAAGGACGATGCGCATCGCGAGCAGCTGCTCGCCAGCGAGTTCAAGGGCAAGAAGGTCGATGTCAGCCGCTTCAAGGGGCTGGGCGAAATGAATCCGATGCAGCTGCGCGAAACCACCATGGACCCCAAGACCCGCACCCTCATCCGCATCACCCTGCCCGACGATATCGAGGACCGGCAGCAAGTGCGCGAACTGGTCGAGCGGCTCATGGGGACCAACCCCGCCCACCGCTTCGCCTTCATCCAGGAAAACGCCGCAACGGTGGATGAGGAAGCCATCGACGCCTGAAAAATCCGATTCATGCCTATCGCCGCATTAACCAGCGCGGCGCACCAGATGTTCAATTTTCCGGGCGATACGGGCAAGCATGTCCGGCTTCGCCCCGCTTCTTCGCTTCACCGCGCTTGGCGCCGCGCCAGCCCTGCTGCTGGCGTCGACGAACGACCCAGCCATGGCGCAAGCCTATAGCAATGCCGATCGCGTCGCCTCCACCCTGCTCGCCGGGGGCATGAGCCGCCTCGCCGCGATCAGCGCGCAACAGGGCGGTGGCGTGGCGTCGTCCTGGTCGCCCGCGCCGGATGCTGCCGACGCGATCATCAACGACCGCCGGTTCGCAGATTTCCTGGGGAAGCTCCCCGGTTGGCGCTTGCAGGGCGTTCCCCTCGTGCTGGAGCAGCCCGCCAGCTATCGCCAGCCCGACCTCCTGCCCGCCTTCATGCGCGGCCTGACGCCGGCCGCCGCTTCACCGGTGGCGCAGTCCGCCGCCTTCGTCATGCCGGCCCGCCCCCGGACCATCACCCCCCTGCCCCGCAGCGGCCAGCCCGACATTTTCGGTTCGGTCGCCATGGCCGTTTCGCGCACATCGCTCGACGGGAAATGGTCCAGCATTTCGCAGCCGATTTCCGGCAAAGGGCCGTGGAGCGGCGTCATCAGCGCCGCCCGATCCGCGAGCCGCCAGCAACAGGTCGAAATGATCAACAGTTGGGTCAACCGACGCCTACGCTTCGTCGATGATCGGCAAGGCGGCGACAGCTGGGCCTCCGCCAACCAGTCATTGCAACGCGGCGCGGGCGATTGCGAAGATTACGCCATCGCCAAGATGAAGCTGCTCGAAGCCGCCGGTTTCGATCGCCACGCCATGTTCCTGGTGATCGCCCGCGATCTGGTGCGGCAGGCCGACCACGCGCTGCTGGCGGTACGGATCGACAGCGACCTAATGGTCCTGGACAATATGACCGACGCGGTGTTGCCTTCGTCCAGCGTCAGCGATTACCGCCCGATCATGAGCTTCAACGCCTTTGGCCGTTGGACGCACGGTTACAAGGTGACGCCGCAGCCGGTGCAGTTCGCCGCGCGGTAAAACGACAACGAAAAGATATCTGTCTCACCGCTCCCGCAACGCCTCCGACCGCGCCTTCATGATGGGCTTCAAGAGATAGGCCAGCACCGACTTGCGGCCGGTCAGGATTTCCACGTCGCACACCATGCCGGGCGTGATGGGCAGCTTGTGCGCGCCAGAGCCCAGCCAGGCGCGGTCCGTCTCCACGACGACGGTGAAATAGGCCTCTCGCGTGGTTTCATCATAAACGCTGTCCGCCGATACCTGCTGCACCGTGCCGCTGAGGCCACCATAGATGGAAAAGTCATAGGCCGTGACCTTCACGACCGCCCTATCGCCGGTCTTGATGAAGGCGATATCGTTGGGCTTCACCCGTGTTTCGACCAGCAATTTGTCGCCCACGGGCACGATCTGCATGATCTTCTGACCCGGACTGACGAAGCCGCCGATGGTCGTCACCTGAACGTCATTGACGACGCCATCGACCGGCGAGCGGATCTCTGCGCGCTGCGCCCGTCCCTTGGCCCCGCGCAGCGATTGACTGTTGACCGCGATCTTGGCTTCCAGCTGACTCCGTTCGTTGAGCGCATCCTGTCGAAACTGGAAATTGGCTTCCGAAAGCTGCGCCTGCGCTTCCCGGATCGCGGCGGAAGCGCGCGAAGCCTGCTGCTGCGCCGCATTAAGCCGGCCCTGCGCATCCACCAGATCGCGCCGCGCGTCGAGCAGTTCGGTCTGCGGGATGATCGACTTGGCGGCGAGCGGCTCCAGCATCGACACCCGCTGACGCGCCAGTTGCACGCTGCCGCCCAGGCTGTCGATGGTCGCCTGCGCCTCCCCCAGTTCCCGGCGACGCTGTTCCACCGCCGCCGCCATCGCGTCCTGCTTGCTGCGTAGCGCCGATCCCCGCACAGCGGCGAGCGCCTGTTCCTGCTGGCATTCGGGCGCAACCAGGCCGTCCGGCCCGGGCGCGCAGACAGGCCCCGTCCCGGTGCCTTCCTTCTCCAACCGTCCGGCCCGCGCGGTCAATGATCGCGTCTCGGCCTGCAACTGCCCCAGTTCCGACGCCAGCATCGCATCGTCCAGCCGCACCAGCAATTGCCCCTTGGCCACCTTCTGCCCCGACCGCACGAGGATTTCCTCGATCGTGGTGGGCTCGGCGGACTGGATAACCTGCGCCTTGCTGGACGGGATCACCCGCCCCTGCCCGTGCGTCACCTCATCCACCGGCGCAAGGCTGGCCCACATCAGGAAGGCGAGCATACCACCGCCGCTGTAGAGGATGACCTGCTTGTTCCCCGGCTGCCCCCGCAGCCAGCCGATCCAGCGCGAAATCATGGTTGCACCCCTTGAATATTGTGATCGTCAGCGGCCAGCGCGACCGGCGCGGCCTTCTGCTGGCTGGCGAGCATGCTGCCGAGCGCCCCGCCGCTGGTCCCAGGATCGGGGATGGAAAGCTTCCACCCCTTGGTCGGGTCCATCCGCCCGCCCACGTCATTGGCGGCCCGGCGTTCGGGCAGCGCGGCTATAGGCGGATAGTCGATTGCCGGTTCCACGGCAGCGGCAAAGCGTGACGGGTCGAAGGCAGGCACATATTCACCGCCAGCGTAGCGCCCGGTGAAAGCGCCCGACAGGCCCCAGCCGCCCGGCCAGCGATAGAAGATATGCGCGCCAATCTTCGCCAGCTTCGCCAGATGCGGCGCCCAGCGGGGGAATACATAATCGGCATGATAATGGGTCGCGGTGCCCACGACCTTTTCCACCCGCCCGTCAAGCGCGTCGGCCGCAATCCGCTTCGCCCGTTGCCAGAGGTCGGGCAGAGGACGCCGCGCCAGCGAACCATCGCAGGCAAAGCTGAACTGGCACACCGACGCGTTGAAGCGCTGATAAACGACGCCGCAAACCGTCTTGGCGAAGGCGGGGTGCCGCACCCGGTTGAGCACCACCTGCGCGACGGCGCGCTGGCCGCTTTCGGGCTCGCGGGCCGCTTCATAATAAACGGCCTGCGTCAGGCACTGAAGCGCGCGGTCATGATCCTCTCCAGCGCCAATGAGCGCGCGGAAGGGCTTGGCCGCGGCGATGCCCCCCCCGGCGAAACCAAG
>DASVOF010000150.1:0-57867 GCA_036383495.1 Sphingobium sp. | reverse complement strand
TTTTTGGCGCGGCAGTTGATCGGCGCGGTCGGGCAGCCATTCAGCGCCGGCGATCACCTCATTCGCCTGATCGCCCGCTGCGGCATCGCGCAGGCGCGGGCGGAGGATGATGTGACGCAGTTGCTGCGCCGCGCCGGCACCGCTCTGTCCGATGCGCGACAGGCGGGCGGCGAGGGTATTCGCATCTTGTCGGCCGAAAAACAGAGCCGGCAAGTGGATGCCGACCGGCTGGAAACCGACCTGCGGCTGGCGTTGGACCGGGGCGAGATCAGCATCGTGTTCCAGCCGCAATATCCGGTCGATTCCGACAAGATCAGCGGCGTGGAGGCGCTGGCCCGATGGAATCATGCGCATTATGGGCCGCTGGGCGCGGGCATATTGTTCGCTACGGCCGAGCGGTCCGACTATATGTTGCCGCTGTCGGCGCATATTCAAGCGGAGGCGTTGCGACAGGCGGCGGCCTGGCCACGGGCGTTGGCGGATTTGCGGCTGTCCATCAATGTGACGGCGGCGGATATCGCCCAGCCGGGCTTCATGGTCGATTTTCTGGGGCTGGTGGATCGCAGCGGCTTTCCCCGGTCACGGTTGACGGTGGAGATTACCGAGAGCGGGCTGATCGAGGATGTCGGCGCGGCGTCTGCGCTGTTGACGGCGCTGCGAGCCGAGGGGCTGGGGGTCGCGATCGACGATTTCGGCACGGGCTATTCCAGCCTGGCCTATCTGAAGAACCTGCCGCTCGATTATCTGAAGATCGACAGCGGGCTGGCGCAGGACATCGCCGGCACCGCCCGCGACCGCATCATCGTGCGCGGCGTCATTCACATGGCGAAGTCGCTCGGCCTGCGCGTCATCGCCGAAGGGGTGGAGACAGAGCAGCAGCTCGAACTGCTCACCCACGAAGGCTGCGACTATTATCAGGGCTTCCTGCGCTCGGCGGGGGTATCTTCCGCCGACCTCGTCGCCATGGCGTTGAAGGCTTGAGTTCAGAACAACGCCAATATCACCCCGCCGCTTTCGCCAGCCCCTTCGACAATTGCAGCACCCCATTGAGCCGCGCCGCCGGATCGGCCCACGCGCGGTCCACCACCACCTTGCTGTCGGGCCGCAGCCGCGCCACGCCGTTCAGCCGCTGAACATAGGCGACCAGCGCCTCGGGCCTGGGGAAGCGATCCTCGAAGAAGCTGACCAGCGCGCCCTTCGGCCCGACATCGACCTTGGAGATATTGGCCTTCACGCAATTCTGCTTGATCTCGATGACCTTGAGCAGATTCTGCGTCGGCGCGGGCAGCTTGCCGAACCGGTCGATCATCTCCGCCGCGAACGCCTCCAGCCCCTGCCGGTCTTCCACCTCGTTCAACCGGCGATAAAGCCCCATGCGCAGGTCCAGGTCGGGCACATAATCTTCCGGGATCATGATTGGCGCATCGACGCTGATCTGCGGCGAGAAGCTGTCGCGTGGCCGTTCCAGGCCCACGCCGCCAGCCTTCGCCTCCAGGATCGCGTCCTCAAGCATCGACTGGTAAAGCTCGAACCCGACCTCCTTGATATGTCCCGACTGTTCGTCGCCGACCAGATTGCCCGCCCCGCGAATATCGAGGTCATGGCTCGCCAGCTGGAACCCGGCCCCCAGCGTATCCAGATCGGACAGCACCTTCAGCCGCTTTTCCGCCGTCTCGGTGATCACCTTGTTCGCGGGCGTGGTGAAATAGGCATAAGCCCGCGTCTTTGCCCGCCCGACCCGCCCGCGAAGCTGGTAAAGCTGCGCCAGCCCGAAGCGATCCGCCCGATGGATGATCAGCGTATTGGCCGAAGGAATGTCGAGCCCGCTCTCCACGATCGTGGTCGACAGCAGCACGTCGTAACGCTTGTCGTAAAAGGCCGACATGTGCTCTTCGACTTCGGTCGCGCTCATCTGCCCATGCGCGACGATGGGCCGCACTTCGGGCACCTCGGTCCGCAGGAATTCCTCGATCTCGGTCAGGTCCGCAATGCGCGGCACGACGAAGAAGCTTTGCCCACCTCGATAATGTTCGCGCAGCAGCGCCTCGCGGATCACCACCCCGTCCCACGGCATGATGTAGGTCCGCACCGCCAGACGATCGACCGGCGGCGTCTGGATCACGGACAATTCCCGCAGCCCCGACATCGCCATCTGCAACGTCCTGGGGATCGGGGTCGCCGTCAGCGTCAGGACATGCACGTCGGTCTTCAGGCCCTTCAGCCGTTCCTTGTGCGCGACGCCGAACCGCTGCTCCTCATCGACGATGACCAGCCCCAGCCGATTGAACTCCAGCCCCTTGGCCAGCAGCGCATGGGTGCCCACGACGATGTCGACCGTCCCGTCGGCGAGGCCAGCCTTGACCGCCTTCGCCTCCTTGTCCGGGACCAGCCGCGACAGCCTGCCGATATTCACCGGAAAGCCCCGGAACCGCTCCTCGAAATTCATGTGATGCTGCCGGGCGAGCAGGGTGGTCGGGCAGATCACCACCACCTGCATCCCCGCCATCGCCGCAACGAAAGCGCCGCGCAACGCCACCTCCGTCTTGCCGAAGCCGACATCGCCGCACACCAGCCGATCCATCGGCTTGCCCGCGCCCAGATCCTCGATCACGTCGACGATGGCGCGATCCTGATCGTCCGTCTCCTCATAGGGGAAGCGGTCCACGAACGCCGGATAGCCCGCGCTGTCCGGCTCCGCCAGCGTCGCCGATCGCAGGGCGCGCTCCGCCGCCGTCTTGAGCAGTTCACCCGCGATCTCGCGGATGCGCTCCTTCATCTTCGCCTTGCGCCGCTGCCACGCCTCGCCGCCCAGTCTGTCGAGGCTGACGCCCTCGCTGTCGGACCCGTAGCGGGAGAGGACCTCCAGATTCTCCACCGGCACATAAAGCTTGTCGCCGCCCGCATATTCCAGCGCCACGCAGTCATGCGCCGCCTTGGACACGGGGATCTGCATCAGCCCTTCGTAACGGCCGATGCCATGGTCCATATGTACCACCAGATCGCCCGGCGAGAGCGTCGCCAGTTCCTGCAAAAAGGCGTCGGCGCTCTTCTTCCGCTTGGCCCGTCGCACCAGCCGGTCGCCCAGCATGTCCTGCTCGGTAAGCACCGCCACGTCCGGCGCGGCAAAGCCATGGTCCAGCGGCAGGACGGTCAGCACCGTGCCGCCTCCCGCTGCGATGCCCAAAGCCTCCTGCCAGCTATCCGCCAACGCGATCCGCTTCAGTCCATGATCGGCCAGCAACCCGGAAAGCCGCTCCCGTGCGCCCTTGGAATAGCTGGCGATCACGACCTTCTTCTTCGCCCGCTGGAGCGAGGCGATATGCTTGCCGACCGCCTCATAGACATTGGCGTTCTGCGCCCGCTCCGGCGCGAAATCGCGCGGGCCGTCGACGGCGAAGTCGATGACGGTGGCGCTTTCCGGCTCGTGAAAGGGCGTGGTCGCGTGCATCGGCCACGCGTGCGCGCTCGTCTCCCACTCATCCGCTTCCAGATAAAGCGCCTTGGGCTCCAGCGGCCGATAAGAGCCCGGACCGGACGACTTCGCCTGCACGCGATTGGCATGATAATCCCGGATCGCATCGAACCGCGCCTCGGCCGCGCCCGCGACGCCGTGATCCAGCACGACCACGGTGTCATCGCCTATATGCTCGGTCATCGGCACCAGCCGTTCCTCGAACAGGGGCAGCCAATGCTCCATGCCCTGCAACCGTCGCCCGTCGCTTATCGCCTGATAAAGCGGATCGCCCGTTGCGGTCGCACCGAATATCTCCCGATAACGCCCGCGAAACCGCTTGATCGTGTCCTCGTCCAGCAAAGCCTCGGACGCGGGCAGCAGCGTGAAGCCTTCGACGCTCCCACTGGTCCGCTGGTCGGCGGGATCAAAGCGCCGCACCGTCTCGATCTCATCCCCGAAGAAATCGAGCCGCAGCGGCTGTTCCTCACCACCGGGGAACAGGTCGACGATGCCGCCGCGAATGGCGAACTCGCCCCGGTCATGCACCGTATCCGTCCGCACATAGCCGTTGGCCTGCAACATCTCCGCCAGCCGCGAAATCGCTATCCGCTCCTTGGGCGCGAGCTTCGCCACCAGTTGCCGCACGCGAAAGGGCGTCAGGGTCCGCTGGGTCAACGCATTGAGCGTCGTCAGAACCAGCTGCGGCCCCCTGGGCTTCCCCTGAAGCGCATAAAGCCCCGCCAACCGCGCCGAAGCCGTCCGCAGAGAAGGGCTCGCCCGGTCATAGGGCAGGCAGTCCCATGCCGGAATTTCGACGATCTCGATCTCCGGCGCGAAATAATGCGCCGTATCCGCCACCGCTCGCATCAGTTGCTCGTCCGGCGCTACGAACAGCGCCCGTGTCGGAGCGGCCCGAGCGATGTCGGCGAGCAGCCATGGCTGAAACCCCGCCGGAACGCCTGAAAGGGTAAGAGGGGACTTGGCTTTGAGGATTTTTTGAAGATCGGTCATTTTTACTTCGTCATTCCCGCGAAGGCGGGAACCCATCTCCCAACCTTGCCTCTGGATGCTCCGTCAGGAGATGGGTCCCCGCCTGCGCGGGGATGACGGGAAGGGGTTACTTCCTCCCTATCTCCACGAAATCCATCTTCGCGAACTTGTCCCACATCGCCCCCCGCCACGCATCCGGCACTGGTAGCGTCCCCATGGCCCACGCCATGATATCGGCGTCCTGCTCATCCATGAACCGCTCGAACCACGCAATTTCTTCTTCGCTCCACTCGCCATGATAGCGATCGAAGAACCCACCCACCGCCAGATCGGCTTCCTTGATGCCGCGATGCCAGGCCCGGAATTGCAGGCGGCGGATACGGGGATTTTCGTTCACAATTTGTTCCTTGGCCGGGCATGCTAAAATCGCCGATCGGATGTTTGAACCACCGTCCCGGCTGGGCTAGAGCATCGGGCAATAGACATGCGACCCGATATCCTCAACCCACTCTTCGCCGAAATCGAGGCTTTGAAAGGCGTTGGCCCTGCGCTGGCCAAGCCGCTGGAACGGCTCGGCCTGGCCCGCGCCGTCGATGTGGCCTTTCACCTGCCGGTCAGCTTCATCGATCGCCGCATGGTCGACGAACTGATGATGAGCGATTCCGGCCGCGTCATCGGCATCACCCTCACGCCGCAAGATTACCGCGCCTCGGGCAGCGCCCGCGCTCCTTTCCGGGTGCAGGCGACCGACCGGCACGGCAATGTCGTCAGCCTCGTCTATTTCGGCAAGAACAGCGCCTGGCCGCGCAAGCTGCTGCCCTTGAACGAACCCAAATTCATCTCCGGCAAGCTGGAGGCTTATGGCGACAATCTCCAGATCGTCCACCCGGACTATGTCCTGCCGCCCGAGGAAGCCGACACCATCCCCGCGCGCGAGCCGGTCTATGGCCTCTCCGAAGGTCTCACCAACAACCGCATGCGCGACATCGCCGCGCAAGCGCTGAGCCGTGCCCCCGACCTGCCCGAATGGATCGAACCCAGCCTGCTCGCCAGCAAGGGCTGGCCGAACTGGCGCGAAGCCCTCACGCGAATCCACGCCGATCCCTCTGACGCGCAGGCGCGCGAACGCCTCGCTTATGATGAGATCTTCGCAGGCCAGCTCGCGCTGATGCTGGTCCGCCAGTCCTCCCGCAAGCGCAAGGGCGTGCCCATCGCGGGGGACGGTCATCTGCGCGATATGCTCAAACTCCCCTTCGCTCCCACAGGGGCCCAGCGCCGCGCCTTTATGGAAATCGAAGGGGATATGGCGCAACCCGTCCCCATGCTCCGCCTGCTGCAGGGCGACGTGGGTTCGGGCAAGACGCTGGTCGCCCTCATGGCGCTCCTCAACACGGTCGAGGCTGGCGCACAGGGCGCGCTCCTCGCCCCCACCGAAATCCTCGCCCGCCAGCATTATGAAACGCTGCGCAAGATGGCGTCCGGCCTTCCCGTCACCATCGCCATCCTCACCGGCCGGGAGAAGGGAAAGACGCGCGAGTCCACGTTGATGGGCCTCGCCGACGGCAGCATCGACATTCTCGTCGGCACCCACGCCATTTTCCAGGAAGCGGTGCGCTACAAAAATCTCGCCCTCGCGGTCATCGACGAACAGCATCGCTTCGGCGTGGCCCAGCGTATGATGCTCGCCGCCAAGGCCGACCGTACGCCGCACCTCTTGGTGATGACCGCCACTCCGATCCCGCGCACGCTGACGCTCACCTATTATGGCGAAATGGATGTCTCCCGCCTCGACGAGATGCCGCCGGGTCGCCAGCCGATCCAGACCGTCGTCATGTCCGCCAACCGCCTCGACGAAGTGGTCGAAGCCCTTGCCCGCCACGTCGAAGGCGGCGGCCAGGCCTATTGGGTCTGCCCGCTGGTCGAGGAAAGCGAAGTCAGCGACCAGGCCGCCGCCGAAGCCCGCGCGGAGTCCCTCCGCCTCCGCTTCGGCGAGCGGGTGGGCCTCGTCCACGGTCGCATGAAAGGCGCGGAAAAGGACGCCGCGATGGAGGCCTTCTCCCTGGGCCGCACCCAGATCCTCGTCGCCACCACCGTCATCGAAGTCGGCGTCGACGTTCCCAATTCCAGCCTCATCATCATCGAAGGAGCCGACCGCTTCGGCCTCGCGCAGCTCCACCAGCTGCGCGGCAGGGTAGGGCGCGGGCAGAACCATTCGGTCTGCATCCTCCTGCGCGGCAATGCGCTGTCGGAAACCTCCCGCGCCCGGCTCGCGCTGATGCGCGAAACCAATGACGGCTTCCGCATCGCCGAAGAAGACCTGCGTTTGCGGGGCGCAGGCGAAATCCTCGGCACCCGCCAGTCGGGCGAAGCGCAATTGAAGCTCGCCACGCCCGAACATCTCTCAGCCCTGCTCGATTCCGCCCGCGACGACGCCCACCTCCTCATCGACCGCGACGGCGGCCTCAGCGATGCGCGAGGGCAGGCGGCGCGGACCTGCCTCTATTTGTTCGAGCGCGATGCAGCGGTGGGTTTGCTCCGCAGCGGTTAGGAACGGCGTGCTCCTGCGGAGGCAGGAGCCCGGTCCCAACGTCGAACTGGGCTCCTGCCTTCGCAGGAGCACGTTTCACCTAGACCCATTACCGCATCCTCGAAACCATCACCCCGCTATGTCGTTGCAAACCCCATGCAATCCGACATCAGCCTCAACCACATCACGCCGATGGCGGCGATCTCGATCGCGATATCGGTGGGCGTCGCCTTCCTGCTGCACTGGCTCGCTTACTGGCTGGCCACCCGCCTCGCCCGCCGGGTCGGCCTGAACCCCGTCATCCTGCCCGCCATATACCACCCGACCCGCTGGATCGTCGTCCTCATGGCGCTCGCCGCCGGCATCCAGCCGCTGACCTTCTCGCCCCGCGTCGAAGCGCTGTGGTCGATCGGTTCGAAGATGCTGTTCGTCCTGTTGGTCGGCTGGCTGGTATTCGCCGCGATGCGCGCGCTCCGCATCCTTCTCGAACGGCGCAGCGACATCACGGTCGAGGATAATCTGAAGGCCCGGCGTCAGCACACGCGCATCCGTATCCTCTACCGCGTGGCGCAGTTCATCATCGGTTTCCTCATCCTCTCGCTGATGCTGATCATGATCCCCGGCGTCCGCACCGTCGGCGTCACCCTGATGGCCTCCGCCGGTCTTGCGGGCCTTGCCGTCGGCGCGGCGGCGCAGCCCGCGCTTAAGAATCTTATCGCTGGCATTCAGATGGCCCTTTCCGAACCCATCCGCCTGGATGACGTCGTGATCGTGGAGGGCGAATGGGGCCGGGTCGAGGACATCAAGCTGACCTATGTCGTGGTCCGCATCTGGGACGACCGCCGCCTGATCGTGCCCGTTTCCTATTTCCTCGAAAAACCGTTCCAAAACTGGACGACTAGCACCTCGGACCTGCTTGGGACCGTCTTCCTCTATGTCGATCCGTCAGCCGACGTCGAACGCATCCGCGCCAGGTTTATAGAGGCGGTGAAGGCCAACAGCCGCTGGGACAGGCGCGTCGCGATCCTGCAAGTCACCGATCACCGCGCCGACGCGCTCGAACTGCGCGGTCTGCTCAGCGCTCGCAACGCCGGTATAGCCTTCGACCTGCGCTGCGAAGTGCGCGAAGCGATGATGACTTTCCTGCGCACGGAAATGCCCGAAGCGCTGGTCCGCTCGCGTCAGCGGGTCGAAGCGGGGGAGGGCTTCACCAGGCCGTCTGTCGCGGCGGGATGAGCGCAAGCATGGCGTCATAGACGCGCGGGTCTACCGTCTTGCGAAATTCCACGCCGACCCGGCTACCCTCGGCCCAGCGCACTTCGGCTTCGATATTCTTGACGACGGGCAGCCAGACCGACACTTGCTCGCCGATCAGCAATTCGGCGTCGGTGCGGCACATCAGCCCCAGCGGAGAGATGTTGATGACCCTGATGCCGTGAGTGCGACCGCGCGCGAGGACATGGCTGACCATATCCACCAATATGCGCGGCGCTCGCCGCTGGTTGACTGACGGATCGCGCGACGGCGCGAGGGGGGCGAGGTTTGCGAGCACCGATGACATGGACGCAGCCTACGGGCAGGAAGGTGGCGCGTTTCCTAACCCACATAGTTAATGCGCGATTGACGCTCTATAATTTCAAGCGGTTACCAGCCCATGCTTCTTTCCGCCGAAGCTGACCTTGTCGCCAGCCTTCAACGTCAGGCCCGGATCGCTCACCACTTCACCATTCACGCGGATCGCCCCTTCGGTCAGCTTGCGCCGCACTTCCTTGTTGGACGCCGCAAAGCCGAGCGCCGTGGTGCCCTGAACGATGTTCAGCCCTTCCGCGCCCAGGCTGACGGTCGGCAGGTTGGCGTCCGAAGCGCCTTCCTCGAACGTCCTGCGCGCCGTCTCCGCCGCGGCGGCCGCAGCCTCGGCTCCCCGGCAGAGCGCCGTCGCTTCATTGGCGAGGATCTTCTTCGCCTCGTTGATCTCCGCGCCTTCCAACGCGGCCAATCGTTCGACCTCGTCCATCGGCAGGTCGGTGAACAACCGCAGCCGGTTCGCCACATCGGCGTCGGCGGTGTTCCGCCAGAACTGCCAATAATCGTAGCTCGAAAGCTGATCTTCATTGAGCCACACCGCGCCGCCCACGGTCTTGCCCATCTTGGTCCCGTCGGCGTTGGTCAGCAGCGGCGTGGTCAGCCCGAACACCTGGCGGCCATCGACGCGCCGGGCCAGTTCGACGCCGTTGACGATATTCCCCCACTGATCCGACCCGCCCATCTGGAGGCGGCAGGCGCTACGGCGCGACAGTTCCAGAAAATCATAGGCCTGAAGGATCATATAGTTGAATTCAAGGAAGCTCAGCGATTGTTCCCGATCCAGCCGCATCTTCACCGAATCGAAGCTCAGCATCCGATTGACCGAGAAATGCTGGCCGATGTCGCGCAGGAAGGGGATATATTCCAGGCGGTCGAGCCATTCGGCATTGTCCAGCATGATCGCGTCCGTGGGTCCGTCGCCGAAGGTCAGGAACCGCTCGAACACCCGTTTGATCGACGCGACATTCTGCGCGATCAGGTCGGTGGTCAGCAGCTTGCGGGCCTCGTCCTTGAAGCTCGGATCGCCGATCTTGCCGGTGCCGCCGCCCATCAGGACGATCGGCTTGTGCCCGGCCTTCTGCAACTGGCGCAGCATCATGATCGACACCAGATGCCCGACATGCAGCGACGGCGCGGTCGGATCAAAACCGATATAGCCCGGCACGATCTGCCCGGCGGCGAGCGCGTCCAGCCCCTCCGCATCGGTCAACTGATGAATATAGCCGCGCGTTTCGAGCAGGCGGAGCAGATCGGATTTGTAGCTGGTCATGATGCCGCGCCCTTAGCACCGCATCGTCAGGCGGAAAACCCTCCGACGTTCGCGAAAACCCTTCCCGTTCGGCCTGAGCTTGTCGAAGGCCTCTACTTCCTTAAAGAGGAACAGCCGAACGGAGGAAATATGCTGTCGTCAAAAATGCTGGCCATCGGCCTGATGTCAGGCACCTCGCGCGACGGCATCGACGCCGCGCTCATCGAAACGGACGGCGAGGGCGCGAGCAAGGGCATCGCCTTCCACGCCAAACCCTACAATGACGGCTTCCGCATCCGGCTCGCCGAAGCCTGCCAGCGCGCCATGGCGATGGACAGACCCGGCTTCGAACCGCTCATCCGCGCGGTCGAGGATGAACTGACCGAACTCCATGTCGAAGCGGTCGCCGATCTTCTCGCCCGCAGCGGCCATGTAGCGCAGGACATCGCGGTCATCGGCTTCCACGGCCACACCGTCGCGCACCGCCCCGAATGGCGTTGGACCTGGCAGATAGGCGACGCCGCCGCGCTCGCCGGAGCATTCGGCATCCCGGTCGTGGGCGACCTGCGCAGCGCGGATGTGGAAGCGGGCGGGCAGGGCGCGCCGCTGCTCCCCGTTTATCACCGCGCGCTCGCCCATGACCTGCCCAAGCCCGCCGCGATTCTGAACCTGGGCGGCGTCGCGAACATCACGGCGATTGGGGCCGATGGCACGATCATCGCCTTCGACACCGGCATGGCGAGCGGCCTTATCGACAACTGGATGCAGACCCACGGCGACGCGCCCTTCGATGACGAAGGCGCGACCGCCGCGCGCGGCGCGGTGGACGAGGCCCGGCTGGCGGCGATGATGGCTAACCCCTGGTTCGATCTTCCCCCGCCGAAAAGCATCGACCGCGAAGCCTTTTCCATCGACAGCCTGCGCGGCCTAGGGCTGGAGGATGGCGCCGCCACGCTCACCGCCTTTTCCGCCGCCGCCGTGGCGCGCGGCATCGACCATCTGGCGCAGCGTCCGCAGCGCATCCACGTCGCGGGCGGCGGCCGCCACAATGCAACGCTGATGGCCATGCTGGCCGCCCGCACCGGCGTTGACGTGCGGTCGGTCGATGACCTCGGCTGGGACGGCGACGCTCTGGAAGCGCAGGGCTTCGCCTATATGGCTGTCCGCCACCTTAAGGGGCTGCCGATCAGTTTCCCCGGCACGACCGGCGCGCCCCGGCCCATGGCGGGCGGCGTCCTGTTCTCTCCCCACGCGGGTTGATACGGGCGGGAAGCAGGACAATCCGGTCAGTAAATATCGTCGTTCCCGCGCAGGCGGGAACCTATCTCGCCTTCGGCAATCCAGTCTTGTGGGGAAAGATGGGTCCCCGCCTGCGCGGGGATGACGAAACCTATCGCTTGCGCGTCAGCTCCCGCATCGCCTCGTCGATCCCCTCGACCGTCAGCGGATACATGCGGTCGCTCATGATCTCGCGGATGATCTTCGTCGACTGGCTATAGTCCCAATGCTGCCGCTGGGCGGGATTGAGCCATATCGCCGCCGGATAGGTATGCAGCACGCGGCTCATCCACACCGCGCCGGCTTCCTCGTTCATATGTTCGACCGACCCGCCGGGATAGCTGATCTCATAGGGGCTCATCGCCGCATCGCCGACGAAGATCACCTTATAGTCATGCCCATATTTGTGCAGGATATCCCAGGTCGGGATGCGCTCGGAAAAGCGCCGGTGATTATCCTTCCACACGCCTTCATACAGGCAGTTGTGGAAGTAGAAAAACTCCATATTCTTGAATTCGCTGGTCGCCGCTGAAAACAGTTCCTCGCACAGCGTGATGAACGGGTCCATTGATCCGCCCACGTCCAGGAACAGCAGCAGCTTCACCGCATTGTGCCGCTCGGGCCGCATCCGGATGTCCAGCCAGCCCTGCCGCGCGGTGCCCCGGATCGTCGCGTCCAGGTCCAGCTCGTCCGCCGCGCCTTCACGCGCGAACCGCCGCAGCCGCCGCAACGCCACCTTGATGTTGCGCGTGCCCAGTTCCTTGGCGCTGTCCAGATTGGCGAACTCGCGCTTTTCCCACACCTTGATCGCGCGCTTGTGCTTGCTCTGCCCACCGATCCGCACCCCTTCGGGATTATAGCCGCCATTGCCGAAGGGGGAGGTGCCGCCGGTGCCGATCCACTTGTTCCCGCCCTGATGGCGCCCCTGCTGCTGCTCCAGCCGCTTCTTCAGCGTCTCCATGATCTCGTCCCAGCTGCCCAGCGACTTGATCTTCTCCATCTCCTCCGGGCTCAGGAACTTCTCGGCGACCAGCCGCAGCCATTCCTCCGGGACCTCCGCCTCGACGCCTTCCGCCCCGATCACGCCCTTGAACACGCGCGCGAACACCTGGTCGAACCGGTCCAGCAGCCCCTCGTCCTTCACATAGGTGGCGCGGGCGAGATAATAGAAATCCTCCGGCGTTTGCCCGATCACGTCGCGGTCCAGCGCTTCCAGCAGCAGCAGATGCTCCTTGATGCTGGCCGGAATGCCGGCGGAGCGGAGCGCGTCGAGGAAATTGAGCATCATGACGCCGCCCTTGTCCGTCAGCGAGCCCGAGGATGCAAGATGCAGGACTTCTCGCATTCGCGGAATGTTAAGTGTTGCATTGCATCATTAATAGGGCAGTATCCATGTCTGGCTGGGGGCGGCAAGCATTGGAAAATGGGCATTTATTGACCGATCTTGGCGAGCGGTCAGGCGACATAGCATTGCAGTGCAGCGAAACGGCGGGCTTCCTTGGCGAACTCACCCGCCGCATTCAGGGCGACTCGCTTCGCCTGAACCAGCTGCAATCCAACATGGAAACGCTGGCCGCGAGCCAGAATGAAAGCGTTATCGCCGCGCAGGAGCTCAGTTTTACGGCCCGCCGCGCCGGCCGCATCATCGCCGAAGGACATGACGCGATCACGCAGTCGTTGGGGCAGGTGGCGGGACTGGTCGAGCACGTCACCGGTCTCGAAGGGCGTCTGCGCCAGTTCCTGGACGTCATCGAAGCGGTAGGCGGCATATCCGACCAATTGGGCTCTATCGCGCGCCAGACTCGGCTCCTGGGCGTGAACGCCGCCATTGAGGCGGCGCGCGGCGGCGAAGCGACGCAGGGTTTCGCCGTCGTCGCGGAGGAGATCCGGCGTCTGGCTAGCCAGGCGGGCGACTCTGCGGCATCGGTCGGCGACAAGCTGGGCCAACTGGATCGGGACGCCCGCTTCCTGATCGGCGGGGTTGAAGCGAACATCGTCCGTGGCCGCGACGTCAGCGCCCATATCGACACGCTCAGCGCGACCATGGCGGAGATCGCGTCGCTGGTGTCACAGTTTGGCGAACGCTCCAACGCTATCGTCACCTGCACGGACGAAGCCGATGGCGACGTCGGCGCGCTGCGTCAGGGCCTCGCCATCTTCAGCCAGTCCGCCGTCGAAAGCGCCGCCCGCGTCGAAATGGCGCGGGGCCAGCTCGAACAGCTCGAAGACATGGCGAACGACATGCTCAACACCGCCGCGCACGGTGGCCACCGCACCCGCAACAGCCGCTACATCGCCTTCGCGGAAGAAGGGGCGGAGGAAGTCTCCCGCCTTATCGAGCAAGCGCTGACCGCTGGCGAACTGGCCCGTTCGTCCCTGTTCGACACGGCTTACCGCCCGATAGCGGGTTCCGATCCCGTCCAGTATGACAACGGTTTCACCGCCTTCGCCGACCGCGTTATCCGCCCAGTGCTGGACAAGCGGACGGCGGAGGACGCGGCGATCGTTGGCTGTTGCCTCATCGACATGAAAGGCTATCTGCCTACCCACATTACCGCGCGCAGCCAGGCCCAGCGGCAGGGCGAGCCCAGCTGGAACATGGAACATGCGCGCAACCGGCAAATCTTCATGGACAGCCAGACCCGCCGAGCATTGGATGGGGAAGGGGACTTCTTCCTCTTCACCTACCGGCAGGATCTGGGTGAGGGGCGCTATCGCGCGCTACGCAGCGTGTTCGTGCCGCTGGCTTTCGGCGGTCGGCGCTGGGGCCTTTATGAAGTCGGCTATCTCATCTGAACCCTTGCGCCTGATCCCGTGGATCACGGAGACCAGCGTGAAGGAGATGATCATCAGCAGATACCAGGAGCCGAGCTTGGCGATCCCCACCATCTGCCAGCCATGACGCTGATCGGGATAGTTCCAGGCGTTGGCGAAGGTTCCGATATTCTCCGCGAACCAGATGAACAGGGCGACGAGGAAAAAGCCGACCAGCAGCGGCATGCGCCGTTCCGTCCGCCAGGGCGTGAACCATATCCATGTCCGCCCGAACAGCAGCACTGCCGCCGCGAACAGGAATAGCCGCACGTCCGGCAGCCAGTGATGCGCGAAGAAATTGACGTAGATGGCCGACGCCAACAGCACCGTCGCCCAGACCGGCGGATAGTGGCTGAACGAAAACCCGAAAATCCGCCAGATACGCGCGATATAGCTGCCCACGGCCGCATACATGAAGCCGGAGAAAAGCGGCACGGCGCCTACATGGAGCAGGCTTTGTTCCGGATAGATCCACGACCCCGCCTGGGTCTTGAACAACTCCATGATGGTGCCGATGACATGGAAGGCGCAGATGACGATCGCCTCGCGCGGCGTTTCCAGCCGCAGGGCCAACATCGCGACCTGGATGCCGATCGCGGCCAGCGTCAGGAAATCATAACGGTGCAGCGGCGCGTCGGCGGGGTAGAAGAGGTGCGTTTCCAACAGCAACGCCAGCATCAGCGCGCCGAACAGGCAGGCCCATCCCTGCTTGAACCCGAACAGCAGGAATTCATAAGTCCAGGCGCGCGGCCCCGCCGCGACGTGAACCGCCTCCAGATGAGCCCGTATCCGCGCAAATCGGGTCGCCCCCGTCCGATCAATCATCGGGCCCGGCAGTTCCAAAGCTCATCCCCGTCTGGAAACCTCCCGCATCACGCGGAAATTCAGCGACCGTGCAAATCGCCACGCGTCGTGATTTCCCCACTGGCGGCATAGTCGGCGGTGGTTCGCGCCTGCGCCGTCTGCGGGTCTTTTCCGTCGAGGATTTCCGCAATCTGGCGGGGGCTGGGCACCTTGTCGTAAACGCCGTAAATGTCGGTCTGCCCCACCGAGTGGATGGACAGCCGATATCCCTGCGGCGTAGCCGCCGGATCAAAGGCCAGCACGGTGCCTGAATCATCCACCGGCACGATCACCGCCCCATCGGGCGCCCCCGGCCGCTGCAACATGTCGTACTCGCCATTGGCGGTCTGCACCTGGCCGCGCACGCACAGGGGTTCCCGGCCATCCCGCGGCAAGGCGATGTCGCTCAGCGTCGCCGCGCTCTGGGTGGTAAGGCGCGCTTCGGCCGCGTCCTTGATTGGGCAGGGCGCGAAGGTCGCCGGCGCGGTCCGGTGAATGTCGGCTACCCGGTCGAATTGCAGTCCGTTCAGCATGCCGTCCAACCCGGCCAGAACTTCCTTCCGCCGTTCACTTGGCCCCGTGACGCGCAGCTTCACCAGCCACCGGCCCGCGTGGACGAAAGCGGCGGCAGTGGTCAGCGCGCCCTCCGCTGCGTCATCATAGACCGCCCGGATCGCGCCGCTCGCTTCGCCCGCCACCGGAACGGCGGCGTAGGCGGTGCGGCGCGTCCTGGAGCCGAACCGGTCCATGATCGCCCGATCCGTCATGTGGGCCGCTAGCGACGCGTCGGCATAGCTGGGCAGATAGACGTAAAGCGTCGCCTGGATCGCGCCGTCCCCGGACAGATATTGCGCGTAATTGTCGATTCCCTTGCCGCCGTTCGAAACCTCTCCGCTCTTGGAGAGGGAAAGGCGGGCGACGGTTTGCGGCAGGCTGATCCCCGCGGCGTCGACGCGCAGAGCTGTCTCGGTCGCCGTCCAGGCTTCCTTCTCCGGCGCGGCTTGCGCGACAGCGGGCGCCATGACGGCCATCACAGCCGACAAAATGGACAAAGCGCGCTTGGGCATTGGCATCCTCCCACTTCACACCGTCTTGTCGCGGTTTGGAATGTCTGAACGAAAAGTTGAGCCGAAATGCGGGCCGGGTGCAAGCGCGCTTTTATGCAACCGGCGGATTTTGCGCCCTGCTCATGGAAGCCTTACCGCCCCTGCCGCCGCGCCATGAAGGCCAGCCGTTCGAACATCATGATGTCCTGCTCATTCTTCAGCAGCGCGCCATGCAGCGGCGGGATCGCCTTGGTCGGGTCGCGATCCTGAAGCACGTCGAGCGGCATGTCCTCGTTCAGGATCAGCTTCAGCCAATCGAGCAACTCGCTGGTCGAGGGCTTTTTCTTGAGCCCCGGCACCTCGCGAATTTCGTAGAAAATCTCCATCGCACGGGCCACGAGGATCTTCTGGATGCCGGGAAAGTGCACGTCGACGATCGCCTGCATCGTCTCCCGGTCTGGGAATTTGATATAGTGGAAGAAACAGCGGCGCAGGAAAGCGTCGGGCAGTTCCTTCTCGTTGTTCGACGTGATGACCACGACCGGTCGCTCCTTGGCCGCGACGGTCTCGCCGGTCTCATAGACATGGAACGCCATGCGATCGAGTTCCTGCAACAGGTCGTTGGGAAACTCGATATCGGCCTTGTCGATTTCGTCGATCAGCAGCACGGGCAGGGCAGGGGATGTGAAAGCCTCCCACAGCTTCCCCTTGCGGATATAATTTCCGATCTCGTGGACGCGCGGATCGCCCAACTGCCCGTCGCGCAGGCGGGCGACGGCGTCATATTCGTAGAGGCCCTGATGCGCCTTGGTCGTCGACTTGACGTTCCATTCGATCAGGGGAGCGTTCAGCGCCTTGGCTATTTCCTGCGCCAGCACCGTCTTGCCCGTGCCCGGCTCGCCCTTCACCAGCAGCGGGCGGCGCAGCAGCACCGCCGCGTTCACCGCGACCTTCAGATCGTCGGTCGCCACATAATCCTGCGTGCCTTCAAAGCGCATATCCGTCCGTCCGCTTGCCGTCATGCCTTTCGGCCTAGGCAAAGAGGCGCGGGGGCGCAAGTCGCGTGGGCGCCGGCTATGGCGCAACGGGATCAGTGTTGGCGCGCGCGCACGTCCGCCCGGGCCTGAAGCAGATCCCACAGCCCGCGATGCTGGCTCAGAAGCTGGCGCGCGCCGAACTGCATCGCGCGGTCGGTGGCGTCATCTCCGCCGATCGCGCCTGCAACCGCCAGGGTCGTCGCGCGATCCGGCAGGTCGCATGGATAGGGCTCCAGCCCGACGCGGATCGCCGCCATGTCCAGCGCGTGGCGAACCGCGCGCCAATCGAGTACCAGTGCGATCGCCGCGCCCATGGCGCAGCCGCGCCGGTCCGACTGCGCCAGCATGTCGAGCGCATGGCGCTGTTGGCTGACGACGGTCTCGCAATTGCTCTGGCCGGCGGTGCTGGGGGCGGGGCCGACTGCGACCGTCACCTGAGTCAGATAGGTTCGTTCCCGCGCGAACGCATCAGCCGCCCGGACCAACCAGTTTCGCGCCGCATTGTCGGCCGATCGAGTCGCCGCATGATCGATGACGCCGGGGTGCCGTCCATGGAGCAGGCAAAGATAATGGGCTGCGTCGGCCAGGTCCGACAGGGCCAGCGTCGCCTCGCGCCCGACTCCCGCACGCGCGCTACGGGCGTAGGGATGGCCCTCCGTCCCGTCCGCCGCGACCAGCGCATCCAGAACCTGAGAAATGTCGCCCAGTGGAAGGCGTACTACTGCTGCTGCTTCGTTCATGTTCCATCCCTGCGCGGCGCAAGCGCCCTTGCGTCCGTTCGGGTGAACTTAGGGAAGTGAGGTAAAAGAGCGGTTTACGCCAAGAAAAAAGGGCGGCTCAAAAAGCCGCCCTCGCTATCATTCTGTCCTGCCCCGGCCTCTATTGGTCGAGGAAGCTGCGCATCTTGCGGCTGCGGCTGGGGTGCTTGAGCTTGCGCAGCGCCTTCGCCTCGATCTGGCGGATACGCTCGCGGGTCACGCTGAACTGCTGGCCCACTTCCTCCAGCGTGTGATCCGTGTTCATGCCGATGCCGAAGCGCATGCGCAGCACGCGCTCCTCGCGCGGCGTCAGGCTCGCTAAAACCCGCGTCACGGTTTCCTTGAGGTTCGCCTGGATCGCGGCGTCCACCGGGATGATCGCATTCTTGTCCTCGATGAAATCGCCCAGGTGCGAATCCTCCTCGTCGCCGATCGGCGTTTCGAGGGAGATCGGCTCCTTGGCGATCTTCATCACCTTGCGCACCTTCTCCAACGGCATGGAAAGGCGCTCGGCCATTTCCTCCGGAGTCGGTTCGCGGCCCTGCTCGTGCAGGAACTGGCGGCTGGTGCGGACCAGCTTGTTGATCGTCTCGATCATGTGGACCGGAATACGGATGGTCCGCGCCTGATCCGCGATCGAGCGGGTGATCGCCTGACGGATCCACCAGGTCGCATAGGTGCTGAACTTGTAGCCGCGCCGATATTCGAACTTATCGACCGCCTTCATCAGGCCGATATTGCCTTCCTGAATAAGATCAAGGAATTGCAGGCCGCGGTTCGTATATTTTTTAGCAATGGAGATGACGAGACGCAGGTTCGCCTCGACCATTTCCTTCTTCGCGATCCGGGCCTCGCGCTCGCCCTTCTGCACCATATTGACGATGCGGCGGAACTCGCCCAGCGACATGCCCGTCGCCTGCGCGATTTCGCTGACTTCGGTGCGGATGCGCTCCACAGCGCGCGCTTCGGCCGCCGCGAAGGCAGCCCATTTCTTGTCGAGCCCGGATACGCGATCCATCCAGCCGTCATCCAGCTCATGGTTCACATAGCGGTCGAGGAAATCCTTGCGGTTCACCTTGTGCCGTTCGGCCAGGCGCAGCATCTGCCCGCCCAGCGCGGTCAGGCGCCGGTTATAGGCGTAAAGCTGATCGACCAGATATTCGATCTTCTGCTGGTGGAACTGGACGCTTTCGACCTCGGCGGTCAGGCGCTCGCGCAGTTCCTGATAATTGTCCTCATCCTTCTGGTTCAGGCTCTCGCCCGTTCCCATCGCGGTCATGCGCGCTTCCTGCGCATTGGAGAAGGCGCGGAAAATCTCCGTGATGGTCGCGAACTTCTCCAGCGCCATCGGCTTGAGCGTCTCTTCCATCTGGGCGAGGGAGAGGGTGTTGTCCTCCTCTTCTTCCTCTTCCATCCGGCGGGCGCGGCGCTCGGTCAGGCCGTCTTCATCCTCATCGGAATCGGCCGGCTCCTCCTCGGGCTCCTCTTCTTCCTTGAAGCTCGGGCCGGCGGTCTTCTCGCTGATTTCGCCATCGTCGTCCTCAGCGCCTTCAACCAGATTTTCCGGAGCCGGGTCCTTGGACAGCATCGCGTCAAGATCGAGGATCTCGCGCAGCTGCATCTCGCCATTATTGAGGGCGGTCGACCATTCGATGATGGCGTTGAAGGTCGTCGGGCTTTCGCACAGCCCCAGGATCATCGTGTCCCGGCCAGCCTCGATACGCTTGGCGATGGCGATTTCGCCTTCACGGCTGAGCAGCTCGACGGCGCCCATTTCGCGCAGATACATGCGCACCGGGTCGTCGGTGCGATCGACCGTCTCTTTCTTCTTTTCGGCTACGGGACGCGGCGAACCATCGTCATCGCTGCTTTCGTCGGCGTTGTCATCATCGCTGTCGTCGCGCTGCTCCTCGCCGTCTTCGCTCGCTTCCTCATTCTCGACGATGTTCACGCCCATCTCGTTGAGCGCGGCCATGATGTCCTCGATCTGCTCGGAGGACATCTGGTCCTGCGGCAGCGCATCGTTCAGCTCGTCATAGGTGATGTATCCGCGCTTCTTCGCGCGGGCGATCAGCTTCTTGACCGACGCCTCGTTCAGATCAAGGAGCGGCGCATCGCCGGTATCCACATCTTCGCCCGCACCCTTGCCTGTCGCCTTGCTCGCCATTTATTCGCCTTAATCCCATCGCCCCGAAAAGGGCGATCCATCAAATATTGTCTTCGGACTGCGCCAGTTCCGCCAGCCGTTGATCGTGATCCATTTTCAGCGCGCGTATGCGCTGCTGCTCAGCGAAATTATCTTCGCTGAAATCACTTTCAAACCGTCTGGTGGCTTCTGTAAGCGCCGCCTCCAACTCCGGTCCTTGCGCCATCACCCGGATTGCTTCCTCCAGATCGCGCTGCGCGCGACCCGAGTCGGCCGTCATCCTGTGGGGGGTGAATGTGAACGTGTCGGCCCGGAGCATCCCCTTCGCCATATTATACACTTCACCTTGGCCCAATATGGTAAGGAGGCCCTCGGTTTCAACTGTTTCTTTGGCAAAGGACGCCGCGATCATCGCGCGCAGCAATTGGCCGAGCGTCGAATCGCCGATGCGAAGCGCCGACAGCATCTCCCGATGCGTCGCGATCTGATCGGGATGACGCAGCAGGCTGGCCAGCACCGCGCGCAAAAGCCGCTGTTCCATGCCGCTGACGCCGATCGCCCGAACCTCCGCGCCGGCCGGGGGAAGGGGCGGCTTCCAGTTGCCGCGCCGATCGCGCTGCCACCCGGCGCGCGTGCCGCCGCCGCGTTGGAAGTCTGATCGCGCCGAGGGCGTGGACCGGGCGAAGAACAGCGCGTCGTAACGCTGCCGGAATATCTGAACATAATGGGCGCGCACATCGGAATGCGAGATGGCGTCCGTGATCGCGGAAAGCCGCTGCTTGAAGGCGGCGCGCTGCTCGGGCGTGTCGAGCGGCGCCGCGCCCTGTTCATGCTTCCACAACCGCTCGACCAGCGGTTCCGCCGCGCCCAGCACCTGTTCCATCGCGGCCGGTCCCTCGGCGCGGATGAGGTCGTCCGGGTCCTGCCCTCCCGGAAGCGTCGCGAAGGCCAGGCTCATGCCCGGCCGCAGCAGCGGCAACGCCCGCCCGGCCGCGCGGATCGCCGCCTTCTGCCCCGCCGCGTCCCCATCGAAGCAAAGGATCGGCACATCGGCCATCTTCCAAAGCCGCTCGATCTGATGCTCGGTCAGCGCCGTGCCCAGCGGAGCCACGGCCTCGCCGAACCCCGCCTGCGCCAGGGCAATGACGTCCATATAGCCTTCGACCACGATCACCCGACCGCTCTGCCGGCTGGCGGGGGAGGCGCGGTCGATATTGTAGAGCGTCCGCCCCTTGTCGAAGAGAGGGGTGTCGGGCGAGTTCAGATATTTGGGCTCCCCCTGACCCAATATGCGTCCGCCAAAGGCGATCGCTCGTCCCCGAATGTCCCGTATCGGCAGCATGAGCCTGCCCCGAAATCGGTCATAGCTCTCACGCTCGCCGTCGGGGTCGATCAGCAGCCCGGCCTCGACCAGCATCGGCTCCCCGAAGTCGCGCAGCGCGGTCTTCAGCTTGCCCCGGGAGTCGGGGGAATAGCCGAAGCCGAAGGCGCGCCGGGTGGCGTCGCTAATCCCTCGCCGTTGCAGGTAAGCGCGCGCCTCCGCGCCGTCGATCCCGCCCAACTGATCCTCGAAGAAACTTTGCGCCGCCGTCGTGACGTCATGCAGACCCTTGGCCTGCTCCGCCCGCTTCGCCATGCGGGGATCGGGCGCTGGCACATCCATTCCCGCCGCCTGCGCCAGTTCCTTCACCGCCTCCATGAAGGGCAGGCCGCGATGGTCGGTCATCCACTTGATCGCGTCGCCATGCGCCCCGCAACCGAAGCAATGGTAGAAGCCCTTCTCGTCATTGATGGTGAAGCTGGGCGTCTTCTCATTATGGAAAGGGCAGCAGGCCTTATATTCGCGGCCCGCCTTCTGCACCTTCACCGTCCGCCCGATCAGCGTCGACAGCGAAGTGCGCATGCGCAACTCGTCGAGAAAGGCGGGGGAGAGGCTCATGCTTTTAAAAGCCCCTCCCTTCCAAGGGAGGGGTTGGGGTGGGTAATCTTCTGCCTCTCCGGCAATTCGCTCGCCCGCTCAAGAATAACGCTCTGCACACCCTCAAGGTTATCCCGAATATCGAAATTGGAAAAACGCAGAACAAAATATCCCTGATGCGCCAGATCAAAATCGCGGTCCCGATCGCGAGCAGCGTCGTGTAGATCGTCATCCACTTCGACGATCAAACCAACCGAAGGGCACAGGAAATCACAGATATAGGGTTCGATTACCGCCTGTCGCCTGAACTTGAAGCCGCCGAGCTGTGAAGCTTTCAGCGCGCCCCAAAGCAGCCGCTCGTAGAAGGTGGGCTCGCGGCGCATGTCGCGTGCATAACGGCCCAATCTGGCATTGATGCGTAGCGCCATCACCCACCCCAACCCCTCCCTTGGAAGGGAGGGGCTTATCATCTCAGCCCAAAGCAGCCTTCACCAGCCCGCTGGCCTTGCTCATGTCGATGACCGACCCGTGGCGCTCCTTCAGCACCGCCATCACCTTGCCCATATCCTTGACGCTGCTCGCGCCGACTTCCGCCTTGATCCCTTCGATCGCGGCCCTGGTCTCATCCTCGCTCAGCTGCTGCGGCAGGAATCCCTCGATCACCTCCAGCTCGGCCTGTTCCTTCGCGGCCAGCTCATCCCGCCCGCCGTTCTTGAACATCTCGATCGATTCGCGCCGCTGCTTCACCATCTTTTGCAGCACCTCGACCACCACCGTATCGTCATCGGGCACGGTGGAGGCGGTGCGCAGTTCGATGTCGCGGTCCTTCAGCTTCGCCAGGATCAGGCGCACGGCCGCAAGCCGATCCTTTTCCCCGGCCTTCATGGCCTCGATCTGGGCGCTCTTGATGGTATCGCGAATCATCGGCGAATGAATCCTGTCTCTTCCGGAAAGGTCCAGATATAACGGCAAAAGAGATTTTTAACAGGAGTTGACCGCGGCGGCCTGCGGGCATAGGTGACCGGCCGTTTAACCCGTTGCCGACGGGTTCTTAGCAAAAGCATAAAGGACGCAACGACCATGGCTGACGCCAAGACCCTCACCGTGCCCAAAGGAGCGACAGGGGTATTGGTCTTCGCCGATGGCTCCGCCGTGTTCGGCCGCGGTTTTGGCGCGGTCGGCGACGCGGTCGGCGAACTCTGCTTCAACACCGCGATGACCGGCTATCAGGAAGTGATGACCGATCCCAGCTATGCCGGGCAGATCGTAACCTTCACCTTTCCGCACATCGGCAATGTCGGCACGAACCTGGACGATGTGGAGGCGGATCTGCCCCATGCGCTGGGCTGCGTCGTGCGGCAGGACGTGACCGAGCCGAGCAATTTCCGCAATGTCGAACCCTTCGACCAGTGGATGAAGGAAAAGGGGCGCATTGGCCTTGCGGGTGTGGACACCCGCGCGCTGACGCGGATGATCCGCCTCAAGGGCGCGCCCAATGTCGTCATTGCGCACAATCCCGAAGGCGCTTTCGACCTTGCAGCGCTGGCGGACAAGGCGGCAAGCTGGCCCGGTCTGGAAGGCATGGACCTCGCCATCGACGTTACGGGCAAGGAAAGCCGCCTCTGGAAGGATGGCGTGTGGAAGCTGGGTGATGGTTACAGCCTCGGCGAAGCGGGCGATGAGCGTCCCCATGTCGTCGCGATCGATTATGGCGCGAAGAACAATATCTTCCGCAACCTCGTAAAGGCCGGTGCGCGCGTCACCGTGCTGCCCGCGACCGCCAGCTATGAGCAGGTGATGGAGCAGAAGCCTGACGGCGTGTTCCTCTCCAACGGCCCCGGCGATCCGGCCGCGACCGGCGAATATGCGGTGCCCGTGATCCGTAAGGTGCTGGACGCGGACCTGCCAGTCTTCGGCATCTGCCTTGGCCACCAGATGCTGGCGATCGCGGCTGGCGCGAAGACGGTGAAGATGCATCAGGGCCATCGGGGGGCCAACCACCCGGTCAAGCGCCTGTCCGACGGTCTGGTCGAGATCACCTCGATGAACCACGGCTTCGCGATCGACACCGACACGCTGCCCGCCAATGTGAAGTCGACCCATGTGTCGCTCTTCGACGGTAGCAATTGCGGCATTGAACTGACGGATAAAAAGGCCTTTTCGGTCCAGTATCACCCCGAAGCCTCGCCCGGCCCTCAGGACAGCTTCTACCTGTTCCAGCGCTTCGTCGAGGGGCTTAAGTGAGCCTCAACCTGCCTCCGGTTGATCCCGCCCGGCTCGAAGCGGAGTGGGAGGCGGACAAGGCCGTTCTCGCCAATCTGGCCGAGAATGGCGACAAGCCGCGCATTCCGCGCCCGGTCGATGTCAGCTTCCGCGGCAGCGAGAAGGATTTCGAACGTGTGCTGACCATCGCCAGCCAGTTCGGCTTCGTCGAACTCGACCGTGAAGAGGATGAGGAGGGCGATCTCTACCTGTTCCTCGAAACCGAGCAGGCGGTCGACGAAGCGTCCATCCGCGCGCTAACGAAGAAGTGCCTCCAGATCGAAATCCTCTGCGGCGTCGAATATGACGGCTGGGGTTGTGAGGCCCGGACGGGGGCGGTTCATTGATGCTTGGATTTCATAAGGCGCGCTTCGTTGCGGTCGTTTCGGGCTTGAGCATTAATCTCATTCTGAGCGTTGCTTGTTTAGCGCAATCAGCTTCTGAATGTGAAAAGCGAGCTGATTCAATCTATAAAGAGGGTGGTGAAAATAAGTACTCTGTGGGAGTTTCTTTTTCTTCCTCTCTAACTGGATCAGAAAAGGCCGTTTCCGAATTTTATAGGAAAGCGTTTAAAGCTCGATATTGGTCGATTACGAGGTGCGGTTTCTACGTTAACGCTGACGACATATCACGTTTACCCAATTTTGAGCCTAGGGCTTGCGACAAAAATTTGGGAAGTGATGGACCATTGTTTTTGAGGTCTGCTATTATTCAGTCTCGTTCAGAGTTTAACAGACTGGTGCGTGAGACATGTAAGCTTGAGACGGCAGATTTCAAAATGACCAAATTCGGATTGTTAGTCGCTAATCCCAAGCCCCCAATAATGTTTGGGCCTGCCCCCTCTAAGTCTCTTAAATAATAGAAGGCCAATATGCCCAAACGCACCGACATCTCCTCGATCCTCATCATCGGCGCTGGCCCGATCATCATCGGCCAGGCTTGCGAGTTCGACTATTCCGGCACGCAGGCGGTGAAGGCGCTCAAGGAAGAGGGCTATCGCATCATCCTGGTGAATTCCAACCCGGCCACCATCATGACCGACCCGGAATTCGCCGACGCGACCTATGTCGAGCCGATCACACCCGAAATCGTGGCGAAGATCATCGAAAAGGAACGCCCCGATGCAGTTCTGCCGACCATGGGCGGCCAGACAGCGCTTAACACGGCGCTGGCGCTGTTCAATGATGGCACGCTGGAAAAGTTCGGCGTCAAGATGATCGGCGCGGACGCGGAAGCCATCGACAAGGCGGAGGACCGCCTCAAGTTCCGCGACGCGATGGACAAGATCGGTCTGGAATCCGCCCGCTCGCGCATTGCCCATACGATGGAAGAGGCGCTTGAGGGCCTTGAGTTCACCGGCCTTCCCTCGATCATCCGCCCCAGCTTCACGCTCGGCGGCACCGGCGGCGGCGTCGCCTACAACAAGGAAGAGTTCAAGCGGATCGTCGCCGAAGGGCTGGACGCGTCGCCGACCACCGAAGTCCTGATCGAGGAATCGCTGCTCGGCTGGAAAGAATATGAGATGGAGGTCGTGCGGGACCGGAACGACAACGCCATCATCATCTGCTCGATCGAGAATGTCGATCCGATGGGCGTCCATACCGGCGACTCCATCACTGTTGCGCCCGCGCTGACGCTGACGGACAAGGAATATCAGATCATGCGCAACGCGAGCATCGCGGTGCTGCGTGAAATCGGCGTGGAAACAGGCGGTTCGAACGTGCAGTTCGCAGTCAATCCGAAGGATGGCCGCCTGATCGTCATCGAGATGAACCCACGCGTCTCCCGCTCCTCGGCGTTGGCGTCGAAGGCGACCGGCTTCCCCATCGCGAAGGTCGCGGCGAAGCTGGCCGTCGGCTACACGCTGGACGAGATTGAGAATGACATTACCGGCGCGACGCCCGCGAGCTTCGAGCCGACCATCGACTATGTCGTGACCAAGATCCCGCGCTTCGCCTTTGAGAAGTTCAAGGGCTCCGAGCCGCTGCTCGGCACCGCGATGAAGTCGGTGGGCGAGGTGATGGCGATCGGCCGCAACATCCATGAATCCATGCAGAAGGCGCTGCGCGGCCTGGAAACCGGGCTCTGCGGCTTCAATGAGGTCGAGCATCTCGTCGGCGCGCCCAAGGACGACATTATCGCCGCGCTGGCGCAGCCGACGCCTGATCGCCTGCTGGTCGCCGCGCAGGCTTTGCGCGAAGGCCTGAGCGTCGCGGAAATCCACGCCATCGCCAAGTTCGATCCCTGGTTCCTGGAACGGATCAAGGAAATCGTCGACGCGGAAGCGGAAATTCTGGAAAATGGCCTGCCGCAGGATGCGGACGGGATGCGGCATCTGAAAGCCATGGGCTTTGCCGACAAGCGCTTGGCCTATCTGGCGCTGAAATCCGCCAATCTGCGCGGGATGGAGCGCGGCATCGCGCGCGGGTCGGGCCTGATCCACGAAGCGGTCAAGGCGATGACCGGCGGCGTCACCGAGGATGAGGTGCGCGCCCTTCGCCACAGGCTGGGCGTGCGCCCCGTCTTCAAGCGCATCGACACCTGCGCCGCCGAGTTCGAGGCGAAGACGCCTTACATGTATTCGACCTACGAGGCCCCGATCTTTGGCGAGCCGGAGAATGAGGCGCAGCCCAGCGACCGCAGGAAGGTCGTGATCCTGGGCGGCGGTCCCAACCGCATCGGGCAGGGCATCGAGTTCGATTATTGCTGCGTCCACGCCTGCTTCGCGCTGAGCGAGGTCGGCTATGAGACGATCATGGTCAACTGCAACCCGGAAACGGTGTCGACCGATTATGACACGTCGGACCGCCTCTATTTCGAGCCGCTGACCGCCGAGGACGTGCTGGAAATCCTGAGCGTCGAAATGTCGAACGGCACGCTGGCGGGCGTCATCGTCCAGTTTGGCGGCCAGACGCCGCTCAAGCTCGCGCAGGCGCTGGAGGATGCGGGCGTCCCGATCCTGGGCACCTCGCCTGACGCCATCGACCTGGCCGAAGACCGCGAGCGTTTCGCCGCACTGATCGACAAGCTCAAGCTCAAGCAGCCCGCCAACGGCATCGCCCGCAGCCGCGAGGAGGCGATCGCGGTCGCCAACCGCATCGGCTACCCCGTGCTGATGCGTCCGTCCTACGTTCTTGGCGGCCGCGCCATGGAGATCGTCGACGGCCAGGCGCAGCTGGAGGAGTATATCGCCACCGCCGTCCAGGTATCGGGCGACTCGCCGGTGCTGATCGACCAATATCTGCGCGACGCGACCGAGGTGGACGTGGACGCGCTATGCGACGGCGACGATGTCGTGGTCGCGGGCGTCCTTCAGCATATCGAGGAAGCCGGCGTCCATTCGGGCGACAGCGCCTGCTCGCTGCCGCCCTATAGCCTGTCGGACGAGATTATCGCGGAAATTGAGCGTCAGACCGAAGTTCTGGCCCATGCGCTGTCGGTGCGCGGCCTCATGAACATCCAGTTCGCGGTCAAGGATGGCATCGTCTATCTGATCGAGGTGAATCCGCGCGCCAGCCGCACCGTGCCCTTCGTCGCCAAGGCGATCGGCACGCCCATCGCGAAGATCGCCAGCCGCGTGATGGCGGGCGAGAAGCTCAAGGACCTGCCGAAGATCGATCGCAACGCCATCAACCATGTCGCGGTCAAGGAAGCCGTCTTCCCCTTCGCGCGTTTCCCCGGCGTCGATCCGGTGCTTTCGCCCGAAATGAAGAGCACGGGCGAGGTGATGGGGATCGACAGCGATTTCGCGACCGCCTTTGCGAAGGCGCAACTCGGGGCGGGGACCGTGCTGCCGACGTCCGGGACGGTGTTTATCTCCGTCAAGGACAGCGACAAGCCGGTGATCCTGCCGGCCGCTCGCAAGCTGGTCGCGATGGGATTCTCGATCGTCGCCACGGGCGGCACGGCGCGTTATCTGGAAGAAAATGGCATCGCCATCGAAACGGTGAACAAGGTCGCCCAAGGCCGGCCGCACATCGTCGATCGCATCACCGACGGCGGAGTCGATCTCATCTTCAACACGACCGAGGGTTGGCAGTCGCTCAAGGATAGCAAGGCCATTCGCACGAGTGCGCTGCGGGCGAAGCTGGCGAGCTTCACCACTGCGGCGGCCAGCGTCGCCGCCGCTGACGCGATCGAGGCGCTGCGCGGTCATGCACTTGAAGTGCGATCGTTGCAGTCTTATTATCCTAGGCCGCAAGCCTGACCCCCTGCACCAGGAACCATGCTGCGGGCGACCTCAATAGCGGGGTCGCCAAAGGGAAGTTTTGACAAAGGATCTGCGATAATGGCGACGGTCGAAAAGATGCCGATGCTGCAGGTGGGCTACGACAAGATGACGGCGCAATTGCGCGAATTGAAGGCCGAACGGCCATTGATCGTGGACGCCATCGAAGAAGCGCGTGCGCATGGCGATCTGTCGGAAAATGCCGAATATCACGCGGCGAAGGAGCGGCAGGGCCAGGTCGAAGCGACCATCGCCGATCTGGAAGACAAGCTGTCGCGCGCGCAGATAATCGATCCCTCGACCCTTTCGGGCGACAAGGTGGTCTTCGGCGCGACGGTGACCCTGCTCGATGAGGATGACAAGCCCGTCAGATACCAGATTGTCGGACAGGCGGAAGCCGACGCGAAGCTGGGTATGATCAGCTATAACAGCCCGCTTGGCCGCGCGCTGATCAGTCGTCAGGTGGGGGAGGACGTTGAAGTGTCGGTTCCCTCGGGCGACAAATTCTACGTTATCGATAAAATCGACTTCATCTGATCCTGTGAAGCTGCCCACTGGCCGCATGACGAGTTCGATCGCGACGATAGTGTTCGTCGCGTTCCTGCTGCTGTCCGTAACCGGTCAGCTTGACTACGCCGCGATTCGGGGCGGATTCATCCCTGCAAGGATGGAGGATTCCGGGTTGCTCGCCGGAATGTGGGCGGTTCCCGCATGGCTTACGCCGCTCAGCTGCACGCTTATCCATGCAGGCTGGCTGCACATCGGCTTCAATCTGCTGATGCTGGTCTTCTGCGGGCGGCAGGTGGAACAGGTGCTGCAAAAGGGCGCCTTGCTGATCCTATATATCTGCGGGGCCTATGGCGCCGCGTTGGCGCAATGGATATTGGAACCCGCATCGCCCAATCCGATGGTGGGCGCCAGTGGCGCCATATCGGCGATCATCGCGACTTATGCGCTGCTTTACGGGCAGCAGACCGTCCGCCGGATCGGTCCTTTTTCCGCCAACTTCCTGCGGGTTTTGTGGCTGGCGGTCGGCTGGATAGCCCTTCAGCTGATGATAGGCGTGGCCACGGCCAAGGGCTTTAGCGATCTGGGTCAGATCGCCATTGCGGCCCATATCGGTGGGTTCCTGGTGGGACTCCTGCTTACGCGGCCGCTGCTGCGTTGGCGCTTCCGCAAGCCGCCGCGCTCGCTGGGGTGAATGCTATTAGGCGTTGGGCAATTGGGGTTCCAGCAGCCGATGCAGATGGACGATGACATAGCGCATTTCCGCATCGTCGACCGTGCGTTGGGCCGCTCCCCGCCAGGCATTTTCGGCCGAGGCATAGTCGGGAAAGACGCCGACGATATCGATTGAATTCAGGTCGTCAAAATCGAGCGTTTGGGGATCCGTGACGCGCCCCCCCATCACGAGGTGAAGTTTGCTCATAATATCTTCTGTTCTCCCATGGAGGAGCGAGCACCTTAGCAGTGGCTCCGCCCGCCTCCAAGGGAGTGACAGATGCTTTTAATGTCGAGGCGATTAGCGTTTCGGCAACCGGGCCTTCAACGCCTCGCTCACCGCATCGATCTTGCGGGCCGCCAGGGAGACCAGATCGTCGGTGATGCGGGAAGCAACGCCGCCAACCTCTATAGAGGCGTCCCGCGCGGATGCCGCCGCGTTGCTGGCGCCGTCTCGCGCATGGTGAAGCGCGTCGCCAGCGCTGGTCTTTACGCTCTCCGCGCTGCGTCCGGCGACTGCACGGGCCGCCAGAGCCGCTTCGACGACGCTGGCGCCTGCCGTTGAAGCCAATGCCGGAAGGGCCTTCAAAGCGGTCCGCGTTTTCGGGAACATCCATGCGATGATGGCGCCGGCTGCGACCGCTCCCGCTACGGCGGCGACCGGGTGCTCCTGAACAATTTCGTTCGCGCGAGCGGCGGCGCGCTGCGTCTTGTCCCGAACGTCGCCAGCCCGCTCGCGCCCCGTTTGGATCAAGTCATTAGCGCCATCGCGCGCTCTGTCGGTTGTGTCCCGGAATTTGCCGGACGCCGTTTCGGCGATGTCATTGGCGGCGTCGCGGACGCGGGTGATCTGGGCGCGGATGTCAGCCATCATCAGTCTCCGATGTTTCAGTCCGATGTTTCAGGGGAGGGCGATCGGTGAGTCGAACGTATATGCGTCCGAAAAGTGCCGAAAGGGGGCGACGGAAAACATAGAGCAACAGCGCGCCGGCGGCTGCGCCGACGGCAACGGGGCGCTGGGTGGCTTTCGCCGCAATATAGGCGCCGCCTTCCGCCAGGCTTTCGGCCGCCTTCTGCCTGACGTCCTGTTTCAACCGGCCAGGAGCGATTCGCGCTTTCACCGCAGCGGCGCTGGACAGCAGCTCCGCCTTCCGCCGTTCCGCTTGCGCGCTCGCCTGACGATATTGTTCTTCCGGGCTCATCGACGAATGGCCTTCTTCATCCGGGCGATCCTGGCCTTCGCCAGCAGCAGCAGGACCAGGGCGACCAGCAGCGACGATCCGAACACGACGCCCGTCGCCCATCCGGCTCCCAGACGGGTAGCAAGCGTCAGGACGAGTCCCACCAGAAACGCCACCAGGCCGGCGAAGACGAGCATGACGCCCGCCGCGCCGAAGATTGCCGCGTCCCGGACTCCTGCTCCCGCAACGCCGGCGCGCAGTTTCTGACGTTCGATCTCCGCATCGGCATAGGCGCGCCCATCGGTATAGAGGCGCGCAAAAGCGTCCCGAATGCTATCGGCCTGCTCGTCGGCTTCGGGCGCGGCTACCAGAGCAGGCTCGTCAGCCAAAGGGCTCTTCGCCCCGGATGGGGCCGCTACTTGGTCCGGCTGCATGGGGATCAGGCGTCGCCATCCGATCCTTTGGCAAGGCGCATGAGCACGAAGCCCACGACGGCTGCTGCGCCGATCGCCACGGCGGGGCTCTTGCGCACGAAATCGCGGGCTTCCGTCATCAGTTGATCGACGTCCTTGTTGTCGAGGGTCTTCGCCGCGCCCGCGACAGCTTCCGCCGCCTGACGGGCATAGTCGCCATATTGCGGCCCCAGCTTGGCATCGACCGTGCCGGCCGTGTCGGTGATGAGCTTCGCCAGGCTCTGCATCGCCGACCCGGTCTTGTCCTTGGCGACGCCGGCTGCGGATTTTGCGGTTTTCGTCGCTTGATCCTTGAGCGGGTCGATCTGCGCCTTCCAATCAACGGCGCTGATCTTGTCGGCAGCGGATTTCGCCGCCTTTTCGGCCTTGGCCTTGATGGGTGCGATCTGGGCGGACCAGCCGTGCGATGCCGCGCCATTGCCGGGCCGCGCCGCAGCAGCCGGACGGGTGGCGGCGGCCTTGACCGGCTTAGCCGGCGCGGCCTTGACCGCCTTCGTCTTGGGAGCCTTTGCCGTGCTGGGCTTCTTCGCGCGCTTGGCGGGAGGGGTTTCAGGTGTGTCGGCCATCGTCCTAGGTCTCCTGAGATTAGTGGGGCCGCAATAGGGGCGAATGGATTTTCGTCCTAATGCTTATCGGCGGGCCACAGTTCCGTTGCCGTTACTATTTTGAGCATCGGCATTTTTCGAGTCCATGCAAGCCCCCGCATTGCCAATCCGGGAGGTGCTGGCTAAGCGGTCCGCGACGCAGGCGCATTGCACTATTCCAGGGAGCGACCGATGACCGCCATTCTCGATATCCACGCCCGGCAGATTCTCGACAGCCGCGGAAATCCGACCGTTGAGGTCGACGTGATGCTGGAGGATGGCAGCTTTGGACGGGCCGCAGTGCCTTCGGGTGCGTCGACCGGGGCCTATGAGGCGGTCGAGAAGCGCGATGGCGACCAGAGCAAATATCTGGGCAAGGGCGTGCTCGCAGCCGTGGCGGCGGTGAACGACGAAATCGCCGAGCAGCTGGTCGGGATCGATGCGGAAGACCAGGCCGAAGTGGACGCGGCGATGATCTCGCTCGACGGCACGGAAAACAAGAGCCGCCTAGGCGCGAACGCGATTCTGGGCGTCAGCCTGGCTGCGGCGAAAGCAGCCGCGGATGCTCGCGGCCTTCCGCTCTATCGCTACGTTGGCGGCGTTTCGGCGCATGTGCTGCCGGTGCCGATGATGAACATCATCAATGGCGGGGAGCATGCGGACAATCCGATCGACTTCCAGGAATTCATGATCATGCCGGTGGGCGCCGAAAGCCTCGCTGATGCGGTGCGCGTGGGCGCGGAAATTTTCCACACCTTGAAGAAGGGGTTGCACGACAAGGGGCTCGCCACCGCCGTAGGGGATGAGGGCGGCTTCGCGCCCAATCTTTCTTCCACCACTGACGCGCTGGACTTCATCCTCGCGTCGATCGAGAAGGCCGGATACAAGCCCGGCGACGACGTGATGCTGGCGCTGGACTGCGCCTCCACGGAGTTTTTCAAGGGCGGGAAATATGAGATGGTGGGTGAGGGCAAGAGCCTGACCTCCGCCGAAATGGCCGACTACCTGGCCGATCTGGTCGCTCGTTACCCGATCAAGTCGATCGAGGACGGCATGGCCGAAGATGATTTCGAGGGCTGGAAGATCCTGACCGACAAGATCGGCGGCAAATGCCAGCTGGTGGGCGACGATCTGTTCGTGACCAATCCGAAACGACTCGAAATGGGCATCGGCAAGGGGCTGGCCAATTCGCTGCTGGTCAAGGTGAACCAGATCGGTACGTTGACGGAGACGCTGGCGGCCGTGAATATGGCGCATCGGGCTCGCTACACGGCTGTCATGTCGCATCGCTCGGGCGAGACCGAGGACGCGACCATCGCCGATCTCGCCGTCGCAACCAATTGCGGGCAGATCAAGACCGGCTCGCTGGCGCGTTCGGATCGGCTTGCCAAATATAACCAGCTGATCCGGATTGAAGAAGAACTGGGCGACGTAGCGGTCTACGCAGGGCGCTCGATCTTCCGTTAAACGATCGTTTTTTTTATCGTGGGCTGCAAGTTAATCACATTTCACTTGCGGCCCACGCAGGGCTGTGATTCAACTGATCCATGGCGCATATCGCTAAGCTTCGCATGTTGTTATTTTCGGCTTTTGGGCCGGCTATTGCGGTGCTGCTTCTCCTTTTCTTCGCCGGCTATGTGATTTTGGGTTCCAACGGCGTGTTGGCCTGGGGCGATTATTCGCGGCAGCTGCATCACTCCCAGGCGGAACTGAAGCAGGTGGAGGGGCAGCGTAACGAGCTTCGTAACCGTGTCGACCTGCTCAATCCGCGCCGGGTTGATCCCGATCTCAGTGATGAACTGATACGGCGTCAGTTGGGCGTCATCCATCATGATGAAGTGATCGTTCCCCTGAACTGACCAGGGTTGGCGATCGCCATGTTGGTTTGAAGCCTTGCAGCGTTGCATTCTGCGGGCTTCTGCCGCTATATCGGGGCTCCTTCCATCCTACCCACGCAAAAGGATAAGAGCCTTGGCGAAACCAACGACGCCGCGTCAGCCGCGCGAAAAGGCAAAGGGGCAAAGCCCCGCCAGCGCGGACCACAACCGGCCTCGCCCAGAAACTCCCACCGACTACAAGGCCACGAAGGAAGAGCTGCTGGAATTCTACCGGCAGATGGTTCTCATTCGTCGCTTTGAGGAGAAGGCCGGCCAGCTTTATGGATTGGGCCTGATCGGTGGTTTCTGCCACCTCTATATTGGGCAGGAAGCGGTCGCCGTCGGGATTCAGTCGGCGCTGACGCCCGGCAAGGACAGCGTGATCACCGGCTATCGCGATCACGGCCATATGCTCGCCTACGGCATTGATCCGAACGTCATCATGGCGGAGCTGACCGGCCGGGAAGCGGGTATTTCCAGGGGCAAGGGCGGCTCGATGCACATGTTCAGCGTCGAGCATAAATTCTTTGGCGGCCACGGCATCGTCGGCGCTCAGGTGTCCTTGGGCGCGGGTCTCGGCTTCGCCCATAAATATAATGAGGATGGCGGCGTTTGCGTCGCTTATTTCGGGGACGGCGCGGCCAATCAGGGCCAGGTCTACGAAAGCTTCAACATGGCGCAGTTGTGGAAGCTCCCGATCATCTTCGTGATCGAAAATAACCAATATGCGATGGGGACGAGCGTCAATCGCTCTTCGGCGGAAGATCAGCTTTATCGTCGCGGCGAAAGCTTCCGGATTCCCGGCCTCCAGGTCAACGGCATGGATGTGCTGGCGGTTCGCGGCGCCACCGAAGAGGCGCTGAAGTGGGTGCAGGCGGGCAACGGCCCCATCCTGCTGGAAATGAAGACCTATCGTTATCGTGGGCACTCCATGTCCGACCCGGCCAAATACCGGTCGCGCGAAGAAGTGCAGGCGATGCGCGAGAAATCCGATCCCATCGAAGGCGTGAAGCAATATCTGACGGACATGGGCTTGGGCGAGGATGATCTCAAGAAGATCGACCAGGACATCAGGAAGATCGTGAGCGACGCCGCCGATTTTGCGGAAAGCTCGCCCGAGCCGGAAATGTCCGAACTTTATACCGACGTGCTGGTGGAGCAATATTGATGGGTATCGAAATCAAGATGCCGGCGCTCTCTCCGACGATGGAGGAAGGCACGCTGGCCAAGTGGCTCGTGAAGGAAGGCGATGAAGTCCGGTCGGGCGACATCCTTGCCGAGATCGAAACGGACAAGGCCACGATGGAGTTTGAAGCGGTCGATGAAGGCAAGATCGGATCGATCGTCATTCCGGAAGGAACGGAAGGCGTGAAGGTAGGTACGATCATCGCCACCATGGCGGGCGAAGGCGGGGAAGTGGCGGTAGCCGCCCCTCCGGCTCAGCCCGCAGCGAAGGCCGAACCGACGAAGAAGGCGGAAACCGGCACGGCCAATCCGGTCGTCAAGGCGAAGGCTACGGTCCAGGACCCCGATCTGCCCGAAGGCACGGAATTGGTGAAGACCACCGTCCGCGAAGCGTTGCGCGACGCCATGGCCGAGGAAATGCGCCGCGACGAACGCGTCTTCGTGATTGGTGAAGAGGTCGCCGAATATCAGGGCGCCTACAAGGTGACGCAGGGCCTGCTGGAAGAGTTCGGGGCCAAGCGCGTCATCGACACGCCCATCACCGAATATGGCTTTGCGGGCATCGGCGCCGGCGCCGCCATGGGCGGCCTTAGGCCAGTCGTGGAGTTTATGACGTTCAACTTCGCCATGCAGGCGATCGACCACATCATCAATTCGGCCGCAAAGACCAATTATATGTCCGGCGGCCAGATGCGCTGTCCGATCGTGTTTCGTGGTCCCAATGGCGCGGCGAGCCGCGTCGGCGCGCAGCACAGCCAGAATTACGGCCCATGGTATGCGGCGGTTCCCGGCCTGATCGTGATCGCCCCCTATGACTCGGCCGACGCCAAGGGCCTGCTCAAGGCCGCGATCCGGTCGGAAGACCCGGTCGTGTTCCTCGAAAACGAACTGGTCTACGGTCGCAGTTTCGATATCCCCAAGGTTGATGATTATGTCCTGCCCATCGGCAAGGCGCGCATCGTCCGCTCGGGCAAGGATGTGACGTTGGTCAGCTATTCCATCGGCGTGGGCATAGCCCTCGAAGCTGCCGAAGCGCTGGCGGCTGAAGGCGTGGACGCGGAGGTCATCGACCTGCGCACCTTGCGCCCGCTGGATACGGCGACAGTGCTGGAGAGCTTGAAGAAGACCAACCGCCTGGTTGTGGTGGAAGAAGGCTGGCCGGTCTGCTCCATCGCGTCGGAAATCGCCGCGGTGGTGATGGAGCAGGGCTTCGACGATCTCGACGCCCCGGTCCTGCGCGTCACCAACGAAGACGTGCCGCTGCCCTATGCGGCCAATCTGGAAAAGGCGGCGCTGATCGACGCTGCGCGCGTTGTCGCGGCGGCGAAGAAGGTTTGTTATAAATAAGGATGGAGAGGACGGTGATTATGTGCGCCGTCCTCGTCCCTCAGGTGCAGGCAGCGGTCTGTGAGGTCGGCAGACTGCTCGCGTTCTTCATTACTTGGTCGGTCCGCTCGCGCACATTGAAGGCGCTGTTGTAGCGGATGACCTTGTTGCCGAAGAGGGTGTTGGAAATGAGCGGCTGATAAGTATACGCCACCTCTACGAACATCACCGCCGTGCCGCTGCCCGATGTGATTTGTTTGCCGGTCGGACCCATGCCGGCTGCCATGGACCCATCAGTTGAGCCGTTGCCGGCTACGCCGTAGCTGGAGGTGAAGGAACCGCTGCCCCAACAACGCTGCCAGCGGATGAACTGTCCGGCCTTGGTCCCCGTCAGGCCATTAGGTTCCAGATCGGACAGGAAAATGCGAGTATTCGCTTTAAAACTCTTGATGTTGTTGCCGACAAGCGCGGCTCCCGTGAAAATCTCATTTATATCGGTTTCGTCGATCGATGTGCGCTCGCGCGATGCGTTGTCGGCGACCAGCATCGCGATCTGGCTGACGCGCATATGCGCTATCGCCAAATTGGCTATTTCAAGGCCGCTCATGGAAAGCACCATCAGCAGCGGTAGCGAGTAAGCGAACTCGATCAGTGCCAGGCCCGACTGATCGCTGTGTAATCGTTGGGTGCGTCGTCGCATCTGTTCGGCAAGTGGGGTCATTTGCATACGATCGGCGGCGTCGCCTGGTTGGACCAGGGCTGGTTGCGGATTATTGCGTTGGCTGTTGCGCTTTGCGTGGCGTTCCATCCCAGCATCTTCGCCATAGGAAACAGGCGGGGCATTGAAACTGTAACCTGATAGTAGACTATATCGTCGGCACCGCCCAAGCCATCATTGCCGGTAGACGTGTCATAGTTGCCGTTGCCGTTGGCATCCTCGAAACAGTCACCGCTATTATAGCTGCCAAGCGGCGCGATATCAGTCGTAATTTTTTCCGGCTTCCCAATTCTCGAGAAATTATAATAGCTTTTCTTCGTGATCGACGTCGTTCCGTTCTTGGCATTGATCGTCTGCATCTGGGTGGCGATATAAGAGTCGATTTGACTCGTGTTCATAGTTCCTACCGACGCTGCGCGCCCCGCACGGTCGAGTACGCCTTGGGTGACGGCGCGCAGATAGGACTGATAGCCCAGATCCCCGATTCCCATGATGAACAGGAAGAGCGGCGGCACCACCAGCGCGAATTCCACCAGCGCCGCGCCGCGTTGGTCTTCGCGCAGGCGCACGATGGGCGGAAAAGCGCACCTCTTCATTTCGAAAGCCTCAGGCCGCCAATATTCTTGGCGATGTCCTTGAACTTCTGCGTCAGCGTCGCGCCGTCATAGGCCATCATCCAGTGATTGGAACTGGTGGCGCAGTTCTGAAGCGGCGTCTGGATAGCGCCTTCCGATGCATTACGGAAGCCGATGATCCAGATTGTGATCCCTAACGACTTGATAGAGTTGCACATCATCTGCAACCGCTGGTTGTGGATATCGGTCAGACCGGCATTATCGGCGCTGCTGGGACCATCGCGCAGGTCGAGGTCCTGATAGCCCCAAGCGCCGTAAACGTTGGTGTAGGCGCTCATATCGCCATCGGTCATGAACACGATATGTCGCGATATGTTGAAGCCATTGGGTGCGGCGGCGTTTTCGGACGCGAAGATGCCGGTGGGCGATAGGAATCGGGCTCCCCAGACCATGCCGATGTCATGATAGGTGCCGCCGATCGCAACCAGCGCGTTGACATAGCTGTCGAAGCTGCTCGATTGGCCGGTGGGAATGACAGAGCGGCTGGAATAGGATGTCAGCTTGCGGGCCTGGCTGGGGCAGGCGCTGTAGCCACCCGAAACGCGTGAGGCGGTGTTGAGCCAGGATCCATTGGGCAGGAACTCGATTTCCGGCCATTGTGGCCGCCATTTGGTGGCCGTATTGGTCGCGGGAGTATCGACTTGAATGTCGTAGGCGGTGCTGGGTATCGATGCGGAGGATGTCGTCGCAGTGATAGTGCTGTCCGTCGATCGCTCCTCAATGCATCCGCTCCAAGTCGACGTGGACGACAGCCCGTCGTTGTTTGACGCTGCGTTGTAAGCTGGATTGGCGACGGCATTGCCCGTGATGAATTGCGAAACATCGACAGGATATTGTCCGTAGCGCCAGCTATACTGGGGTGTCTGCGTGGACGTGTCGGTCTTGGTTTCGATATAATTATCGTAGGTTGTTGATGTGTAGTTTTGCGTATATTTTTTCGGAGAGCCCGAATGTGTGCAGGTGCTCGCTGCATATGAGGCTCCCGCCGTCGTACGCGATGTGACAGTTGTTGTGGTGATCACGCCATTGCTGTCGGTTGAGGTGATAGATGAAGGAGCGCCGGTTGTCGTCGTCACCGTGTTAGGGGGAATCGCCGGGCAACTGCCAGAACTTGGGCCAACCGATCCGCTGCCGTTCGTCGTGGACCCTGATTGCTTTGTCCAACTGCCACTGGAACTCGATGGACTGTAACTGCTTATATAATATTGCCGTGTCTGGTAGTTCCAGGTTTCGCCAGACGTGCCGCCAATCAACATCGACGCGGGTAATTGATAGCCCACATTCACGGTGCTGGCGTAGGGCATGAATCCATAGCGAATGCGCCCAGTGATATCGGAGCCGGGGCCGAGCGTGTCATAGAAATCCTTCACGGCCTGCCGCAGCGCGGCGATACGAGTGGTGGTTCCGCCTTTGCCGTCGGAAATCGCGGTTGTCATCGATCCGGTGGTGTCGAGCACCATCATGACGTCGGTGTTGCCGATGTCGAACCGGGAGTCGCAGTTCACTGTGATCGTCAGTGTTTGGAAACCGAAAACACGCATGATAGTTGTGGGAACGGTCGTCGTCGCCGCGACCTGTACGGTCGTTGTTTCGGACGGGTTGCTTTGGATGGTTGGTGTGAAGCTGGACGATCCGAATGTGTTTTGCGGAAAGTTGAAGTTGAAGAATTTCTTTGCTTCATCCTTATCCGTTTGTGTCATCGACGCCGTCGTCATGGAGCGGCGTCCGGCAAGGGCCGAGGCATCGCAGGCCTGTTGCATCCGGGCGCGCACCATATAGGCGCGGCTCATGTCGACGCCGCCGCCGATAAGACCCATCAGCGGTATGACCGCCGCCGCTACAATGATGAGCGTGTTGCCCGCCTGATTATGGTACAGCCGCATCAGAATAAACAGCGCGCGCTTGATCCTCTCGCCCATTTTCGCATCCATCCGTGCTTGTCCCGACCCCCCGTTTCGGGCAGGGCAGCCCACCGCCCTTTAAAGGGCAGGCGTTAGGATCATTATGCGAGGCGTGGTTAAGAAGCCGATAATGTATAACTCTGGATATAGGCTTTGTGACAGAGATTGAAGGCGGCCCCTCCGTTTTGGGAGCGCTTTTGAGCGCCTATGCCGGGAAGGATGCGGTCCGACACCGATTGCTCTGGACATTGGATGCCCGCCTCGGGCGCTTGGTGGCGACGACCAGCGAAGCGATGATCGGCGCGATCCGCCTTGCCTGGTGGAGCGAGGCGCTGACCGACGAAACGGGCGTCAAGGGGCGGGGAGAGCCCCTGGTCGACGCGATGCGCAGGGAGGGGATTGCGCCTCCGCCGGGTTTGGCGGAATGGCTGGACGGTTGGGAGGCCATGCTGGGCGACATCGACCTTGAAGCCTATGCCGCCGGGCGGGGAGGAGGGCTATTCCGTTCGCTCGCGGGAGATAGCGACGTTCCTGACTGGCTGATCGATGCTGGGGCCATGTGGGCGCTATGGGACCTGTCCGGGCACGCAAGCAATGCCCAACTCGCCGACCAAGCAGTGGCGCACGCGCGGCAGCGGCTACTGGCGAAGGCTCCTGTCTGGCCCGCCGCCTGGCGGCCTATGCGTATCGCCTATGCAATGGCGCGGCATGACATTATTCGAGGCAAGCGTGGGCCAGGGGCGCTGACGCTGCGGCTTTATCTGCGGCTGATGCGCATCGCGCTGACGGGACGGTGAAGGGGGACGATCGTGGGGAAAATCCTGGCGGGGGGCGCGGCTGCGCTATTGTTGACGGCAGGCGGGCTTTTCTGGTGGCAAGGGCGCGCGGCGAGTGGGCCGGCGGCTGAGACGCTGTTCGCCGCTCCGCCTCCGCCGGCGCTGGAGGCTCTGCCGGAGGGCGACCCCGACGCCGTCGGCACGGCTCCCCCCGGTCCGGGAGAGGCGAGTCCGCAAAGCCGCGAGCAAAAACGGTTCGCCCGCTACGACCGGGATCGCGACGGCGCGATAACCCGGATCGAGATGATGGGCAGCCGTGTGAAGGCGTTCAAGGCGCTCGACAAGGACAGGGACAACCTCCTGTCCTTCGAGGAATGGGCGGTCGCGACCTCCGATCGCTTCGCCAAGGCCGACGCCAACGGGGATGGCCGGTTGACGCCTGTTGAATTCGCCGCGACCGCGCCGAAGCGATCGGCTACGCCCAAGTGCAAATGTTGATGCTCAGGCGGGCTGGAGTTCGCCCAGCCAAGCGCCAAGCGCCGCCCGGGCGCGAGAGGTCATGGCTTCCTTGCGCTGCTTTTTCTTGATGTCGTTCAGTGGAGGGAAGAGGCCGAAATTCACGTTCATCGGCTGATAGCTGGCGGTCTCTACATTGCCGATGACATGGCCCAGCAGCGCCCCCAAAGCCGTTTCGGGCGGTGGCGGCGACAGGGTCTGGCCCAGTATCTCCGCAGCGGCGAAGCGACCGGCGAGGAGGCCGATGGCCGCACTCTCAACATAGCCTTCGCAGCCGGTCATCTGCCCCGCGAAACGGATGTGCGGCGCATTTTTCAGGCGCAGCGTGGCGTCGAGTAACTGGGGGCTCTGGATGAAGGTGTTCCGGTGAAGGCCGCCCAGCCGCGCGAACTCGGCATTTTCAAGCCCCGTTATGGTGCGGAGCAATTCGACCTGCGCGCCATGTTTGAGCTTGGTTTGGAAGCCCACCATGTTCCAGAGCGTGCCCGACGCATTGTCCTGCCGCAACTGAACGACGGCATAGGGCCAACGTCCGGTGCGCGGGTCGTCCAACCCCATGGGCTTCATCGGCCCGTGGCGCAGCGTTTCGACGCCGCGTGACGCCATCACCTCGATAGGCATGCAGCCTTCGAAATAGGGCGTGTCCTTTTCCCACTCCTTGAACTCGGTCTTGTCGCCGTCGAGCAGCCCCTGGACAAATGCCTCATATTGTTCGCGGTTCATCGGGCAGTTGATATAATCCTTGCCCTCGCCGCCGCCGGGGCCGATCTTGTCCCAGCGGTTGGCCATCCAGCATTTGTCCATGTCGATGCTGTCGAAATGCACGACCGGCGCGATGGCGTCGAAAAAGGCGAGATGCTCCATTCCCGCGGTCTGGCCGATGCTGGTGGCTAGGGCGGGCGCGGTGAGCGGGCCGGTGGCGACGATGGTCATGCCCTCGGCCGGAAGCGCGTCGATCCTCTCCCGCACGATTTCGACATTGGGATGATCGGAAAGCGCGCGGGTTACGCCATCGGAAAAGATGTGCCGATCCACGGCGAGCGCTGATCCGGCGGGCACCTTGGCCGGTTCGGCTTGCGCCATGATGAGCGAGCCCAGGCGGCGCATTTCCTGATGAAGCAGGCCTACCGCATTCTTGTCCGCATCGTCGGATCGAAAGCTGTTGGAGCAGACGAGTTCGGCAAGGCCGTCGGTCTGGTGCGCGGGCGTCATGTCGCCTGTCCCGCGCATTTCGGACAGGCGGACTTTCACGCCCGCCTCAGCCAGTTGCCAGGCGGCTTCCGAACCGGCGAGGCCGCCGCCGATGATGTGAACCTGATGCTCCGTCACTTTGCCTATCTTCCGATCCATGCGTTGTCGGGAGGCGTTTAGGTCAATCGGCGGCAAAAGGAGAGGGCAAAATGGAGGGCTGTTCCCCCTCTCCATAATAGGCTGCCTCGTCCAACAGGCCCTCGCGCTTCGCCACGATAGTCGCAACCAATATCTGCCCCGCGACATTCACGGCGGTTCGCCCCATGTCGAGGATGGGGTCGATCGCAAGGAGCAGGCCCGCACCCTCAAGCGGCAAGCCAAGCGTGGACAGGGTAAGCGTCAGCATCACGATCGCCCCGGTGAGGCCGGCTGTCGCGGCTGAGCCCACCACCGACACGAAGGCGATCAGCGCATAATCGACCGCATGCAGCGGAATGCCATAAAAGCCGGCCACGAAAATCGCGGCGAGCGCGGGATAGATGGAGGCGCAGCCGTCCATCTTGGTGGTCGCTGCCAGCGGAATTGCGAAGGCTGCATAGGCTTTCTCCACGCCCATACGCTCGGTCACGGTTTCGGTGACTGGCAGTGTGCCGACCGAAGAACGGGATACGAAGCCCAACTGAATGGCAGGCCACGCCTTGGCGAAGAAAGGCAGCGGCTTGAGACCATTGGCGAGGAGCAGCGTGGGGTAGACGAGCAGCAGGACGAGGCCGAGGCCGAGATAGACCGCCCCGGCGAAGCCGCCGAGTTGGGCCAATGCGCTCCATCCGTAGGTGGCGACAGCGCTGCCGATCAACGCGGCCGAACCGATGGGCGTCAGCGCTATGATCCAGCCGAGGATCGCGCGCATGATGGCGAGCAAGGAGCGAACGAAAGCGAGGAAGGGCTCCGCCTTTTCACCGATCTTCAACGTGGCCAGACCGACCGCTATGGAAATGACCAGCAGTTGGAGGATGTTGAAGGACAGCGTCGTGCTGGGGCCGGTCTCCTCCATCTTCGTGCTGGCGGACAGCGCCAGGCTGTTGCCGGGAACCAGCCCCTTAAGGAAGTCGAGCCAGCCGCCGAAGGAACTGGGCTGGCCGACGGCGAGTATCTGGCCGCGCAGGCCCGCGCCGGGCTGGATGATGAGGCCGATGGCGAGGCCGATCGTGACGGAAATCAGCGCCGTGATCGCGAACCACAGCAGTGTCCTTCCGGCAAGCCTCGCGGCGTTGTCGAGCGCGCGGAGGTTGGCGATGGAGGCGACGATTGCTGTAAAGACCAGCGGAGGCACCACGGCTTTCAGCAACGATACGAAGATGGACCCGGTGGTTTTGAGCGTGACCGTCAACCAGTTGAGGTCGCCCCCCATGGATCGCGCTATCAGCCCGAGCGCAAGGCCGATGACCATGCCGGCGAGTATCTGAAATCCGAAGCTGCGGTAGTTGAGGACCATGGGTTCGTTCTCCGGGCGACCGGCGCGCGATATGGGAAGCGGGCTTTCCGATTGCGCGCAAGCAATTCTTTGTCGGGGTGAACGCGGATAAGGAGGCCCTCTTTCCGCGGGCTTATCCAGATAGATTAGCCGTTAATGAAATAGCGAAATGCGCGCGCGTTTCGCTATTTTGTTTCGGATACGTAATGATCTACTTCGACGCGACGCTGTTGGCGGCGGAGAGGACGGCCTGGACCGAGGCGGTGGCGACGTCGGTGTCGGCGCCCATGCCGAAGACCGTGCGGCCGTCGGGGGTGCGGCATTCGACATAGGCTGCGGCCGCGACGTCCGTGCCCGCGCCGATGGCGTGTTCGCTATAGTCCGCGATTTCCAGGTCGACGCCCAGATCCTCGCGCAGCGCCGCCAGCACCGAGGAGAGCAGCCCGTTGCCGCGCCCGGAAATGCTCCGTTCGCCGCCCTTATAGGCGATCTTACCGGTGAAGACGCGGTCGCCCGCATGGCCGCTCTCATTATAGTCGATCAGCTTGTAGGGCTGGTCGCCGGAGAGGCGGTAATGATCCTCGAACGCGGCCCAGATGTCGGCGGCGTTGAGTTCGCGGCTGCTCCGGTCGGCCAGCGCCTGCACGACGCGGGAGAAGTCGGCCTGCATGCGCTTGGGCAGCTTCAGCCCCTTGTCCTGCTGCAACACCCAGGCGACGCCGCCCTTGCCGGACTGCGAATTGACGCGGATCACGGCTTCATAGTCGCGGCCCAGATCCTTGGGATCGATCGGCAGATAGGGCACGTCCCAGATCTGGTCGTTGCGGACCTCCTGCACGGCGAAGCCCTTCTTGATCGCGTCCTGATGCGAGCCGGAGAAGGCGGTGAACACCAGCTCGCCCGCATAGGGATGGCGCGGGTGCACGGGCAGCTGGTTGCAATATTCGACGGTCTGGATGACCTCGTCGATGTCGGAAAAATCCAGCCCCGGATTGATGCCCTGCGTGTACATGTTGAGCGCGACGGTCACCAGATCGCAATTGCCGGTGCGCTCGCCATTGCCGAACAGACAGCCTTCGACGCGATCCGCGCCCGCCATCAGGCCCAGCTCGGCCGCAGCGACGCCGGTGCCCCGGTCATTATGGGTGTGCAGCGAGATCACCACGCTGTCGCGCCTGGAAATATGGCGGCAGATCCATTCGATCTGGTCGGCGTAGATGTTGGGGGTGGCGGCCTCCACCGTGGCGGGCAGATTCAGGATCAGCGGGCGCTCCGGCGTCGGCTGGAGAATCTCCATCACCGCCTCGCAGCATTCCAGGCTGAAATCCAGTTCGGCGGTGGAGAAGGTTTCGGGGCTATATTCGAAATGCCAGTCGGTGTTCGGCTGCTTGGCCGCATTGTCGCGGAGCAGCTTGGCCGCGTGGATCGCGATGTCCCTGATCTGCGGGCGGTCCATCTGGAACACGATGTTGCGCCATGCGGGCGACACGGCGTTGTAGACGTGGACGATGGCCTTCTTCGCGCCGCGCAGGCTTTCAAAGGTGGTGGCGATCAGGTCCTCGCGGGCCTGCGTCAGCGCCTGGGGAATCACGTCGTCGGGGATCGCGCCATCGCGGACCAGGCCGGAGATGAAGTCGAACTCGGTCGCGCCCGCGCTGGGGAAGCCGACCTCGATCTCCTTGACGCCGACCTTGATGAGCAGGTCGAAGAAGCGGCGTTTCTTTTCCGCGTTCATCGGGTCGATCAGCGACTGGTTGCCGTCGCGCATGTCGGTCGACAGCCAGCGCGGGGGCGAGGTGATGACGGCGCTGGGCCACTGGCGGTTCGGCAGGTCCACCTGGGGGAAGGCGCGGTATTTCTGCGAAGGGTCGGTCAGCATCATGGGAAAGCTACTTCTCTTGGCAACGGGCTGCGCGGCGCGGCCCGGTGAAACGACTGTCTGCTTGATTGTGCCCTTAGGCGTATTGCCGCGTCATTCAAGCGAAGAGCAGCAACAAAAGCACGCCTAAGGGCGTGTAAGTCGTAGCAGGGAGAGAAGCGCGCGCTGCATGATGGATTGGGCTTTACCGATTTTGGCGGGGGAGTGCAAGTTTTTGGGGTTTTGGCGGGGGGAAGGGGGGCGTTGGTCGGGAGCTGACCTTTAATCCTCCCTGCGCCGAAGGCGTGGGGAGGGGGACCGCCGTAAGGCGGTGGAGGGGGAAATGGCGCGACCTTCCCGATTTCCCCTCCACCAGCCTGCGGCTGGTCCCCCTCCCCATCTCGCGATGGGGAGGATTTGCTATTTCTGGAACGCCGCGACGATCTTCAGTTCGATCGTGTCGCCGACCATGGGCACGCCATAGCCCATGTTGAAGTCGCTGCGCTTGACCGCGCCGGTCGCGACGAAGCCGACATTTTCCTTGCCGCCCGCCATCGCCGGGGCTTTGCCCGCGCCGTAGAATTCGGCGTCCAGCGTCACCGGTTTCGTGATGCCCTTGATCGTCAGGTTGCCCGTGATGTCCGCGCCGGTCGCGCCGTCGGGCTTGACGCTGGTCGATACGAAGGTGGCCTTGGGGAATTTGGCGGTGTCGAAAAATTCGGGCTTCGTGAGATGTTCGTCGAGCTTCGCGATCCCGGTGCGGATGTTGGCGATGGGCACGTCGACCGAGACCTTGGCGGCGGCGACATTTTTGGGGTCGAGCGTCAGAGAGCCGGTGGCTTCGGAGATGATGCCGAGATTGTTGGAAAAGCCCATATGGTCGTAGGCGAAGACGATCTGGGTGTGGCCGGGATCGATGCTGTAGGCGCCGCCGGTGACTTTGGCAGGGTCCTTGGAGCCGGGGGCGGTCATCGGCATCTGGGCGATGACGACCGTGCCGCCGGCCAGGGCGATGAGGGCGGCGGCGGGGAACAAGAGTTTGCGCATGGGTAAGAGCTCCAGAAGCAACAAGGGACGCTGCCGAAAATAGCAGCGTCCCTTGATTGTTCCAGAGGCGTTACCGGAAACGGTGGGTTACCGGTTTCGCGGCCGTCCCCGTCGTCATGCCAGCGGAAGCTGGCATCTTAAGGATGCGATGCGCGACTGGGCCTGAGACCCCAGCTTGCGCTGGGGTGACGGCATCGGGTGACGGAGGGGGAGTGGCGCGATCTGCGGCGCCCTGCGGGCGCTCCCCTCCACCAGCCTTCGGCCGGTCCCCCTCCCCAAGCATGCTTGGGGAGGATTTGGTAGCTTAGTTCTTTTCCTGGTCCACCAGCTTGTTGGCGCTGATCCAGGGCATCATGGCGCGCAGCTGGGCGCCGGTCTGCTCGATCGGGTGCGCGGCGGCGGCCTTGCGGGCGGCCTTCAGTTCCGGCTGGCCGGCGCGGTTGTCGAGGACGAAATTCTTCACGAAACGGCCCGACTGGATGTCGGCCAGAACGCGCTTCATTTCCGCCTTCGTCTCATCGGTGATGATGCGCGGGCCGGTGACGATGTCGCCATATTCGGCGGTGTTGCTGATCGAATAGCGCATGTTGGCGATGCCGCCTTCATAGAGCAGGTCGACGATCAGCTTGGTTTCGTGGAGGCATTCGAAATAGGCCATTTCGGGGGCGTAGCCCGCTTCCACCAGCGTTTCGAAACCGGCCTGGATCAGGTGGGTGACGCCGCCGCACAGGACAGCCTGCTCGCCGAACAGGTCGGTTTCGCACTCTTCCTTGAAATTGGTTTCGATGATGCCCGAGCGGCCGCCGCCGACGCCGCTGGCGTAGGAGAGGGCGATGTCATGGGCGTTGCCGGTCGCGTCCTGATAGATGGCGATCAGGCAGGGCACGCCGCCGCCCTTCACATATTCGCCGCGCACGGTATGGCCGGGGCCCTTGGGCGCGATCATGATGACGTCGACGTCGGCGCGGGGCTCGATCAGGCCGAAATGGACATTGAGGCCGTGCGCGAAGGCGAGGGCGGCGCCGGGACGCAGGTTCGCGTGAATGTCGGCGGCGTAGATTTCGGCCTGATGCTCGTCGGGAGCGAGGATCATGAGAACGTCGGCCCATGCGGCGGCTTCGGCGTTGGCAAGAACCTTGAAGCCTGCGCCCTCGGCCTTCTTGGCGCTGGCGGAACCGGCGCGCAGGGCGATGGCGACTTCGGCGACGCCGCTGTCACGCAGATTCTGGGCATGGGCGTGGCCCTGGCTGCCGTAGCCGAGGATGGCGACCTTCTTGCCCTTGATCAGGCCGATGTCCGCGTCACGATCGTAATAAACCTTCATGTCCGTATTCCCTCAAGTCCGTGCCTTTTAGTCCTCGCCCCGGCACGGGGAGAGGATATGAAATCTTGGCTCGGCGTAGCCGAGCCTAGATGAAGTTGGAGAGGGGCTCGTGCTCCCGTGAGGGCACCGCCCCCTCTCCCTGCTGCGACTAGGCGGCAGAGCCGCCAAGTCTCGCTTCCCTCTCCCCTGAAGGGGCGAGGGAGTATCTGTTAATTCGGCTCCTTGCCGCGGATCAGGCCGACGACGCCGGTGCGGCCGACCTCGACCAGGCCGATCTGGCGCATCAGGCCGACGAAATTGTCGATCTTGTCTGTGGTGCCGGTGATTTCGAAGATGAAGCTTTCGATGGTCGTGTCGACCACCTTGGCGCGGAAGACGTCGGCGAGGCGCAGCGCCTCTATCCGGTCCTCGCCCGTGCCGGTGACCTTGACCAGCGCCAGTTCGCGCTCGACGAAGGGGCCGTTGGCGGTCAGGTCCGTCACCTTGTGGACCGGCACGAGTCGGTCGAGCTGGGCGATGATCTGGTCGATCACCTTGGGCGGGCCGTTGGTGACGATGGTGATGCGGCTGATCTGATGATCGGGGGTGATGTCCGCCACGGTGAGGCTGTCGATATTATAGCCGCGCGCGGTGAAGAGGCCCGCGATGCGCGCGAGGATGCCCGCTTCGTTCGTGACCGTCAGCGACAGGACGTGCCGCTCGCTCAGTTCTTCCTGAATATGCATCAGATGCTCGTTCCGTTATCCGGTTCTTCCTTGCGCTCGTGGCGCTCGGAAATCATGCCCGTGAAGGCGTAGTGCCATGCGCCGTCGTCGCGATGGGCGAGGCGGACGGGAAAGCCCGCGATCGCATCGAACATGCGGCCCAGATGCTCGCCCACATAGCGCGGCGAGATCAGCAGGCGGCCGATGTGGCGCTCATGAAAGTCGAAGCCGTCGTCCAGATGGACTTCCCAATCCTCATTTTCAGAATCGGCATGGTCGATGGTCCAGCCTTTCAGCTCGGCCGTGCCCGCAATCCGTTCGAAATCGAAGGGTTCGCTCACATGGATGCGGAGCTTGAGGTGCTGGGTCACACCAGCGCCTTCGCCTCGTCCGACATGATGCCTTCGACCTGGCTGGGGTCGAGCAGCATGTCGGTATGCGCCGCGCCCGACGGGATCATCGGGAAGCAGTTGGAAAGCTTCGCCACGCGGCAGTCCACGATGACCGGACCGGGCGTGTCGATCATCCGCCGGATGCCGGCTTCCAGATCCTGCGGGTCTTCGATGCGGATGCCGGTCCAGCCATAGGCTTCGGCCAGCTTCACGAAGTCGGGCAGGCTGTCGGAATAGCTGTTGGAATAGCGGCTTTCATAGGTCAGTTCCTGCCACTGGCGGACCATGCCCATATATTCATTGTTGAGGATGAAGAGCTTGACCGGCGTGCGATATTGCGTGGCGGTGCCCATTTCCTGAATGTTCATCTGGACCGAGGCGTCGCCCGCGACGCAGACGACCAGGCTGTCGGGATTGCCGACCTGCGCGCCGATGGCGGCGGGGAAGCCATAGCCCATCGTGCCCAGGCCGCCAGAGGTCAGCCATTTGTTCGGTTCATCGAAGCCGAAATGCTGGGCCGCCCACATCTGGTGCTGGCCGACTTCGGTGGTGATGATGACGTCCTTGGCGCTGCGCGATGCCTTGTAGAGCTGGGCGATCGCCTCCTGCGGCATGATCTCTTCGCGGCTTTCGGGATAGGCGAGGCTGTTGCGGGCGCGCCAGCCTTCGATCCGGGCCCACCATTCGGACAGGTCCACCGCCTTGTGATCGCGCTGCTTCCAGAGCGCGATCATGTCGGTCAGCGCGCTGGCGATGTCCGCGACCATGGGCAGGTCGACCTCGACCGTTTTGTTGATCGAGCTGCGGTCGATGTCGATGTGAATCTTCTTGGCGTGCGGCGCAAAGGCGTCGAGGCGGCCGGTGACGCGGTCGTCGAAGCGCGCGCCGACGCAGACGATCAGGTCCGCCTTGTTCATCGCCCAATTGGCTTCATAGGTGCCGTGCATGCCCAGCATCCCCAGCCATTGCGGCGAGGAAGCGGGGAATGCGCCTAGGCCCATGAGCGTGGAGGTGACGGGCGCACCGGTCAGCGCGGCGATCTCCCGTAGAAGCGTCGAGGCTTCGGGCCCCGAGTTGATGACGCCGCCGCCGGTGTAGAAGATCGGACGCTCCGCCGCCGCGAGCATCTCGACGGCGGTCGCGACGGTCGCGGGGTCCGCCTTCGTCTGCGGGCGGTAGCTGGCGTGCTCGAACTTTTCCGGGCGCGCATAGCGGGCGGTCGCGATCTGCACATTCTTGGGAATGTCGACGACGACCGGCCCGGGGCGGCCGGTGGTGGCGATATGGAACGCTTCATGGACGACGCCGGCGAGCTTGGCCGGGTCCTTCACGAGATAATTATGCTTGGAGCAATGGCGCGTGATGCCGACCGTGTCCGCTTCCTGGAAAGCGTCGGTGCCGATCAACTGGGTCGGAACCTGGCCGGTGATGACGACCATCGGGATGGAGTCCATCAGCGCGTCGGTGATGCCCGTGACGGCGTTGGTCGCGCCGGGGCCGGAGGTGACGAGGACGACGCCGGGCTTGCCGGTCGAGCGGGCGTATCCTTCAGCCATATGGGTCGCGCCCTGCTCATGGCGGACGAGGACGTGGCGGATTTTCGGATGATTATAGAGTGCGTCATAGATGGGCAGCACCGCGCCGCCCGGATAACCGAACACGACTTCGACGCCCAGGTCGATCAGGCACTCAACCAAAATGTCCGCGCCGCTCTTTTCGGCCACGATGGTATCCTTCCGCTGGATGCAGGTTGCGCCCTCTGCTCCAGAACAGGAGCGAAGGCAAGGCGGGTGCCTCTATTAGACATAAAATGGCTAGTCAATAACTAATGTTGTAATTTTATTATAAGATAGTCAGATATTTTATCATCAATCTGTCGCGTTTCGCGGGGCCAGTCAGACGGAGGCTGGCGCGAGAACCAGGTATATTGGCGTTTGGCATATTGGCGGGTGGCGATCCGGCCCCTTTCCAGCATGGCGTCGCGGTCGATCTCGCCCGAAAGCCAGGCTGCTATTTCGGGAACGCCGATGGCGCGCATGACCGGAAGGTCGGGCGAAAGGTTGCGGGCGAGGAGCGCCTCCACTTCGGCTACCGCGCCGCCGTCGACCATCTGTTCGAAACGACGGTCGCAGCGGGCGATCAGCCAATCGCGCGGCGGCAGGAGGATGAGGGGGGAGAGGGTGATGCGGTCGGCGATGCCGCCGCTCTTATGCTGTTGCCATTGGGCGAGGGGCTTGCCGGTCGAGCGCACGACTTCCAGCGCGCGGGCGACGCGGGTGGTGTCGGCGGGGGCGAGGCGGGCGGCGGCGTCCGGGTCTTCGCGGGTGAGGGCGGCATGAGCCTGCGCCACGGGAAGCGCGCGGACTTCGGCGCGGATGGCGGGGTCTATGTCGGGCACGGGGGCGATGCCGTCGAGCAGGGTGCGCAGATAGAGGCCGGTGCCGCCGACGAGGATGGGGAGGCGGCCTTCCTCATGCGCCTTGTCGATCTCCACGCGCGCCTCGGCGGCCCAGCGGGCGGCGGTGCAGGACTGTGCGCCGTCGATGTGGCCGAAGAGGCGGTGCGGGACGTCGGCCATTTCCCTATCGTTCGGGCGGGCGGAAAGGATCTGGAGGTCGGCATAGACCTGGCTGGCGTCGGCGTTGATGACCACGCCGTCGCCCGCGCGGGCGAGCCGAACCGCGAGCGCGCTCTTGCCGCTGGCGGTCGGCCCGGCAATAAGCGCGACATTCGGGCGGGATTCGCCTCTATCTGTTTCGGGAGTGTCCATGTTCGTCGCGACCTTAGTGGCAAGTGCGGCCTTGAGTCAGGGGGATATTGCGGAGGCCGCCGGTCGGCTGGCTGCCGCTGGCTGCGCGCCGGTGGATAGCGTGTGGCTGGACGAGGGCAAGGCGGCCGACATTTTCTTTGGCAGCGACCCCGTGACGGCGCGCGCGGCGCTGACCGGGATTGGCGAGCGGGTCGATGTGATCGTGCAGGCCGCCGAGGGGCGTGAGAAAAAGCTGCTGATCGCGGACATGGATTCGACCATGATTACGGTGGAGTGCATCGACGAACTGGCCGACTATGCCGGGATCAAGGCGCAGATCGCTGAGATCACCGAACGGGCGATGCAGGGCGAGCTGGACTTCGCAGGCGCGCTGCATGAGCGGGTCGCGTTGCTGAAAGGATTGCCCGACGAAGCGATCGACCAGTGCCGGGCGGAGCGGGTGAAGATCATGCCCGGCGCGAAGGCGCTGGTGCGGACGATGAAGGCGCGCGGGGCGAAGACGCTGCTGGTGTCGGGCGGCTTCACCCGCTTCACTGGGCCGGTGGCCGAGGAGATCGGCTTCGACAGCGCGGTCGCCAATGTGCTGGAGATTGCGGACGGCGCGCTGCTGGGCACGGTGACGACGCCCATCGTGGACGCGGCGCGCAAGCAAGCGGAGTTGGAAGCGGCGATCGAGGGCGGGATCGACCGGGCGCTGACGCTGGCGGTGGGCGATGGCGCGAACGACATTCCGATGATCCAGGCGGCGGGGCTGGGCGTCGCCTATCACGCCAAGCCCAAGACGCGGGAAGCGGCGGCGGCGGAGATCGTGCATGGCGACCTGTCGGTCCTGCTTTATGCGCAGGGGATCGGGTCAGCGGAGTGGGTTGAGGGGTAAGCAATCGCGAAAATTGAGGCGTACTGCGCTCCTGCCTTCGCGAGAGCGCGTTTACCAAGGCTAGGACGTGGGCGCACATTCCGGCCTGGCAACAGTTAATCGCACGGTATGCACGTTTCGCCGTCATTTCGATTGGGTAATGGATTCGATTGCGATGGTCGGTCGTTACACGTCCGCTGCGTTCTGTAGCGTTCACGTCTAGCTGGCGCATTCCCGATCCGTCGTCGCGCCAAGGGAGAGGATATGAAGATCAGGTTATTGGCCCTTATCGGCGGCGCTACGCTCGCTTTGAGCGCTTGCGCGTCGACGAAGGATGAACCTGTCGCGCCCGCGCCGCCCGTCGGCCCCGGCGCGATTGTCGGCACAGTCGCTGCGGACCGCAATGGCGATGGCATCGTCGATGGCTATTATTCGGCCGACGGCATGTATCATGAGGTGATGGGCCCGCCCTGTCCGCCGCCTCCGCCTCCGCCGCCGCCCTCAAGGCGTGGAGAACGCGGCTGATACATTTGTCTTCCGGGGCGCGGCTCGTTCGCCGCGCCCGCATGTTCCAGAGGTTCCTGATACCGGGCCTGATACCGGGACTGATCGCTGTCGGGCTGATCCCGGGTCCCGCCATGGCGCAAGCTGTGGCGGGTCAGGAAAGCCAGAAGGCCAGCATCGGCGCGGAAATCCGCTCTTCGGTCGGTGGCAAGCTGCGCGATTTCTACGGTCCGCGCGGCTATTGGCCGTTGTGGGTGGATGGAGCAAAACTAGCCCCGCAGGCGGATGCGCTGATCGCGCTGCTCCGCACGGCGCAACTGGATGGGCTGGACCCCAAGGATTATAATCTGCGCGATCTGGAGCGCGCGGTCGATGAGGCCGGCTCGGGAAGCGATCCACGGCTGTTGGCGCGCGCGGACATCGCGCTGTCCAAGGCTTTCGCCGCTCTGGTGAGCGACATGCGCCGGCCCGCCAAGCGGGTGAAGATGCGCTACCTCGATCCGGAGGTCGCTCCGCGCGACGAGGAGCCTGCCGAGATATTGCGGGCGGCGGCGATCGCGCCGTCCCTTGCCGACTATGTGCGGCAGATGGGCTGGATGAGCCCCTTCTACACGAAATTGCGCGCGGCGCGGGCGGGCTTTGCCGAACGCTGGGCCGACCTGCCGATGGTCGCCATTCCCGAAGGCGCGAAGCTGCGGCCCGGCATGAAGGGGCAGGCGGCGATCCCGCTGCGGCGACGGCTGGGGCTGTCGCAAGGGGCGGCCTATGACAAAGCGCTGGTCGCCAAGGTGAAGGCGTTTCAGGCCGATCATGGCCTGAAGGCGGACGGCGTCGCGGGAGCGCAGACGATCGAGGCACTTAACCGCGATCCGACCTGGTATGACCGCGTGTTGGCGCTCAACCTGGATCGAGCGCGGCTTCTGCCCGGACCCTGGGTGCGGCATGTGGTCGTGGACGCGGCGTCAGCGCGCCTTTGGTATTATAGCAAGGGCGCGGAGGACGGGACGATGAAGGTCGTCGCCGGCGCCAAGGAAAGCCAGACGCCGATGATGGCGGGCATGATGCGCTATGCGACGCTGAAGCCCTATTGGAATGTCCCGTCCGACCTGGTGGAGCGCCGGATAGCGCCCAAAATATTGGGCGGCGCTTCGCTCACCGCCCTGAATTATGAGGCGCTGTCGGACTGGAGCGCCAGCGCGCGCAAGCTCGACCAGTCGGAGATCGACTGGCAATCGGTGGCGGACGGGCGGCAGCAGTTGCGAGTGCGGCAGTTGCCGGGCGCGACGAATGCGATGGGGAAGGTGAAGTTCATGTTCCCCAACGACCTTGGCATCTACCTGCACGATACGCCGTCGCGCGATCTGCTGGCCAAGCCGGAGCGGCATTTCAGCAATGGCTGCGTCCGATTGGAGGATGCGGAGCGGCTGGGGCGTTGGCTTTTCGGCAAGGATCTGGCGGTGGAAGGCGACGGGCCGGAACAGCATGTGCCGCTGCCGCAGCCCGCGCCGGTATATCTGACCTATCTGACCGCCGTGCCGACTGCGCAGGGGGTGCAGTTTTTGCCGGATTATTATGGGCGGGATGGGTTCTGAACGCCGTTCAGAACCCCGCCATCAGGCCGTCGATCGCGCCCTGCAGAATGTAGCTGGCGGCAAGTTTGTCGACCAGTACTTCGCGGCGGGCGCGGCTGGCGTCGGCTTCCAGCAGGGTGCGGGTCACGGCCTGCGTCGACCAGCGCTCGTCCCAGAGGAGGATAGGCAGTTCCAGGTCGGCGATGTTGCGGGCGAAGGCGCGGCTCGCCTGGCTGCGCGGGCTTTCGCTGCCGTCGAGGTTGAGGGGCAGGCCGATAACGACGCCCTTCACAAGCTGCTGCTCCATGAAGGCGGCCAGGGCGATTTTGTCCTTGCTGAACTTGCCCCGGCTGACGGTGTGGGCGGGGCTGGCGATGGACCAGCCGGCGTCGCAGAGCGCGAGGCCGATCGTCTTGGTGCCGACGTCCAGCCCAAGCAGGCGGCCGCCTTGCGGAAGGGCCTCGCGGAAGGCGGCGCGGTCGGTGGTGAGGAGGGTGGTCATTATTTCAGGAAGCTCGCCAGCCGTTCGCGCGCATCTTCGCGCACATCGCCCCAGAAGAGGCTGTAGTCATACACATGGTAGTTGTTGCCGGGCAGCGTGAACGGCCCCATGTCGACGGGATCGCCGATCATCAGCACACCGTTGGCGTCGCAGCGGGCGGGCACGATGCCGGTCAGCAGGCGGGGCGGTTTGCTTTCGTCCCGGCTGTCGAGCGTGCCGCGATTGGCGCTGGCGGGCGCGGCTGCGTTGACGGCTCCGGTGATCGGGTTGGTGCAGAGCATGTGCGTGCCCTTGCGCGGCTTGCCGGTGTAGCCGTCGCGCGCCTCGAAGCTTTCGAGGAGAGGCGAGGGATCGGCGGGCTCGGCATAGCTTTGCCAGCTGACGAGGCAGCGGGCCTGATCGCGGCGCGCGCAGGCGGGGAAGCCGAGAGCGGGGAGGTCCGCCTCCACCGAAACGGGCCAGCCCACCGCGTAGACGGCGGCGATGCGGGTGGCGACAGGCTTGCCGGCGACCTGTTCGCGCAGCAGCTGGAGCAGGTGGCGGGAGCCCTGGCTGTGGCCGGCGAGAATTAGCGGGCCGGTGGGGTTGGCTTTGAGGAAAGCGGCGAAGGATTGGGCGACGTCGCGATAGGCGGCGGCGAGCGCTTCGTCTCCGGCGGGCTTGTCGGTGAGGAATGCGCCGTAATTGGCCTGACGATAGCGGGGCGTCCAGATGTCGCCGACGGCGTTGAAGGCGCTGGCCTGAACCTGAACGAAGCGGCGGGCGGTGGCGAGGGAGTCCCTGTCCTCCAGCCGCATGTTCCAGTGCGCGCCGCCGAAGGTCGTGATGTAGGAGGTTGGGTGGATGAAGAAGACCGCCGCCTTTTGCGGGACGGGCGCGTCCTTCACACCTTCGGGCTTCCAGAGCACCGGGTTGCCCTTGGTGATGTCGGGGCGGGCGATCCACATTTTCGGATCGTCATAGGCGTTGGCGGGCAGGGGCTTTAGCGCGACGAAGGCTTCGCGCGGGACCATGACGGCGCGGATCAGCTGCATGCCCCAGATGCGATAGGCCAGCAGCGCCGCGAGAAAGAGCACGATCAGGCTGGCGACAACATAGAGGAACTTGCGGGCCAAGAGGCTGCTCTCCGTCACTTTGGCGGGGCGGCGCGCCCCCTTTTGCGGCGTGTGTCTGGCGCAGGCGCGGGAGCGGCGCAAGTGCGGACTTGAAGCGCGCATGTGCGGGTGCTAGCGGCTCACCCATGTCGATTGACCTGCAAACCGTGAAGAAGATCGCCAGCCTCTCGCGCATTTCGGTGACGGACGCCGAAGCCGAGGCGATGGTGCCTGAACTCAACAACATCCTTGGCTGGGTGGAGCAACTAAGCGAGGTGGACGTGACCGGCGTCGAGCCGATGACCGCCGTCATCCCCAACAAATTGCGCCTGCGCGAGGATGCCGTGACCGACGGCAATGTCCGGGAGCGGGTGCTGGCGAACGCGCCTCAGGCGGAGCATGGTTTCTTCGCGGTGCCGAAGGTGATTGAATAATGAGCAATCTGACGGACCTGACGGTCGCGGAAATTCGTGATGGTTTTCGGGGCGGTGATTTCTCCGCGCGCGAAGTGGCTGAGGCGTTCAACGCCAATGTCGCGGCGGCGAAGGCGCTGAATGCGTTTATTGTCGAGACGCCGGAAAAGGCTCTTGAGGCCGCCGATGCCGCTGACAAGGCCAAGGCTTCGGGCGAGGCTTTGAAGCCGCTTTCGGGCGTGCCGATCGGCATGAAGGACCTGTTCTGCACCGAGGGCGTGCAGACGACGGCTGCAAGCCACATGCTGGAGGGCTTCAAGCCGACCTACGAATCCACGGTTTCCAAGAAGCTGTGGGATGCCGGCGCAGGGATGCTGGGCAAGCTCAACCTTGACCAGTTCGCCATGGGCTCGTCGAACGAGACGAGCTATTTCGGCAATGTGATCTCGCCCTGGCGGCGGGGCGGCGGGGATAGCGCCGCGCTGGCTCCGGGCGGGTCTTCGGGCGGTTCCTCCGCAGCGATTTCCGCGCGGCTTTGCCCAGCGGCGACGGGAACCGATACGGGCGGGTCGATCCGTCAGCCTGCGGCCTTTACCGGCATTTCGGGGATCAAGCCGACCTATGGGCGTTGCTCGCGCTGGGGCGTCGTGGCGTTCGCCTCGTCGCTCGACCAAGCCGGGCCGATGGCGCGGACGGTGCGCGACAATGCGATCCTGCTGGAAACGATGGCGGGTTTCGATCCCAAGGATTCGACCTCGCTCGATCTGGCCGTGCCGCAGTGGGAAGCTAATTTGTCGAGCGATCTCAAGGGCAAGAAGGTCGGCATTCCCAAGGAATATCGCCCCGATGGCCTGAACGCGGAAATCTCCGCCATGTGGGATCGCGGCATCGCGTGGCTGAAAGACGCGGGCGCGGAAGTGGTGGAAGTGTCGCTGCCGCATACGAAATATGCGCTGCCGACCTATTATATCATCGCGCCCGCCGAGGCTTCGTCGAACCTCGCCCGCTATGACGGCGTGCGTTATGGCCAGCGCGACCTGCCCGATGGGGCGGGGTTGCAGGACATGTACGCCGCCACCCGCGCCGCCGGTTTCGGACCGGAGGTCAAGCGCCGCATCATGATCGGCACCTATGTGCTGTCGGCGGGTTTTTACGATGCTTATTATACGCAGGCGCAGAAGGTTCGGGCGCTGATCGCGCGCGATTTCGATCTGGCGTTCGAGACGTGCGATCTGCTGCTGACGCCGACCGCGCCGAGCGCCTCCTTTGCGCTGGGTGAGAAGCAGGCTGATCCGCTGGCGATGTATCTGAACGACGTCTTCACGGTGCCGGCTTCGCTGGCCGGGCTGCCCGCCATGGCGGTGCCGGGTGGGCTGGACGGGCAGGGGTTGCCGTTGGGACTGCAAATCATCGGCAGGGCGCTGGACGAGCAGACCGTGCTGAACGCGGGCCTCGCGATCGAGGAGCGCGCTGGCTTTACGGCTCGGCCGGAGAAGTGGTGGTGAGTTGGCTCGGCGAGATGCTGGTCCGGTTGGTCGGAGAAGGTCTCGTCGAAGGGCTGCTACGGCTCAGGTTTGGACGAAATAGGTCCCAGGTGCTGACGCCCGAGAGAAAGCAAATTCTGGAACGGCGTGCTCGCG
>DASVOF010000149.1:0-2959 GCA_036383495.1 Sphingobium sp. | reverse complement strand
CGTGCTGACGATCGCTCACCGCCTGGGTTTGCGCGTGCCGGAGGATCTGTCGGTCGTGGGCTTCGACGACACGCCGGCGAGCCTGACGGCATGGCCGCCGCTCACCACCGTGCGCCAGCCGCTGGAATTTATGGGCGAAGCGGTGATCGACGCGCTGGTGAACGGCTCCGCCGATGCCCCCGACTTCCTTTTTGAGCTGGTGGAACGGGACAGCTGCGGCCCCGCCCCTTGCTGAAACCGCCGCTCAACCCGCGAACAAATGGGTTGGAAGGCCCCTGACGCCCGCATCGACCTCGAAAAAGGCGCCATCATATTCGGTTTCGGGCAGGCCAGTCGCAGCGGAACTGACGAACATGCGATCGACGTCGGGACCGGCGAAGGTGATGTTCGTCACCTGCCGCGCAGGTAACCGGATGGCGCGGTCCAGCTTGCCTTCGGGCGTGAAGCGGCTGATGCGGCCGCCGCCCCAATGGGCGACCCACAAATGGCCTTCCGCATCCACGGTCATGCCGTCGGGATAGCCATCCTCCGGCGCGAACTGGATGAAGGGCTGCCGGTCGGCGATTCCGCCGTCGCTGGTGCGAGCGAATCGATACATGGTGCGTCGCATCGTGTCGCTATGGTAGAGCCAGCGGCCGCAGGGCGAGAAGGTCGGGCCGTTCGTCACGCCATAGCCGCTGTCCATCATTGTCCAGCGCCCGTCGGGATCGAGCCGGTAGAGCGCGCCGCTATCCTGCTCCTCCGCCATGTCCATGGTCCCGCACCAGATGCGGCCATCGGCGTCAGCCTTGCCGTCGTTCATGCGGTTGCCGGGGAGATTCGGCTCCGGGTCGCCGATGGCGGTGATGGTCAACGGGTCAAGCGTCAGCCAGGCGAAGCCGCTCTGGAAACCCGCGACGAAGCCGCCGCTCTTGCGTTCGGCCACCCAGCCCAGCGGTTCGGGCATAGCCCAGCGCTCGATCCGGCCGTCGGCTAGCGACAGGCGATTGAGCGCCGGCGCGAGGATGTCGACCCAATAGACCGCATTGTCCCGCGCGGACCAAAGCGTACCCTCGCCCAGCGTATCGCGCGCATCGCGCTCGATCTTCCGCCACTCAACCATCCTCAACGCTCCACGGAAAGACGATATGCCATGATATGCCGATAGGGCTTGCCCGGGTCCACGCGCGCCGACGGGAAGCCGGGCTTGTTGGGGGAATCGGGGAATTTCTGCGGCTCCAGCGCGACGCCATCGCCCATGCGGTAGAGATGGCCCTGCTTGCCGACCAGCGTGCCGTCGAGGAAATTGCCCGCATAAAATTGGATGCCCGGCTCGGTGGTCAGCACGTCGAGCACGCGGCCGGAGACGGGGTCCTTCAAGCGGGCGGCCAGTTGAGGCTCGCTGGTCGAGCCCTTATCGAGCACCCAATTATGGTCGTAACCACGCCCGACGACGATCTGTGGGTCATGCCCGTCGCGGACGCCGTCGACGATGGGCCGGGGGCTGCGGAAGTCGAACACGGTGCGTTCGACCGGCCGCAACTCGCCGGTGGGAATGAGGCTGGCGTCGACCGGGGTATAGGCGCCGGCCGGAATGGTCAGCAGATGACCCAGCGCGCCGCCCGGCGAGCCTTCGCCGCCGAGGTTGAAGATGGCGTGGTTGGTCAGGTTGACGATGGTCGGCCGGTCCGTCTTCGCCTCGAAGCTGATGGTCAGCGCGCCGCTTTCATCCAGCGCATAGGTTACGGTGGTTTCCAGCTTGCCCGGATAGCCGGAATCGCCGTCGGGGCTGCTAAGCGACAGTATGACGCTGGCGGTGGGGCCGCTCTTGAGCGACACGACCTTCCACGGCAGCTTGTCGAAACCCTTGCCGCCGCCGTGCAGCGAATTGACCTTGTCGTTGAGCGGCAGCTGGTAGCTCTTGCCGTCGAGCGTGAATCTGCCCCCGGCGATGCGGTTGGCGTAGCGGCCGACCGTCACGCCGAAATAATTGGGGTGATCGACATAGCCGGCCAGGTCGTCATAGCCCAGCAGCACGTCGGCGGGCCTGCCCTGGCGATCAGGGCCGACCAGCGATTGCAGCGTCGCGCCATAGGTCAGGATCTTCGCCGACACGCCCTGCGCGTTGGTAAGCGTGATGGCCTCAATGGCGGTTCCGTCCGCCAGTTTACCGGCAGGAGTGCGGCTGGCTTCCACCGCGCCGGCGGAGGTGCTTGCGATCATAGAAATGAGCCCATATGACAACGCTGTTTTGAAAATACCGACCATCTGAGCCCCATGCATACAGCCCTCCCGCAGGTGCGCCGTTGACGCTCCCCGCGAAGGGATATACTCCGACAAATTAATGCGGTGCAAGCCCGCTTGGATGCCGGTTTTCGAATTTGGAGAAGGATGAATGGCAGGTCCCCTATCATCGACGGTCGCTGTGACAGCGGACCATCACCCCGGCGTCCGTTACGGCCCCGCCCTGACGCTGCTGGCCAGCCTCTTCTTCATGTGGGGCTTCATCACCGTCATCAACAATACGCTGCTGCCCCATCTGCGCAGCGTGTTCGAGCTGAGCTACACCCAGACGACGTTGATCGAATCGGTGTGGTTCATCGCCTATTTCGTCGCCTCCATTCCTTCGGCCAAGCTGATCGAGCGGGTCGGCTACCAAAAATCCCTCGTCATCGGCCTGCTGATCATGGCGGCCGGCGCGGCGGGCATGATGCTGGCCGCCAGCCTGCCTTCCTATGGCGTGACGCTGTTCATGCTGTTCGTCATCGCCAGCGGCATCACGCTGCTCCAGGTCGCGGCCAACCCCTATGTGGCCGTGGTCGGCAAGCCGGAAACCGCTTCCTCGCGCCTCAATCTGGTGCAGGCGATGAATTCGGCGGGCACGATGCTGGCGCCCATGTTCGGCGCCTATCTGATCCTTGGCCGGTCGAAGGGCGGCACCGCGCAGGGCGACATCGTGCTGACCCAGGCCGAACGCCTG
>DASVOF010000148.1:0-7317 GCA_036383495.1 Sphingobium sp. | reverse complement strand
CGCGCTGCCGGGCCGCGCCATTTTGCGCAAGCGGATGCAGGCGCTGTTCGCCCATGGCCGCTTCACCCTGCCGCGCAAGGCGGGAAACCGCTATTTCTACGGCTATAATAGCGGCTTGCAGAACCAGACCCCGCTCTATGTGCGCGAAGGGCTGAACGGCGCGCAGCGGCTGCTGGTCGATCCCAATATATGGGTGAAGGATGGCAGCGCCGCGCTGGCGGAATGGGCGCCATCGCCCGATGGCCGCTTCCTCCTCTACGCGGTGCAGGAGGCTGGCAGCGACTGGCGCACGCTGCGGCTTCTGGATGTCGGCAGCGGGCGGGTGCTGGAGGACCGGATCGAGTGGGTGAAATTCTCCCAGCTTGCATGGGACGGACGCGGCGAGGGCTTCTTCTACGCGCGCTTCGCCGCCCCGCTGGAGGGGCAGGCGTTCCAGTCCGCAACGCTGGGCCAGAAAATCTATTATCACCGGCTGGGGCAGGCTCAGGCGCAGGACCTGCTTATCTATGCGACGCCCGACCGGCCGAAGCTGGGCCACATGGCGCAGGTGACGAGCGACGGGCGCTGGCTGCTGATCAGTTCCTTCGAGGGCAGCGATCCACGCCGCGAACTGCATGTGGGGGAACTGACCGGCGGGCGGATGCGGCTGCGGACGCTGGTGAAGGGACGTGACAATGACTGGCGGCTGATTGGCAGCCGGGGGTCGATCCTTTATTTCATCACCGATCAGGACGCGCCTCGCCTGCGCATCGTCACGCTTGACGCGCGGCGGCCGCGCCAAGGCCCGAAGGAAGTGGTGCGCGAGCGGATGGATCCCCTGGCGGGAGGATCACTGGTCGGCGAGCGCTTCATTCTAGCCTATGCGACTGACGCGCAGACCGTAGCTGAACTGGTCGAACTGAACGGGCGGAAGGTGAGCGACGTGCCGCTGCCGGGCGTGGGGACGGCGGCGGGATTTGGCGGGCGCGACGGCGATCCGGAAACCTTCTTCAGCTTTTCCGGCTTCGTCAATCCGCCCAGCATCTACCGCTTCGACACTGCGACGCTGCGGTTTGAGCCGTTCGCCCGGCCCGAGCTGCCCTTCGACCCCGACCAGTTCGTGATCGAGCAGATCAGCTACCCTTCGAAGGACGGAACGCTGATCCCGATGACGGTGATCCGCAAAAAATCGCTCAGCGTCGCGGGCAAACCCGCGTCGACGATCCTCTACGGCTATGGCGGCTTCAACATCTCGCTGACGCCAGGCTATTCGGCGACGCGGCTCGCCTGGCTGGAGCAGGGCGGCGTCTATGCCATCGCCAATCTGCGCGGCGGCGGCGAATATGGGCGGGCCTGGCACGATGCGGGGCGGCTCGCCAACAAGCAGAATGCGTTCGACGATTTCATCGCGGCGGGGGAATATCTCAAGCGCCAAGGCTATACGACAAGCGATGGCCTGGCGATCGAGGGGCGGTCCAATGGCGGGCTGCTGGTCGGCGCGGTGGTGAACCAGCGGCCCGACCTGTTCGCCGCCGCGCTGCCCGCCGTGGGCGTCATGGACATGCTGCGCTTCGACCGCTTCACCGCAGGACGATATTGGATCGACGATTATGGATCGCCCGACAGGGAGGAGGATTTCCACCTGCTCCGCGCCTATTCGCCCTATCACAATATCCAGGAAGGCCGCGATTATCCGGCGATCCTGGTGACGACCGCCGATACCGACGATCGGGTCGTGCCGGCGCACAGCTTCAAATATGCCGCCGCGCTGCAGGCGGCCAAGCTGGGCGACAAGCCCCGCCTGATCCGCATCGACACGCGCGCCGGGCACGGATCGGGCAAGCCGGTGGACAAGCTGATCGAAGAATATGCCGACAGCTACGCCTTCGCCGCTTATTATGCGGGCCTGAAAATCCGGGATGAACCGTAATCGGCATTCAGCCGAGCGACAGCCAGGCGGAATTAGACCATGCGCGCACATGGGCAGGAGTGACGGGATGACGGGCAAGTCGGGTTGGGTGAAGGGATCGCTGCTGGGCGTGGCGATGCTGATAAGCGGCGGCGCCGGGGCGCAAACGCAGCCGCGCCATGGCTATCCTGAATCCCGCGAGGCGCAGGACCCCTCCTATGGCGACGACGCCACCTCTCCGGCGGATGAGGACGATATCGCCCCTCAAGATCAAGGTCGGGCGGACGAGGATTTTTCCGATGTCGCAGCGGCGGACGAGCAGCATGCGGACACGGAGCGTCAGCCTGATAGCGGCGAGGACACGGACGCGCCTGCTGCAAGCGCCGAGCATGCGGAAAGCGAGCCCTTGATCAACGCCTGCGCCCTCGCCGCGCGGGACGAAGCGGAGCGTGATGGCGGCTATGCCGAGGTGCGGCAGATGGAAGCACCGCGCGAAAGCCGCAACGGCTTCAGCGTAGACGGCGATATCGAAGCCCGCAGCAGCTGGCGCGCCCAGGACGGCAAGCTGCGCCATTTCACCTGCACCGTCTCGAATGGACGGGTCGAGGATGTCTATTTCCGGCGGGAGCGGGCTTCGCGCTAGGCGTATCGACTAGATGCGGTTTTGATCCTCCCCATCTTGCGATGGGGAGGGTTGAAGAGGCCCCAAGGCTTGGCATCCAGCGCCCGGCTCGTTAGGCCCGCTCCATGATCCCACCCCCTTCCCGCCGCCGCACCGCCGCCGTGGCGTTCATCCTTGTCACCGCGCTGCTCGACGTCATGTCGATGGGCATCATCATTCCGGTCCTGCCCCAGCTGATCGAACAGCTCGCCGGGTCGACGAGCGCGGCGGGGTTGTGGAACGGACTGTTCGTGGCGCTGTGGGCGGCGATGCAGTTTCTCTGTTCGCCGGTGATCGGGTCGCTGTCCGACCATTTTGGTCGACGACCGGTGATATTGGTGTCGGTCGCGGGGCTGACGCTCGATTTCGTGTTGATGGCGTTGGCGCCGAACCTGTGGTGGCTGGCGGTGGGGCGCATCCTGGCCGGGATCACCTCGTCCAGCTTCACCTCCGCCTTCGCCTATATGGCCGACATCACGCCGCCCGAAGAGCGCGCGCGGGGCTATGGGCTGATCGGGGCGGCGTTCAGCGGGGGCTTCGTCGCCGGGCCGCTGCTGGGTGGCGTGCTGGGCGAGATCTCGCTGCGCGCGCCCTTCTGGGCGGCGGCGGGGCTGTCCGCCCTCGCCTTTCTCTATGGCCTCATCGTGCTGCCGGAATCGCTGGCCGCCGACAAGCGCATGGCCTTTTCCTGGAAGCGGGCCAACCCCTTCGGCGCGCTCAGGCTGCTGCGCTCGCACCCGGAACTGTCGAGCCTCGCCAGCGTCACTTTCCTGCTCCATTTCGCGCATCACCTCTTTTCGGCGGTGTTCGTGCTCTATGCGGGCGACCGCTATGGCTGGGGTCCGTGGCAGGTGGGGACGCTGCTGGCGCTCGTCGGCCTGATGGACATGGGGGTTCAGGGGATATTGGTGGGGCCGGTGGTGAAGCGGCTGGGCGACCGGACGACGATGGTGCTCGGGCTGGCTTTCGGGGCGCTGGGCATCATGGCCATGGGGCTCGCGCCGACGGGCTGGCTGTTCGTCGCGGCGATGTTCCCCAACGCGCTGTGGGGCATCGCCATGCCGACCATCCAGTCGTTGATGACGCAGCGCGTGTCGGAGTCCGAACAGGGGCAGTTGCAGGGGGCGAGCAACAGCGTCGGATCGATCGCGGGCATAGTGTCGCCGCTGTTCTTCGGCGCGGTCTATTCGATGTCGGTGGGACCCAAGGCGATCTTCCCCTTCATCGGCAGCGCCTTCCTGATCGCGGCGGTGGTGCTGGCCGGGGCGGCGCTTCTGGGATGGGCGGCGGGTCGCGAGCGGAGCCTGACGGCGGCGCTATAAGCGGAAAACTGGACATATCGGGACCGGGAGACTAACCGGACGCGCATCCCTCCCTCTCTCGATCACAAAGGCGATTCGATGACGCTGCCTATTCAGGATTCCATCCTTATCGTGGACTTCGGCAGCCAGGTGACGCAGCTGATCGCGCGCCGCGTGCGCGAGGCGGGCGTCTATTCCGAGATCGCGCCGTTCAACAGCGCCGCAGCGGCCTATGAGCGGATGAAGCCCAAGGGCATCATCCTGTCGGGCGGCCCGTCGTCGGTGATGTGGGAGGACAGCCCCCGCGCGCCGCAGCCATTCTTCGACGCGGGCGTTCCGATCCTGGGCATCTGCTATGGCCAGCAGACGATGATGCAGCAGATGGGCGGCACGGTCGAAGGCGGCGAGAGCGGCGAGTTCGGCCGCGCCTTCATCGAGGTGAAGAAGCGCTGCGCCCTGTTCGACGGCCTGTGGGCCGAGGGCGAGCGGCATCAGGTATGGATGAGCCATGGCGACAAGGTGACGAAGCTGGCGCCCGGCTTTGAAGTCGTCGCGGTCAGCGAAGGCGCGCCCTTCGCCGTCACCGCGAATGAGGCGAAGCGCTTCTACGCGACGCAGTTCCATCCGGAAGTCGTCCACACGCCCGACGGCGCGAAGCTGCTCGCCAATTTCGTGCGCCATGTCTGCGGCCTGAAGGGCGACTGGACCATGGCGGAGTTCCGCGCGACCAAGATCGCCGAAATCCGCGAGCAGGTAGGCGACGGCAAGGTGATCTGCGGCCTGTCGGGCGGCGTCGACAGCGCGGTCGCCGCCGTGCTGATCCACGAGGCGATCGGCGAGCAGCTGACTTGCGTGTTCGTCGACCATGGCCTGATGCGCAGCGGCGAGGCGGAGCAGGTCGTCTCGCTGTTCCGCGGCAGCTACAATATCCCGCTGGTCCATGTGAACGCCGAGACGCTGTTCATGAAGGGGTTGGAGGGCGTTACCGACCCGGAGGCCAAGCGCAAGTTCATCGGCAAGACCTTCATCGACGTGTTCGAGGATGAGGCGAAGAAGATCGGCGGCGCGGGCTTCCTGGCGCAGGGAACGCTCTATCCCGACGTTATCGAGAGCGTCAGCTTCACCGGCGGGCCTTCGGTCACGATCAAGAGCCACCATAATGTCGGCGGCCTGCCCGAGCGCATGAACATGAAGCTGGTCGAGCCCTTGCGCGAATTGTTTAAGGACGAGGTCCGCGCGCTGGGCCGCGAACTGGGCCTGCCGGAGATTTTCGTCGGGCGGCACCCCTTCCCCGGTCCCGGCCTTGCGATCCGCATTCCGGGCGAGGTCAACAAGGAACGCTGCGATATCCTGCGCAAAGCCGACGCGGTCTATCTGGAGGAAATCCGCAATGCGGGGCTCTATGATGCGATCTGGCAGGCTTTCGCCGTGCTGCTGCCGGTGCGGACGGTGGGCGTGATGGGCGACCACCGCACCTATGACAGCGTCTGCGCGCTGCGCGCCGTCACATCGACCGACGGCATGACGGCGGACATTTATCCGTTCGACGCCGCTTTCCTGAGCCGCGTAGCGACGCGGATCATCAATGAGGTGAAGGGCATCAACCGCGTGGTCTACGACTATACGTCGAAGCCGCCGGGGACGATCGAATGGGAGTAAAGCCGGTGAAGCGAATGTCCGGGGGACATTCGCCGGCTTTACTCGGCGGCGCAAGCCGCCGCTAAGCCCGGCCCGCCAAGCCGCCGCGCACTCATACTGAGGTGATGAAGTCCACCTCGATCGGATCGATCAGCGGCAGCAGCCACGCCAGCAGCGCCTGATGCGCGGGGTGCACCTGATAGGCGGCGAGCGCTGCGGCGTCGGTGAACTTCATGACGGCGCCCGTTTCATAACCGTTCGCGCGTTCGGCGATATTTTCGCCGACATGCACTTCCAGCAGCCCCGGGATCACGCCCGCAAAGGCGCGCGCTTCCGCCATTGCCCGCTGCTTGTCCTGCGCCGTCGCCGCGGGTTTCCAGCGGAAGGCGAACATATGGATCATCATCTCTGTCATTGGCGGACGAAAACAGATAGCGCTCCTTCCTGTCAAGACGACGGCTTATGAGGGCTTTGGCAGCGGATGATGGACGGAGATTTTCCGCACGGATCGACGGCGCGCCGGCTGGGCCATGGCGTCTATCGGGACATGCCCACCACGATTTTCGAGAAAATGTCGGCGCGCGCGCGTGAAACCGGCGCGATCAACCTGGGCCAGGGATTCCCCGACGCGCAGGGCCCGGAGGATATTCTCCGCGCCGCCGCCGACGCGCTACTGACCCGGTCCAACCAATATCCGCCGAGCGGCGGCCTGCCCGAGTTGCGCGCGGCGGTGGCGGCGCATTATGCGCTGCATCAGGGGCTGGACCTGACCGCCGGGGAGGTGATCGTCACCTCCGGCGCGACCGAGGCGATCACCGCCAGCCTGCTGGCGCTGGTGCAGCCGGGGGACGAGGTCATCCTGCTCGCGCCGCTCTACGACGCCTATCTGCCGCTGGTCGAGCGCGCCGGGGGCGTGGCCCGGGTGGTGCGGCTGACCCCGCCCGAGTGGCGGATCACGCGCGAGGCGCTGGAAGCGGCGGCGAGCGACCGAACGCGTTTCCTGCTGGTCAACAATCCCGTCAATCCCAGCGGGACGGTGATCCCCGAGGGGGATCTAGCGCTGCTGGCGGAATTTTGCGTCGCGCGCGACCTGATCGCGATCTGCGACGAGGTCTGGGAGCATCTTGTTTATGACGGCGCCAGGCATCGGCCACTGATCGGCTTCCCCGGCATGCGCGAGCGGACGGTGAAGATCGGATCGGCGGGCAAGATCTTTTCGCTGACCGGGTGGAAGGTCGGCTGGATGTGCGCCGCGCCGCCGATCGCGACGCTGCTGGGGCGGGCGCACCAGTTCCTGACCTTCTCCACGCCGCCCAATCTGCAATGGGCGGTGGCGCAAGGGCTCGCCAAGCCGGAAAGCTGGTTCGCGGACATGCGGGCGGACTATCAGGCTTCGCGCGACCGGCTGGTCCGGGGGCTGCGCGCGGCGGGCTTCGTCGTCAATGTGAGTGAAGGCACGTGGTTCGTCACCATCGACCTGCCGGCGTCCGGGATCGTGCTGGACGATGTGTCTTTCTGCGAGCGGATCATCGACGAGGCCGGGGTCGCGGCCATCCCGATTTCCGCTTTCTATCCCGAGGAACCTGTGACGCATCTGGCGCGGCTGTGCTTTTCCAAGGCCGATGCGGTGATCGACGCGGCGGTGGAGCGGCTGGCGGGGTTTCGCGCGTCGCTGGGCTGAGAGGGGTTGCGGCGATCCGGCGCGCCCGCTAGGTTCACCTTTCGTTCCATATAGGGGATATAATGGACAGTCTGGCCGTCATCCTGATATTTGTCGCGCTGGTCGCCGGGCTGGGGCTCGGCTGGCTGCTGCGCGGCAAGGCTTTGGC
>DASVOF010000147.1:0-10959 GCA_036383495.1 Sphingobium sp. | reverse complement strand
CGACGGCCTGGGCGACGAAGGCGCGGGCCGGATGGCGAACAACCGCCAGTTCCGGCTGCTGGCCGATATTCCGGTGCGCATGTCGGTGGAGGTGGGCTCCACCTCGCTGCGCCTCGCCGAGGTCATGGACCTGGCCGAAGGCAGCATCGTCGAGCTGGACCGCCAGGCCGACGACCTGCTCGACATCATGGTCAACGGCGCGCTGATCGCCAAGGGCGAGGTGGTGACGGTGAACGGTCGTTACGGCATCCGCATCGTCGACATCGCGGCCACCGAAGCGCGGCTGGCGGGGGTCGAACGGCGCGGCTGATCGCGCTTACCTGCTTTTATTCCTTGCTGCGCGCCGATCTTTCTGATTCGGATGGCGAATTAACCATAATCGCGGACCGCTTTCCCATGTTCTGGTATTTCGTCAAATTGTTGATCCTGTTGCCGCTGGTCGGAGGCATGGCCTTCGGCGCGCTCTGGCTGTGGCGCAAATATCAGCCCGGCATGATGGGCGGCCAGGAGGGGCGTTCCTTGAAGATGCTGGAAGCATTGCCGATGGGCAGCTTCGGCAAGCTCGCGGTGGTCGAGTTCGAGGGCAAGAAGATACTGCTGTCCGTGACGCGCGGACGCATCGAGAAGATCGCGGAAGGTGATGCTTACCGTGGCGGTCGGTGAATTTTCCTCCACCGTCATTCCCGCGGAAGCGGGAACCCATCTCCGGACCTTGCGTCCGGACGTTGCTGTTGGGAGATGGGTCCCCGCCTTCGCGGGGATGACGAGGTGGGGTGTTGCGGCGCTGCTGTTGCTTCTCTTGCTTGTGGCCGTTCCCGCACTCGCCCAGACCGCCCCCGTCGATAATGGCGGCGCGCTGACCAAGGCGATGGGCGCGATTTCGGGCGACGGACGTCCGCTGTCGCTGTCCTTGCAGATACTGATCCTCATGAGCCTGCTGACGGTGCTGCCGTCGCTGATCCTCATGATGACCAGCTTCACTCGCATCATCATCGTGCTGTCGCTGCTGCGGCAGGCGCTGGGGCTTCAGCAGACGCCGCCCAATCAGGTGCTGGTGGGACTGTCGCTGTTCCTCTCGATCTTTGTGATGCGCCCGGCGATCGACCAGATCAATGCCCAGGCTTTCGACCCTTATGGCAAGGGACAGATCTCCATCGAGGAAGCGGTGGGGCGTTCGGGCAAGGTGCTGCACGGATTCATGACCAAGCAGACGCGCGAGACGGACCTTAAACTTTTCGCCAATCTGGCGGAAGCGCCCGCCTTCCGCTCGCCCGCCGATATTCCCTTCACGATCCTGCTGCCCGCCTTCGTGACGTCGGAATTGAAGACCGCGTTCCAGATCGGGTTCATGATCTTCCTGCCCTTCCTCATCATCGACCTTGTCGTCGCGTCCACGCTGATGGCGCTGGGCATGATGATGCTGTCGCCCACGATCATCTCCATGCCCTTCAAACTGCTGCTGTTCGTGCTGGTGGATGGGTGGGCGCTGACCATGGGGTCGCTGGCGGGGTCGTTCGCGACGTGAGGGGCGAGCGTCCCTCTCCTCCGTTCGCCCTGAGCCTGTCGAAGGGCTTTTCTTCTTTTGAAGAAGTGATGGGCTTCGACAAGCTCAGCCCGAACGGATTTTGGGACGTGGGCTGATGGAAAACGCCGACTTCTTCATGGGCCTCGCCCAGCAGGCGTTGTGGATCACCGCGCTCGCCGCCGCGCCGGTGCTGATCCCCGCCCTGATCGCGGGCGTCCTCATCGGCATGGTGCAGGCCGCGACCTCGATCAACGAACAGACGCTGAGCTTCATTCCCAAGATCATCGTCGTCGGCGTGATGCTGGTGCTGTTCGGCGGGTCGATCATGGTGCTGATCGCCGATTTCACGCGCGAGATATTCGAACGCATCCCGGACCTGCTCCAGTGATTGCGCCGGGCTTCGCGAATGTAGAGACGCAACTGTGGATCTGGCTGATCGCCATGATCCGTCCCGGTGCGGCCTTCATCGCGGCGCCCGTGTTCGGCGCGCCCTCCGTGCCCTTGCCGCTGCGCTTCATCCTCTCGCTCGCGCTGGGCCTTGCCGCGCTCAACAGCGTGACCATTCAGCTGCCCCAGGACGGCATCGCCAGCTTTCAGGGCGTGATGCTGGTCGCGGGCGAAGTGCTGGCGGGGCTCGCCATGGGGTTTGCGGTGCAGATCGGCTATGCCGCCGCCTTCGTCGCGGGTGAGACGATCGGCAATACGATGGGGCTCAATTTCGCGGCGATGATCGACCCGTCCTCGGGCCAGTCGACGCAGGCGGTGGGCACCTTCCTGTCGATTCTCGCGACCTTCCTGCTGCTCGGCATGGACGGGCATCTGATGCTGATCAGCTTCGTGGTGGAAAGCTACAAGGCGCTGCCCCCCGGCGGGGCGATGCTGAGCAATGACGCTGTCTGGTCGCTGGTGCAGTTCGGCGGCTCGCTGCTGGGCGCGGGCGTCACCGTCGCGTTGCCGGTGGCCTTCGCGCTGGTGCTGGTGCAGATCGTCATGGGCATGCTGGCGCGCAGCGCGCCGTCGCTCAACCTGTTCGCCGTCGGCATGCCGGTGGCGGTGATGGCGGGGCTCATCCTTCTGGCGGTCGCCGCGCCGGTCATGGGCGAGGGACTGACCGCCGCGCTCAAGGCGGGGCTCGAGCAGGCCCGGTCGATCGCGGAGGGGCGCTGAACCATGTCCGGCGACAATGGCGGCGGCGAAAAGACCGAGAAGCCGACAACCAAGAAATTGGAGGACGCCGCCAAGAAGGGCGACATCCTTCAGTCCAAGGAACTGGCCACCGCGCTCGTGGTGATGGCGGGCATAGGGTGGATCGCCGTCACCGGGCCGTCGGTGATCGAATCCCTGTCGCAGATGCTGGTCGAGGCGCTGCGTTTCCGGCGGGAGGACATCACCGATTTCGCGCCGGCCGCGCGGGGCATGAGCCTGCTCACCGGCATCGCCCTGCCGGTCGGCGGCATATTGCTGGCGACGACATTGGCGGCGATAGCGGGGCCGGCCTTGCTGGGCTCCCTCGGCTTCCGCCCCGGCGCCTTCGCGCCCAAGGCGTCGAAGCTCAATCCGGCCGCGGGGCTCAAGCGCATGTTCGGGCTCCAGGGCCTTATCGAGCTTATGAAGTCGATCGCGAAGGTCGCGCTGCTGGGGTCGATCGGCGTCTGGGTGATCTGGGACCGGCTGACCGCGATCGTCGGGCTGGGCAAGGCGGGGCTGGCCCCGGCCATGTCGGACCTGGGCAACATCTTCATCATGACCTGCCTCATCATGGCGGGCGGGCTGTTCCTGATCGCCGGCATCGACGTGCCCGCGCAGATCATCCAGCGGTCCAAGCGGCTCGCCATGAGCAAGCAGGAGATCAAGGACGAGAATAAGGAGAGCGAAGGCTCGCCCGAACTCAAGGGCCATATCCGCCGCCGCCAGTTCGAGGTGCTGAGCGGGTCTACCCGCAAGGCGGTGGCCGAAGCCAGCGTCGTCATCACCAACCCCACCCATTTCGCCGTCGCGCTGCGCTATAAGCCGGGGCAGGACGCCGCGCCCGTCGTGGTCGCCAGGGGATGCGACGCGATCGCCGCCGCCATCCGCGAATTGGCCGACCAGAATGGCGTCACGGTGCTGCAATATCCCGAACTCGCCCGCGCCGTCTATTTCACCTCGCGCGCGGGGCAGATCGTCAATGAGGGGCTCTACATGGCGGTGGCGACCGTGCTCGCCTTCGTGTTCCGCGTTGAAAACCGCATGGCGAGCGAGATGGACCGGCCCTTCATCACCGTGCCCGACGATCTGCGCTTCGATGCGGACGGACGGAAAAACTGAAAAAAATCGACCCGGCGTGAACTAAATCTTAGGCATTGCTGGCCGTATATCTTCACGGGGACGCATTTAGATGGTGCGTCATGAACGAATATTTTTCGCGCAGCGAGCGCTCTCAGGCTGGTCGGGCGACCACCGGTTCGCGCTTGGCGGTGCCTGCGGTGCAGCCGATCTCCACGCAGCAGCGGGGGCGGCAGGATGCCGGTTCGCATGACGGCAAGCCTCATGACGGGGAAAGCCCCCCTTCCTTCTTCGAAGACGATCTCGCCGGCGCGGCGGAATATGCCAGGGTATATGCGCGCGTCGTCGATATATTGGCGGAGCTGCGGTCAGCCGCCAGCGCCGCCACGGTCGAGGACGCGGAGGCGGAAATCCAGTCCATGGTCCCCGTCCCGATGATCCTGGCGCCCCTGCCTCCCACATTCCGGGAAGTCATGGAAAGCGCCGTGACGCTGGGCAAGCGCATCGCCGGGCAGGCCCGTTACGCCCATGCCGCCCAGGCGCATCTGCGTCGCGTCGCGGTCGACCAGCTTCTCTCGATCGCCGCGTGAAGCAGATGCGCTGAAAATCATTCCTAAAGGTCTTGAGCCTAGAGCCGTTCTCACTCTTGAAAGGACGGTTCATGACTTCGGTGAGCAGCAGCATTACGACGGCCCTTGGCATCGGATCGGGCATCGACACCGGATCGCTGGTCACGAGCCTGGTGAGCGCCACGCGCGATCCCAAGCAGAAGGTCATCACCGACCGGCAGACCACCAATAACGCCAAGATTTCGGCGCTTGCATCGGCGTCCAGCTCGCTCGACACCTTCGCCAATGCGCTCGGCAGCCTGCTTGCGGGAACCGGCTATTCGGGCACGCCCGCCTCCAACGATCCCAGCATCGCTTCGGTCAGCCTGCTGCCCGGCGGCGTGCCCAAGCTGCCCGCGCAGCTGGAGGTCCAGCAACTCGCCGCCGCGCAGACGATCGCGTCGACCCCGGCCGTGGGTGCGACCGCGTCCTCGCTCGTCGGAGCCGGCAGCTTCGAACTGAAGGTCGGCGCCGGCGCGCCCGTGGTCGTCACGCTCACCGCGCCCAACACCAGCTATGCCGATCTTGCGTCTGCGATCAACGCGACCGGAGCCGGCGTCGCGGCCAGCGTCGTCACCGACAATCAGGGCACGCGCCTGGTCATGAAGGGCGCGACGGGCGCAGCCAACAGCTTCACCTTCACCAAGACATCTGGCGACGCCTCGCTTGACGCCTTCACCTGGGACGGGACCGCCGGCGGCATGACGCGGCAGGCGCAGGCCAAGGACGCCATCATCCTGCTGGACGGCGTCGAGCAGCATTATTCCAGCAACACGATCGACACCGCGATCGCCAACCTGCGCATCGACCTCAACAAGGCGGCCCCGGGCTCCAGCGTCACGCTGGCGACGACCGAGCCGACGACATCGATGCGCAACCTGATGGTCGAGTTCGTCGACGCCTACAACACGCTGATGAAGGGGTTGAACACCGCGACGTCGACGGGCGCGAATTCGTCCAGTTCGGGCGTGCTCAACGGCGAGGCGTCGATCCGCGACATGAAGCGCCAGCTTTCGCAGATGACCTCGACCGCGCTCGCGACGAGCGGCGCCTTCACGACGCTGTCCTCGATCGGCGTCAGCACGAATCGCGACGGCACGCTGAAGCTCGATACCGATGCGCTCGACAAGGCGATCGCCGCCGATCCCGGCGCCATCACCCAGATGCTCAATCCGGCGGTCCAGAGCGAGACCATGCCGGGCCTCGCCGGGTTGATGGACAGCGTGCGCGACAAGATTCAGCAGAAGGACGGCGCGCTCGCCACCGCCAAGAGCAAATATGAAAAGCTGGGCGAGGATCTGACCAAGCAGCTGGAGAAGCTGAACGATCAGATGACGGATTATCAGGCGCAGCTGTCCAAGGTCTACACGGCCATGGAAAGCCGGCTCGCCGCAATGAAGGCCACCCAGAGCTATCTTGAGCAACAGGTCGCCATGTGGACCAAGAGCGACAATTAAGAACAGGGGTCAGGGAAGATGTTTTACTCTCAGGGCTATGCAGGCGCCAACGCGGCGCGTCGTTATGCGGCGGTCCATTCGGGCAGCCGGATCGAAGGGGCCACGCCCCATGCGCTGGTGAAGATTTTGTTCGACGAACTGCTGATTGCGTTGGAAGCGACGGCATTGGCGGAGCGGAACCAGGACCGCCTCAAGGTTTCCGACAAGCAGGCGCGCGCCATGTCGATCCTGATCGCGCTCGAATCCAGCCTGGACTTCGACCAGGGCGGTGACGTCGCCACGGGCCTCGCGCAGATTTACCGCGAGGCGCGCCGACTGCTGCTGGTGAGCGCGAAGGAGCGCGATCCGCAGCCGGTCGAGCAGGCCCGCGATATCATCGCCGAGATCGCCGACGCCTGGACCCAGATCGGCCGGGCCTGACAAGCATCCGTCCGCTGCGGGGTTGCGCCTGTCCGGCGGCCCCTGTATAGGCAGCGCGCGCAAAGGGCGGCCCGGCGGGGGCCGCCTTTTTGCGTTTTACGACTTTCTTGCATCAGCCCAGCAAAAGGGAGGGCCTCATGTCGATTACGCCGCTCATGCCCGTTTACCCCCGGTGCGATGTCCGCCCGGTGCGAGGCGAGGGTTGCTATCTGATCGGCGAGCGTGGGGAACGTTACCTCGATTTCGCCAGCGGCATCGCGGTCAACCTGCTGGGCCATGGTCACCCGAAGCTGGTCAAGGCGATCGCCGATCAGGCCGCGACGCTGATGCACACATCGAACCTCTACGGCATGCCGCTGGGCGAGAAATTCGCGCAGCGGCTGGTCGACGCGACCTTCGCCGACACGGTGTTCTTCACCAATTCGGGCGCGGAGGCGGTGGAATGCGCGATCAAGACCGCGCGCCGCTATCACTATGCCAATGGGCAGGCGCATCGGCACAAGATCATCAGCTTCGACAACGCCTTTCACGGGCGGACGCTGGGGACGATCTCCGCGACCAGCCAGCCCAAGATGCGCGACGGCTTCGAACCGCTGCTGCCCGGCTTCACCGTGGTGCCGTTCAACGATCTGGCGGCGGCGACCGCTGCGGTCGATGACGCCACCGCTGGTTTCCTGGTCGAAACGGTGCAGGGCGAGGGCGGCGTCACGCCCGCGACACAGGAGTTCCTCTCGGGCCTGCGCAAGCTGTGCGACGACAAGGGCCTGCTGCTGATCCTGGACGAAGTGCAGTGCGGCTATGGCCGCACCGGCACCTTCTTCGCCTATGAGCAATATGGCCTGACGCCCGACATCATGGCTGTGGCCAAGGGCATCGGCGCGGGCTTCCCGCTGGGCGCCTGCCTTGCGACCGAGGAAGCGGCCAAGGGCATGATCTTCGGCACCCACGGCTCCACCTATGGCGGCAATCCGCTCGCCATGGCGGTCGGCGTCACCGTGCTGGAGGAAGTGCTGGGCGACGGTTTCCTCGATCATGTGAAGAGCGTCGGCGCCCGCCTGCGTTCCGCGCTGGAGCAGCTGATCCCCAACCACGACATTTTCGAAGATGTGCGCGGCGTGGGCCTGATGCTGGGCGTGAAGCTCAAGGATGGAGCGGAAGCGCGCGACTTCGTGGCGCATCTGCGCGACCATCATGGGCTGTTGACGGTGGGGGCGGGACAGAATGTCGTGCGCATCCTGCCGCCCCTCGTCATCGAGGAAAGCCATGTGGCCGAATGCGTCGAAAAGCTGTCCGCCGCCGCTCGGAGCTTTGGAGAGACCGAGGCGGCCTAGAACAAGTCATCCTTTTCCGTTCGGTTCGAGCTTGTCGAGAACTTGGCTCGAACCGAACGGAGGGGGTATGCGGGGGTTCATCATGACCAGACATTTTCTCAATCTGACCGACGCCGGCGGCGACGCGATCGCCGCCATGATTTCCGACGCCATCGAGCGCAAGGCCGCGCGCAAGACGTTCCCCAAGGGACAGGTGGATGCCGACGCCCCGCTCGCCGGGCACACGCTGGCGATGATCTTCGAAAAGAACTCGACCCGCACCCGCGTCAGTTTCGACATGGCGATCCGGCAACTGGGCGGATCGTCGCTGATCCTCGACGGCGCGACCAGCCAGCTTGGGCGCGGGGAGACCGTGGCGGACACGGCCCGTGTGCTGAGCCGCATGGCCGACATGATCATGATCCGCACCGACGATCACGCCAAGATCGAGGAGATGGCGCATCATGCCACCGTCCCGGTGATCAACGGCCTGACCGACCTGTCGCACCCCTGCCAGATCGCGGCGGACCTGCTGACCGTCGTGGAACATGGCCTGTCGCTGCCCGGCAGCCAGTGGGCATGGCTGGGCGACGGCAATAATGTCCTCCATTCGATCATCGAAGCGGCGGGCCTGTTCAAGTTCGACGTGCGCATCGGCGTGCCGCAGGGCTATGATCCCGACGAAGCCTTCATCAAGGAAGCGCAAGCGCTGGGCGCGAAGGTCATGCTGACGCGCGATCCGGTCGCGGCGGTGCGCGGCGCGGATGTCGTCGTCACCGACACCTGGATTTCCATGGGGCAGGCGCACGCCGACGAGAAACTGAAGGCGATGATGCCCTATCAGGTCACGTCCGACCTCATGGCGCAGGCCAGGCCGAGCGCGAAATTCCTCCACTGCCTGCCCGCCCATCGCGGCGAGGAAGTGGTGGGGCAGGTGATCGACGGCCCGCAGTCGCTGATCTGGGACGAGGCGGAAAACCGCATCCATGCTCAGAAATCGGTGCTGCTGTGGGCGGCGGGGCGCCTCGGTTGAGTTTGGATCGGGGGACCCTATCTAGCGCACAAGTGCATTTCCCACTCCGTTCGCCCTGAGCTTGTCGAAGGGCCTCACTTCTCTTTAAGACAGAAGTGGGCTTCGACAAGCTCAGCCCGAACGGTGAGAATTGGTCCTCATTCACTTGACCCCGCCAGAATACGCCACTCACGGAGCTTGATTTGACCCCTGCCGCCATCATCGACGACGCCCTTGGCTTCACCATCCCGTCCCGCCACGCGCGCGGGCGGGTCGTGCGGCTGGGGCCGGTGCTGGACGATGTGCTCGCCGCGCACAGCTATCCGCCGCCGATCGAGCGGCTGCTCGCCTCCGCATTGGTGCTCGCCGCGCTGCTTGGCTCGACGCTCAAGGATGTGGGCGGTCAGTTGACGTTGCAGGCCCAGACCGAAAATGGCGTCGTTAGCCTGCTGGTCGCCGACTATAAGGGCGGCGAGGTGCGCGGCTACGCGAAGTTCGACGCCGACCGGCTGGCCGAACTGGGGCCGGACCCGACGCTGTTCGGGCTGTTCGGCAAGGGCTTCCTGGGCATAACCTTCGACCAGGCCGCCACCGGTGAGCGTTATCAGGGGATCGTGCCGCTGGACGGGGATTCGCTCGCCGATGCGGCGGAACATTATTTCTTCCAGTCCGAACAGATCCCCAGCGTCGTGCGGATCGCGACCCGCCACGAAGAGGGGCAGGGCTGCATCGCGGGCGGCATGCTGCTCCAGCATCTTCCGGAAGGGGAGGTTGGCCGCGATCGTCTGCATACGCGCCATGACCATCCCGAATGGGAGCATGTGCAGGCGCTCGCCGTGACGCTCAAGGATGCGGAACTGACCGACGAGACGCTGCCTTTCACCGACATCGTCTGGCGCCTGTTCCACGAAGAAGAAGTGGTGCGGGTGACGGAACCGGTGGAATTGTCGAAGGGCTGCCGTTGCGACATTGACCATATCCGCAGCGTCATCGGCCGCTTTCCCGCCGAAGAACGCGCGGAAATGGCCGACGATCAAGGGGTTATCGGCGTGGATTGCGCTTTTTGTTCGCGGCTCTTCCCGGTTTCGCTGGACAGTTTCGCGCAAGGCTGACACGAAATCATCGTGATTTCGGGGGGTGATTGAGGCGCAGGCGGGGGCTGGCGCTATCAAATCGCCGCAATTGGGGTGCATCAGGGGCGGCAAGGGCCGCTTGCATGCGTCTCGTGCGGCCGGTCCGAAGTCCGCGGGTGAAGTAACGGGGACTATCGAATGACAAAGGCTCTGCGCATGCTGTGCGGGACTGTCGCGATGCTGATCGCCGCGTCGCCGGCTGTGTCCGGCTTGCCGGCAGGAGCGCTCAAGGGGCTGGAACCGGGCGCATGGGAATTGCGCGAGCGCGGCGTCGAAGGAGAGGGCGCGGTGCGCCGGCTCTGCCTTTCCGATTTGCGCCAGCTCATCCAGATCCGCCACGGGCGCAACAGCTGCACGAGGCTGACGGTGGATGAGGCCGCCAAAAGCCTTTCGGTCAGCTATGATTGCGGCGGCGCGGGTGGCGGCAGGACCGACCTGCGCATCGAAACGCCCCGCCTAGTCCAGATCAGGTCGCAGGGCGTGGCCGAAGGCGGACCCTTTTCCTTCATGATGGAAGGACGGCGGGTCGGCGACTGCCGTTGATGCGGACTCGGCTTGCGCAGACGGACCGGGAGCGTTAGCGCGGCGCCATGGTTGCCGATCGGGAAAAAATCGCCGTTGTCCTGCTGTCGGGCGGGCTGGATTCGATGGTTGCGGGAGGTCTCGCCCGTGAGGCGGGCTATCATGTCGTGGCGCTGTCGATAGACTATAATCAGCGCCACCGCGTCGAACTGCGCGCGGCGGATCGGGTTGCGAAGGCGATCGGCGCGGATCGGCATATCGTCCTGCCGCTCGATCTCACCGCCTTCGGCGGCTCCGCGCTGACGGCGGATATCGCGGTGCCCAAGGACGGCGTGGGGCCGGGCATCCCGATCACCTATGTGCCGGCGCGCAACACCATCTTTCTGTCGTTGACGCTGGGACTTGCCGAAGTGTCGGGCGCGGGGGACATCTTCATCGGCGTCAACGCGCTCGATTATTCCGGCTACCCCGACTGTCGCCCGGAATTCATAGAAGCCTTTCAGACGATGGCGAACCTGGCGACCAAGGCGGGGGTCGAAGGCCATTCGATCCGGATCAACACGCCCCTCCAGCATATGAGCAAGGCCGACATCGCGCGCGAAGCGAATCGGTTGGGTCTGGATGCGGAGATCAGCTGGTCCTGCTATGACCCGACGCCTGACGAGCGGCATTGCGGCCTGTGCGATAGCTGCCGGCTTCGCGCCAAG
>DASVOF010000146.1:0-21676 GCA_036383495.1 Sphingobium sp. | reverse complement strand
GCGGGGGAAGGGCATGTCCGGCAGGTGAACTTCGACCGTCCTGCTCTCGTCGCCCATGCCCGCACCAGCATCGAGCGTGGCTCCAAATCTTTCGCCATGGCTTCCAGGCTGTTCGACGCGCGCACCCGCGAACGCGCGTGGTTGCTCTATGCCTGGTGCCGCAAATGCGACGACATCGCCGACGGGCAGGACCATGGCGGCACGATGCACAGCGTCGCCGACGGGCAGGTGCGGCTATCGACCATCCGTGCTTTGACTGGAGCGGCTCTTCGGGGCGAAGCGACGGGGGAGCCCGCCTTTGACGGCTTCGGCCTTGTCATGCGGGAGTGCGCCATCCCGGAACATTATGCCCATGACCTGATCGAAGGTTTCGGCCTCGATGCTCGCGAATGGCGACCGCGCAGCGAAGCCGACATGCTGCGCTACTGCTATCATGTCGCGGGGGCGGTCGGCTGCATGATGGCGGTGCTGATGGGTGTCGATCCGACTGACGAAGCCACGCTGGACCGCGCCTGCGACCTGGGGCTGGCGTTCCAGCTCGCCAATATCGCCCGTGACATCAGCGAGGATGAGGCCGCCGACCGCTGCTACCTGCCCGAGGAGTGGCTGGTGGAAATGGACATCCCGCCGGGTGAGCATATGAAGCCCTGGGTGCGTCCGAGTCTGGCGATATTGGCGCACCGTCTGGCAAGCATGGCCGCCGACTATGAGGATAGCGCCCGCCATGGCGCGGGCGCGCTGCCGCCTCGTGCGGCCTGGGCGGTGCTGGCGGCGGCGGGCATCTATGGCGACATCGCCCGGCAAGTCGCGCGCCGGGGCGAACATGCCTGGGACCACCGTGTCGTTACGCCGAAAGCGGAGAAGATCGGCTGGGTGCTGCGCGCCGGATGGCAGACCGTGGGCCGGGCGCGCCGCTGGCCTGCGGAAGCGCCGCGTCCTTCCCATCTCTGGACCCGTCCGGTTCGCTGAACGAAAAAGGACCGATACTTTCGTATCGGTCCCAGGTGTGTTCGCAGGAGGAACATCTTGTGGCGGGCGGGCCGTCTTTTCCGGCCCGCCCTGCCGAAGCTTAATAGTTGTAGGCGCGTTCGCCGTGGCTGGAGAGGTCCAGCCCTTCCATCTCGGCTTCGACGCTCGGGCGCAGGCCCAGGGTCTTGTCGATGATGAAGTAGAGGATCGCGCTGCCGATGCCCGAGAAGAGCAGGGTGAACACGACCGCCTTGACCTGGATCCAGACCTGGGCCGGGATGCTGTAGGCTTCCGGATGGAAGGCCGCAGGGAAGACGGTGTAGTCGAACACGCCCTGACCGCCGAGCGACGGAGCCGCGACGATGCCGGTGGCGATAGCGCCGACGATGCCGCCGACGCAGTGCACGCCGAACACGTCCAGGCTGTCGTCATAGCCGACCTTGCCCTTCACGAACGCTACGAAGATGTAGCAGATCGGGGAGACGGCGAAGCCCAGAGCGATCGAGGTCATCGGAGCCGCGAAGCCAGCCGCCGGGGTGATGGCGACCAGACCAGCGACAGCGCCGGTGACCGCGCCCAGCAGCGAAGCCTTGCCATGGTGGACCTGTTCGACCAGCGACCAGCTCACCGCCGCCGCGCAGGTGGCGACCATGGTGTTGATGAAGGCGACGCCGGTGACGGCATTGGCTTCCAGGTTGGAGCCGGCGTTGAAGCCGAACCAGCCGACCCACAGCAGGCTCGCGCCGATCATGGTCATGGTCAGCGAGTGCGGCGGCATGGGTTCCTTGGGGAAGCCGACGCGCTTGCCAATCATGATCGCGCCCACCAGACCGGCGATACCGGCGTTGATGTGCACCACGGTGCCGCCCGCGAAGTCGAGCGCGCCCCAGCCCCAGAGCAGGCCGTAGTCGGTCGGTGCGTCAGCCAGGAAGTCCGGGCCGGCCCAGTACCAGACCATGTGCGCCATCGGGAAGTAGATCACCGTCAGCCACAGCACCACGAACACGATTAGCGAGGAGAACTTCACGCGCTCCGCAAAGGCGCCGACGATCAGCGCTGGCGTGATCATGGCGAAGGTCATCTGGAAGACGACGAAGACGAACTCCGGCAGATAGACGTTATTGCTGAACGTCGCGCCGTAGGTCGTGGCGTCGACGCCCATAAGGAAAGCCTTGGAAAGCCCGCCGAAGAAGGGGTTCGACCCCCCGCTGGTGAAGGCCATCGAATAGCCCCAGCAGCACCAGACGAGGCCGGCGACCGAGACGATCATGAACACCTGCATCAGGATGCTCAGCATGTTCTTCGTGCGGACGAGGCCGCCGTAGAACAGGGCGAGGCCCGGAACGGACATCATCAGGACCAAAGCGGCCGAGATCAGCATCCAGGCGACGTCGCCCTTGTTGACCATGGCGGCCATGGCGGCGGCGTCCGGCGCCTTTATCGGCGCTGCGAGCGCCGGCGCGGCTGCGAGCAGGGACAGGCCAACCGCCCCCATCACGCCGCAGAACTTCTTGGAAAAGGTCATTATTCCCCCCTTCTTACAGCGCGGTTTCGCCGGTCTCGCCGGTGCGGATACGCACGGCCTGACCGACATCGAGGACGAAGATCTTGCCATCGCCGATCGCGCCTGAATTGGCGGCCTGCTGCGTGGCCTCGACTACCCGCGGAGCGAGATCGTCGTCACAGACGACCTCGATCTTGATCTTAGGAACCATGTTCGTGGAATATTCGGCGCCCCGATAGATTTCGGTTTGCCCCTTCTGGCGGCCGAAGCCTTTCACCTCGCTCACCGTCATGCCGGCGATGCCCAGCGAGGATAGCGCCTCGCGGACATCGTCAAGCTTGAACGGCTTGATGATAGCCATGACAAGTTTCATGTCGCCCCCTGTAAATGGTGTGCGACGACGTTTAACGCAAAAGATGTGCCAGTTTAGCGGAAGCGCGTTTGCGCGGGGTTCCGGCGGGACCAGAGGAGTCAGGACGCCAAAAAAATGGGCAGATCACCCGCCATGCCCAAAAATTAGGCAGGTGCGGCCTACCAGTCCGCCGTCTGCTTCGCCGCCTCTTGCTCTTCAGGCAGTGACTCTCGGCCCAGCGCGCCATTGCGATGCGGGAACCGGCCGAAGCGCTGGATCAGCGCATGATGCCGCCGGGCATACTCCAGCGCCTTCTCATCTCCCGCGCCCTCGAAGAGATTGAGCGAGAGAATCTGGTCATCCAGATTCTCGCTATGCTGGAAGGGCATGTAGAAGAATAGCCGCCCGGCTCCGCCGATCTGGATGTCATAGCCCTGGGCGATGGCCCCGCGCGCGACCTCCCTAGCGAGTTCGTCGGTGGCGAACGCCTGGGCCGCGCCGCGAAACATGTTCCGGGGTAGCTGGTCGAACAGCAATACCGCCGCCAGCGCGTCGTCGGCGCGATCGAGGAACAGCGCCGGGGGCAGCTGCCGCTTTTCTTCCCATAGATCGGCAAAGCGGTCGATGCATTGCCGGTCCAGCGCCGCATCATGGGTCCACCAGCGTCGCTCGCCCAACTGATTGAACCAGAAATTGAGCAGCGCGGCGGCCCAATCCGCCGTCACCGCATCATGGCTATCGGTCAGCATATTCATGATAGAAGAAAGATGTCGGGGCGCGGCGGTTCCGCGGCCCACGGCGTCCGTGGCTCAGGTCGCCGTGCCGCCGACCGTCAAGCCGCCGATGAGCAAGGTCGGCTGCCCCACGCCAGCCGGAACGCTCTGCCCGCCCTTGCCGCACATGCCGATGCCTTCGTCCAGCGCCCAGTCGTCGCCGATGCCGATCACCTTGGTCAGCGCCGTCGGGCCGTCGCCGATCAGCGTCGCACCCTTGATCGGTTCGCCGATCTTGCCGTCCTCGACCTTATACGCCTCGGTGCAGGAGAAGACGAACTTGCCCGAAACGATGTCGACCTGACCGCCGCCGAAGCTCTTGGCGAAGATGCCGGACTTCATGCGAGAGAGAAGTTCCGCCGGGTCGTCGTTTCCGCCCTTGATGAAGGTATTGGTCATGCGCGGCATGGGCGCATGGGCATAGCTTTCGCGGCGGCCGTTGCCGGTGGGTTCGACCCCCATCAGCCGGGCGTTCAGCCGGTCCTGCATATAGCCCTTGAGGATGCCGTCCTCGATCAGGACATTTTCGCGCGTCGGCGTGCCTTCATCATCGATCGACAGCGAGCCGCGACGGTTCATGATCGCGCCGTCGTCGACCACGGTCACGCCGGGCGCCGCCACCCGCTCGCCCAGGCGGCCGGAAAAGGCGCTGGTGCCCTTGCGGTTGAAGTCGCCCTCCAGCCCGTGGCCAATCGCCTCATGCACCAGAACGCCGGGCCAGCCGGGCCCCAGCAGCACGGTCATCTCGCCCGCCGGGGCGGCGACGGAGCGCAGGTTGACCCGCGCCTGGGCGATCGCTTCGTCGATGGCGCGGTTCCAGATCGCCGGGTCCATGACCTGATCGTAAAGGTAACGCCCGCCGATGCCGAAGGCGCCCGTTTCGCGGCGGCCATTTTCTTCCAATATGACCGAGACGTTGAGGCGCACCAGGGGCCGGATGTCGGTAGCGGTGAAGCCGTCGGCGCGGACGATCTCCACGACGGACCAGCTTCCCGCTAGGCTCACCGATACCTGCGCCACCTGGGGATCGCGGGCGCGCGCGGCCGCGTCGATCGCGGCGCACAGCGTCACCTTCTCGGCGAAGGGCACGATCTCCAGCGGATTGGCGTCGGTGTAGAGGTGGCGGTTGGTGTGCGGCGGCGGCGGGGCGGGCCGCCCCTTGGCCGGATCGAGCAGCGTCAGCGTTTCGGCCGCGCGGCGGATTGCCGCTTCGCTGATGTCGTTGGCGTGGGCGAAGCCGGTCATCTCGCCCGACACGCCCCGTAAGCCGAAGCCCGCATCGGTCGAATAGTCGGCCGTCTTCAACCGTCCATCGTCAAAGCCGAAGCTCTCGCTCGACCGATATTGCAGATAGAGTTCGCCATCGTCGCAATCCTTGAGCGCGTTGGCGGTCAGGCGGCGCGCGCCGTCCGGGTCCAGCAGGCCCGGACGATAGAGCAGGCCGCGGGCGTCGGTGAACTGGGAAGTAAGATCGGTCATGCGGGCAATATAGGCGCGATGCTCCGCCTAAACCAAGCCCTTGACGATTTATATCCCGGCGAGGGGAGGCGTCAGAGGCTCGCCCCCGAGGCGATGTCGGGCAGCCCGGCGATCTCCGGCGTGTCGGCGGGCCCGCCGATCAGCACGAAACGGCGGTCGCAATAGCCGCAGTCCACATATCCATGCTCGTCAATCTCCAGGAACACACGGGGATGGCCAAGCGCTGCGGGAATGTCGCCCGATCCGTCGCAGGCGACGCGGGGCTTGGTGACTCGGAGGATTTCGGGAGGCTGGATCATGACGGCGTCGATTAGCAGCGGCGGCATGGCATCGCAATATGCGCCGATCGGGCGATCGCATCGGTATGGTGAAGGGGATGGTGGGCGATGACGGGCTCGAACCGCCGACATTCTCGGTGTAAACGAGACGCTCTACCAACTGAGCTAATCGCCCCTGTGGGGATTTCGGGCGCTTCTAGGCCATTTTGTCGGACGGTCAAGCGCACATTTGCGGATACGCGGGCGCGCTCAACCGCCCTGCCTCCCTGTTATGTCCATGTCTCATATATGTTGACACGCAATTCTTGTCACATATAAGAGACATAATGGAAGCGCAGCAAACCCCGGCCTTCGCAGATTGGTTCGGCAGCCTCCGCGACCACAAGACGAAGTCGAAGATCGCGGGCCGGATCGCTCGCATTGAACTCGGCTTGATGGGCGATGTGAAGTCGGTGGGCGACGGCGTTTCGGAAGCGCGTATCGACTTTGGCCCCGGATACCGCCTCTATTTCACCCGCCGGGGCGAACAGTTGATTATCCTGTTAGTGGGCGGCGACAAGTCGAGCCAGCGGCGGGATATCGCGAAAGCAAAGGAAATGGCGGCTCAGATACCCTGACCGCCTATCGGGAGAATTGGCCACTCTCCCCTCGGGCAGGCCACTTGAAGGAACGAAACGATGGCCATCGAACTCACCCGCTTCGACGCGGCGGAATATCTGACCGAACCAGAGGATCAGGCCGAACTGCTGGCCGACGCCCTCACAACCGGCGACGTACATGTCATCGCCAAGGCCATTGGCATTGTGGCCCGCGCGCACGGCATGTCGGAACTGGCGAAGGAAACCGGTATCAGGCGCCAGCAGCTTTACCGCGCGCTCGGACCGGAAGGAAATCCTACGCTCGAAACGATGCTGAAGGTGCTGCCCGCGCTGGGACTGCGCATGCGGATTGAGGCGGCGTCAAGCATTGATGGAAGCGTCAGGGGCAGAGGAAACGGCGGCTGCCGCTAAACCAGCGGTCCAGCGCTTCTGTCGTGTGATCCGCCAGCGTGATGAAGACGCGGCGGCCGTCATGGGGGTCCGCCTGGCGGTGGACGAAGCCCTTTTCGGTCAGCGTCCGGATCCATCGAAGGGCGGTGGTGGGCGGCACGGCGGAGGCTATGCACAGGCTGGAGACCGAGACCCGTTCCTGATCGAGGCGCGCTGCCAGAAGGTCGAGCAGCATGTCCCACGCCGGATCGGCGAACAGGTCGCCCGGCAGGAATTCCTCGCGCAGCCGGCGGGCGCGCAGCATATCCCGGACTTGGGCGGCGGTGACCTTCGGCTCATCCGCCTTGTCGTCGGCGCTTCCCAGCGGTTCCAGCGCGGGCATGCCGATATAATCGCTCGGCTGGTCCGATATGCGCGGCCCCAGTGCGAAGGAAGGCGTGGCGAGGCGGGGGCGGGCGGTCAACGCCTCCAGGGTGCGGGCAAGCCGGCTGACTTCCTCGCTCAACTGCTGGAGGCGGACGCCTTCGCTTTCCTGGTTCACTTCATGCACGGTGCGCTGGGGCGTCGTTCCGGCGGCGGTCAGGAGGGCGGCGGCCAGATCGGTATGGTCCGGCGTGCACAGAAGCTGTGTGCGATCGCTGCGAATGCAGGCATAGGCCAGGTCGACCGTATCCAGGCCGGCGACGAGGATGACCGACAGGTCGTTCTGCACCGCGAGCGTTTCGACCTGGACCAGCAGCCGTTCAAGCGTGGCGGCCGGGTGGGCGCAGAAGAACAGGATGACGTCGCAGCCAACCTGCATGTCCAGCCGCAGGGACGCGTCGGACAGCGGGACGATGTCCAGCAGCCGGAACCGCGCGGCGCGCGCCAGCCCTTCGACATCGTCCAGGAAGATGTCGTCCGCCAGGATCAGCAGGCCCGGTCTTTCGTCGTTCATGCCGTAGGCTTCGCCCATCAAGGCGTCCAAGTCAGTCCGGGAACGCTCCATTTCCACCAATATTCTCCTGTCCCTGTTATGTTCCCAACGTAAAGCAATGCGACGGTTCCGCCGCAGCTCTCTCCTCCAAATCGGAGGGTGTCGCGATCGCCCCCGCCTGTTGGGGCGGCGTCATTGCAGCGATTCCGCCGATTGCAGGCTCCTGCCGCCAAAATGGCGGGGCTTTTTCGCCGAAATGGTCAAAGGAGCGCCCGGTCCGGCCATTCATCCAAAACGGATTTATCTGTTCCGTCAGACCGCCGTCCGGCGGGCGAAATCAATGTAGAGCTGGCGCAGCCGGGTCGCGATCGGCCCCGGCTTGCCATCGCCGATCGGCTGTCCGTCGATGCGAATGACCGACTGGCAGAGGGTCGATGCGCTGGTGATGAAGGCTTCGCGCGCGTTCAGCGCCTCCGCCACCGTGAAGGGCCGATGGATGACCGCCATGCCGCTTTCTTCCGCCAGCGTCGTCAGTGCGGCTCCGGTGCAGCCTGCCAGAACCGCCTGAGAATAGGGGCGGGTCAGGATGCCTTCGTCCGTCGCCAGAAAGGCGGTGGAGGACGCGCCCTCGGTCACGAAGCCGTCCTCGACCATCCATGCTTCCTGAGCGCCGGCTGCTGCCGCGAGTTGCTTCGCCATCGCCTGGGCGAGCAGGCCCACGCTCTTGATGTCGCGCCGCGCCCAGCGGAGGTCTGGCGTGGTTATCACGGCGATGCCGGTCCGGGCGGCGGGCGCTTCCAGGAAGTCCTTGGCCTGGGTGAACATCACGAGCGTGGGTTGAACGTCGGCGGAGGGCAGGAAGTCGCGGCTTGGGTCAGATCCCCGCGTCAGTTGCAGATAGATCATGCCTTCGGTCAGGGCGTTGCGCGCGACCAGCTCCCGCTGAATGGCTTCGACCTGGGCGAGGGGAATGGGGAGCGCGAGGTCTATGGCGCTCGCCGACCGTTCCAGCCGGGCCAAATGGGATGCGCTGTCCACCAGCTTCCCGTCGATGACCGCCGTCACCTCATATATGCCGTCGGCGAACAGAAAGCCGCGATCGAGAACCGAGACGCGGGCGCTGGCAAGCGGCAGGAACTGGCCGTTGATATAGGCGACGGACATGGACGGACGATTTTCCCTTGCGGCGCGGTTGCTTGTCTGCCCGCATGTTGCCGGGGCCGCGCCGTGGGTCAAGCCGGGAGATCAGCTTGCGTTCTTACGCCAGCCCCCTGACCCGCGCGCCGAGTAGTCCCGGTCTTAGCCGAACAGGAAATGGAAGATGATGGCGATGGGTATCCAGAGCAGGCCGCTGCCGATGCTGGCGAGCCAGACCTGTATCACGTCCCGGCGGAAGCGCAGGTCGAGCCCGCGACCGGACAGGCTGCTCTCCTCCAGCATTTCCCAGCGCCGCTCCAGCCTGCGCGCGGCGACGCCGAAACCGCTGATGGCGATGATGATGGCCAGATGCAGGACCAGAGAACCGCCCATCCTGGCGACGATTCCGATCTGAAGGATGCAGAACAGGATAAGGGCGGCCGCAAGATGGGTGCTCATGCGCTTGGCATAGCCAGTGCGGCTTGCCTGGGCTGAAGCATTTCTAAATAGCGACGCCACCTGTCGATCCCCTCCATTTTCTCCTGCTAAGAAACCACGACGGCGCGCTGTGATCAACGGCAAATTTAGGATCGCACTGTCGTTAATCTCTCCATCCCGCGTCAATCCGGTCGATCTGCCGCACCATGGCCTGGAAATCGGGAACGCCCGGCCCCGTCGGCAGCTGAACGCCGTGCAGGTCGCGCTGGTGCACGGCCACCACCTCCGGGGGAATCGCGCGCGGCGTCCCCGCCAGGCCGGTCGCCACCTGAATCTCGCAGGCGCGCTGGAGTATCCATTGGGTCAGGAATGCTTCCGGCAGGGTCTTGGCCATGACCAGCGTTCCGTGGTTGCGCAGCATCATCACGCGCCGGTCGCCCAGATCGGCGATCAGCCTTTCGCCCTCCTCCGGCCTGATGGTGACGCCTTCAAAGTCGTGATAGGCGATCCGGCCGATAAAGGCGGCGGCGTAGAAATTGGTTGGTTGCAGCCCCTCCTGCGTGGCGCTCACGGCCATGCCCGCCGTCGTGTGGGTGTGGATGACGCAATGGGCGTCGGGCAGATGGCGGTGAAAGATGCTGTGCTGGGTGAAACCGGCGCGATTGACGGGATAGGGGCTCCCGTCGAGAATGTGGCCGTCAATGTCGATCTTGACGAGGTTGGACGCCGTCACTTCCGAATAGAGAAGGCCGAACGGGTTGATCAGGAAGGCGTTGTCCTCGCCCGGCACCCGCAGGGTGATGTGGTTGTAGATCAGTTCCGACCAGCCCATATGGTCGAAGATGCGGTAACAGGCCGCTAGTTGCTGGCGCGCTTCCCACTCGGCGGGGTCCATGCGGCTGGACGGGGCGGTGGCCATGGCGATCCTCCTGGGTTCCTTATGTTCGACTATCTTCCCCGCGCGCGCCCATGTCGAGAGAAACGGCTTTAGGGTTGAATTTGACCGACTCTGCTGGTAGGGCGCGCCCCACACGGCGTAGGGCGACCTGCGACGACTCACGGCTTTTACATTCAGTAGGCCCGTCGGGAAGGATTAGTTTCCTGGCGAACCGCCCGCTTTTGACTGGAGTTTGACTGGATTATGCAAATCATCGTTCGCGACAACAATGTCGACCAGGCCCTGCGCGCGCTTAAGAAGAAGCTGCAGCGTGAGGGCGTGTATCGCGAGATGAAGCTGCGCCGTCACTACGAAAAGCCGTCGGAAAAGCGCGCCCGTGAAAAGGCGGCCGCCGTCCGCCGCGCGCGCAAGATGGAGCGCAAGCGCGCCGAACGCGACGGCGTTCGTTAAGAGACGCTTTCGGGCGATCGCCTGGATCGCCCGTCCTTCCTGCTGATCACCCGCACAAGCGAGGTCACGTCCATGTCCACGACGGCTGTTCCCCTTCGTCCCATCGCCAAGGGGTCGCTGACGCGCCTCTGGATCGGTGTCGCCGCCGTGGCGGTCGCCGCTGGCGGACTCGCCTGGGCCGGGCAGCGCGGCGTTGCGCCGTCGCCGACGAGCTATCTCGCGCGGAATGCGGATCAGGAAGGGGTCGTCACGACCGAATCGGGCCTGCAATACAAGGTGCTGGAAGAGGGCGCCGGCCCCAGCCCGACGCCATCGGACGTCGCGCTGGTCGGATATAAGGGCGCCTTGCTCGACGGGACCGTGTTCGACGAAAATCCGCAGACCGCCATGCCGGTGGACGGGGTCGTTCCCGGCTTTTCGGAAGGTTTGCAGAAGATGAAGAAGGGCGGCAAATACCGCCTGTGGATCCCGCCGCAGCTTGGCTATGGCGCGCAGGCGGCTGGTCCGATCCCAGCCAATTCGGTGCTGGTCTTCGACGTGCAGCTCCATGACTTCAAGTCGAAGGCGGAAATCATGCAGATGCAGCAGATGATGCAGCAGGGCGGGGCTCCGCCGCCGCTGCCGGGTCGCTGATAGCGCTGATGTCGAAGAAAAAGGGCCTGGTTTCCAGGCCCTTTTTCTTATCCCGGAAGCGGGACGGCGTTCGTTTCGGTTTCGCTGTCGGGCGCTTTTGACCGTTCTTCCAGATAGACTTTGAGCATCGCGACGATGGGGTCGGCCAGGAACAGGCCGAGAATGCCGAACAGCGCGCCGAACAGGATCTGCGCCGCCAGCACCAGGGCGGGGGCGAGATCGGTGGCGCGCTTGGCGACCATCGGCACGATCAGATAGCCGTCCACGATCTGCACCACCAGATAGACGAAAAAGGCGTAAAGCCCGGGGTCCGTGCCCGCCGAGAAGCCGACGAGTACGATCAATATGCCTGAAATGATCGACCCGATATTGGGCAGGAAGGCAAAAAGCCCCGTCAGGATGCCGAGCAGGCCCGCCATCGGCACGCCGCCGGCCAGCAGCAACAGCCATGTGCCCACGCCCTCCACGGCCATGCCGATCAGCCGCCCGAACATCAGCCGCCGCAAGGTCCAGCCCATCCGGTCGGCGATCGCGTAGAAGCGGCCTCGCTTGTTCATCGGCAGCATCCAGGCGACGCCGCGTTCATATAGCTTGGGCTCGACCGCGATGAAGATCGCCAGCACCAGCATCATGACGCCGCTGGTGATGGCGCCCACGAGGGTGCCGACCGCCGCCGTCACCCGGCCCAGTGAACTCAGCGCCTGGCTTGCGAGGCTCTTGAAATCGTCCGGCGTGGTGCTGACGCCCAGTTGCTGCATCCAGCCGCCGATGCGATTGACCTGCGTCTCGACGATCGCGCGCATCGCCTGCACCTGCGCGGCGAGGCTCGATCCGGTGAGGTAGAAAGTATAGGCCAAGAAGAGAACCGCCGCGAGCAGCACGATGGCGAGCCGCCATCCCCGCCCGATCGGCAGGACCCGGCCCAGCAGCCGCGCGCCGCCATCCATCATCGTCGCCAGGACGAGCGCGCCGAGGATCAGCATGATCGGTTGCGCCAGCAGGGCGATCAGCGCAACCGCCAGCGCCATCGCGATCCAGACGCCGGCGCGCTTGACCTCATGCTGCACCAGCGGGCTGCGCACTTCGCTGGGGCCGGGTTGTTCTACATGGACATGCTTGCCGCTCAAACCCTAACCCCTTGTCGGATAATCTTATTTCGGAGGTGCAACGCTCGCCGGGCGCAGGCTGTTCCCTGCGCGTCCGCTCCGAAAGGCGTGGAGCCAGCTCATCGGATTCCAGCCCGAATCGCCATCCAGCGAGAAGGTGATGAATTCCGCGCGGCCGCCGATCGCTTCCCAGGGCACCGGACCGCCAAGGCCATTTTCCTCCAGCGGCGCACGGCTGTCGGCGCTGTTGTCGCGATTGTCGCCCATCAGGAAGACATGCTCCGGCGGAACGCGCACCGGCCCATACCAGTCCAGCGCGCTCGGGCCGACGTCGATGGTCAGATAGGTCCGGCCATTGGGCAGGGTTTCCTGCCGGACCGGCAACTGGCAATAGTCCCGCCCGTCCGCGCCGGTCATGCGCGCGCCCGGAAATTGCGTCGGCGGGCAGGGGGCGTTGCCGTCCACCGCGATCCGGATGGGCTTCACCGCCTTCTGCGGGATCGGCGCGCCATTCAGGATCACCTGCCCGCCGCGCACTTCCAATATGTCGCCGGGCAGGCCGATGACCCGCTTGATATAATCTTCGCGCCGGTTCTGCGGCGAAACGATGACGATATCGCCCCGTTCGGGCAGGTGGCCGAAGATCCTGCCCTTCAGGAAAGGCAGCGGGTGGAAGCTGGGCGAGACGTAGGACCAGCCATAGGGGAATTTGCTGACCACCAGCCGATCGCCCTTCAACAGCACCGGCATCATCGATTCGCTGGGTATGTAGAAGGGCTTGGCGACGAAGCTGTGAAAGGCGAGCACCGCCAGGATCAGCAGCGCGATGCTTTTGGCCTCATGCCACCAGTTGATCGCGCTCTTGTCCGCGCCGGCGGGCGCGGCGGCGATCGGGTCTTCAGTGGGAACGGGGTTGTTCTCGCTCATGTCGGCTGCCGTCATGCAAGGCTTCTTTAGATGTTGGACGCCGCGATCATAGCGGCAGGGCTTCGATGATGACGAAGGCCTGCGCCCATGGATGATCATCGGTTAGCGTCAGGTGAATGACAGGCTTGTGGTCCGCCGGCGTCATGGATTGAAGCCGGGCAAGCGCGCCGCCCGTCAGTTCCAGCGTGGGCGCGCCGCCGGGGCGATTGACCACGCCGATATCCTTCATGAACACGCCGCGGGCGAAGCCGGTGCCGACCGCCTTGGAAAAGGCTTCCTTGGCGGCGAAGCGCTTGGCGAACGTGCCCGCCTTGGTGAAGGGGCGGCGATTCGCCTTGGCGCGCTCGACCTCGGTAAAGACGCGCTGCTCGAACCTTTCTCCGAATCGATCGAGCGAATGCTGAATCCGCTCGATATTGCAGAGGTCGGAGCCAAGGCCGATGATCACCGCACCAGGTCCATCTGCCGCCGCATTTCGCGGATGCTGCTTTCCAACCCGCCGAAGATCGCCTCGCCGATCAGGAAATGGCCGATATTGAGTTCCGCCATTTGCGGGATAGCCGCGATCGGACCGACATTATCGAAGGTGAGGCCGTGTCCCGCATGAGGCTCGATGCCGTTCTTGACGGCGAGCGCCGCCGCCTCGGTTATCCGGCGCAGTTCGTCCGCCCGTTCGGCGCCGGTCAGATGCGCGTAGCGGCCGGTGTGAAATTCCACCACCGGGACGCCCAGCCGGATGGCGGCGTCGATCTGCGCGGCGTCGGGTTCGATGAACAGGCTGACGCGAATCCCCGCTGCGCCAAGAGAATCCACGATCGGCCGCAGCGCCTCGATCTGGCCGGCCGCGTCCAGCCCGCCCTCGGTCGTCCGCTCTTCCCGCTTTTCCGGCACGATGCACGCCGCGTGCGGGCGATGCTTCAGCGCGATGTCCAGCATCTCCCCGGTCGCCGCCATCTCCAGATTGAGCGGCACGGTCAACGCGGTCATCAGCGTGGCGATATCCTCATCCCGGATATGCCGCCGATCCTCGCGCAGATGCGCGGTGATGCCGTCCGCGCCCGCTTTCACCGCCAGCAGCGCGGCCTTCACCGGGTCGGGATGCTCGCCGCCCCGCGCGTTACGGATGGTCGCCACATGGTCGATGTTGACGCCCAGGCGCAAATGAGCGGGGGAATGCTGCATAGAGCCTGTTATTTCCGGCTGCCGGGCTTGATGGCGGGGATGGCCGCCAGTTCGGGCGGCACTTCATCGGCTTCATAAACCGGAAAGTTGATGCTGACGAGCGGATAGAAGGGCACGCCCAGATCCACTTCGCCAGCGGAGCGGTCGACCAGCGCGACTTCCCCGACGACGATGCCGCCTTCCGCCTCGACCGCCTCGATGGCCTGGCGCGAGGATAGGCCGGTCGTCACGACGTCCTCGACCATCAGCACCTTCTGGCCAGGGGTGATCGCAAAGCCGCGGCGCAATTCGAACGTGCCTTCGGGACGCTCGAGGAAGACGGCGTCCTTATCCAGCGCGCGGCCGACTTCATGGCCGATGATGAGGCCGCCCATGGCCGGCGACACGACAAGGTCGATCTCGTGCCGCGTTTCGCGCGGGAGCTGTTGCACGGCCGCGCGGGCGAGCCGTCCGGCCCGTTCGGCGTTCATCAGGACGCGCGCGCACTGAAGATAATTGGCGCTGCGGCGGCCAGATGACAGAATGAAATGCCCTTCGAGCAGCGCCCCCGCCGCCCTGAATTCCGCTAATACTTCCTCGTCGGTCATCCGATTTGATCCATTCGCGCATGCCGGCTGTTCCAGCGGTCCGGCATGTCTTCATCAAGCATGGGATGCACCCATGATCGCGCCCCTGTGCGCGGGAGCGAGATAGGCGGGTGAGGGGGGCGTTGCAACACCCGAAGAAAATCTGCTTATCCGTGCTTGAGGCGGGAAAAAACCATGCCTATAAGCCGCCGCAGACCGACCGGGCGGGGGAGACGTGTATGCGCGCGCCTTCGTTGCAGCGGCGCCAAGGGGTTACGGGGTAAGAAGACGCTTATGAAAATGGTGAAATCGCTCGTTCTCGCCGGGTTGCTGGCCTTTGCGCCGGCAGCGGCGTTGAACAGTCCGGCGTTGGCGCAGGAACCAGCCGCCGCCGTGGAGAACGCCGCCGCGCCGGCCGATTCGAGCGCCAATGCGGCCGCTCCGGCTGCGCAGGCGGAGCCGGCCGCCAAGGTCGCGGCCCCGCCTCGCATGAAGCCGACCGAGGGCATCGGCATGCCGCGTCCGGGCGAAATCACCCTGCAGGAGCAGTTCAGCCCGACCGGCCACACCGCCCGCTGGCTGCATGACGTGCTGCTGCTGCCGCTCATCACCATCATCTCGGTCTTCGTCCTGATCCTGATGCTCTACGTGATGATCCGTTTCCGCCGCAGCGCCAATCCGGTGCCGTCGAAGACGTCGCACAACGCAGTGATCGAGGTGATCTGGACCGTGGTTCCGGTCGTGATCCTGCTGATCATCGCCGTGCCGTCGATCGGCCTGCTCGCCGACCAGTATAAGCCCGCTCCCAAGGATGCGGTGACCGTCAAGGTTACCGGCTATCAGTGGTATTGGGGCTATGAATATCCCGACAATGGCATCCCCGAATTCGTCTCCAACCTGCTTCCCAGGGACAAGGCGGAGGCCAATGGCGAGCCCTATCTGCTCGCGCCCGACAACCGCATGGTCCTGCCGGCGGGTCGGCCGATCAAGCTGATCATCACCGGCGCGGACGTGATCCACGCCTTCGCGATCCCGTCGCTGTGGGTGAAGATGGACGCTGTGCCCGGTCGCCTCAATGAGAAGACCTTCACCATCGAGAAGCCGGGCGTCTATTACGGCCAGTGCTCTGAACTGTGCGGCGCGCGCCACGGCTTCATGCCGATCGCGATCGAGGCGCTGCCTCCCGCCCAGTTCGATCAGTGGGTCCTCTCGCAGGGTGGCAAGCTTGCGGGTGCGAAAGCGGCGACGCCCGCCGTCGCCGCGCCTGCCGCTGCCCCCGCCGCCAAGATTTGATGTAAGGGCATAGACGCCATGACCACCATTACCGCAGATCATCACGTCGATCATGCTCACGAGCATCATGACGCCGACCACAAGCCGGCCTTCTTCCAGCGCTGGTTCATGTCCACCAACCACAAGGACATCGGCACCCTCTATCTGATCTTCGCGATCATCGCCGGCATCATCGGCGGCGGGATCTCGGGCCTGATGCGCGCCGAACTGGCGCAGCCGGGCATCCAGTATCTCCAGACCTGGGCGCAGTTCAGCGATGGCCCCACCGCCACGCTGGACCAGGCCTATCACCTGTGGAACGTGCTGATCACCGCCCACGGCCTCATCATGGTCTTCTTCATGGTCATGCCCGCGATGATCGGCGGCTTTGGCAACTGGTTCGTGTCGATCATGATCGGCGCGCCCGACATGGCCTTCCCGCGGATGAACAACATCAGCTTCTGGCTGCTGATCCCGGCTTTCGTGCTATTGCTTGGCTCGACCTTCGTCCCCGGCGGCACGGGGAACGGGGCGGGCACCGGCTGGACGGTCTATGCGCCGCTGTCGACCAGCGGGTCTGCGGGCCCGGCCGTCGACATGGCGATTCTGTCGCTGCACATTGCGGGCGCCAGCTCGATCCTGGGCGCGGTCAACTTCATCACCACCATCCTGAACATGCGCGCGCCGGGCATGACCCTGCACAAGATGCCGCTGTTCGTCTGGTCGGTGCTGGTCACCGCCTTCCTGCTGCTGCTCGCACTGCCGGTTCTGGCCGCTGCGATCACCATGCTGCTGACCGACCGCAATTTCGGCACGACCTTCTATGACGCCGCTGGCGGCGGCGATCCGGAACTGTATCAGCATCTCTTCTGGTTCTTCGGCCATCCCGAAGTGTACATCATGATCCTGCCGGGCTTCGGCATCGTCAGCCAGATCATCTCGACCTTCAGCCGCAAGCCCGTCTTCGGTTATCTCGGCATGGCCTACGCCATGGTCGCGATCGGCGTCGTCGGCTTCGTCGTCTGGGCGCACCACATGTTCACCACCGGCATGTCGGTGAATGTGAAGATGTACTTTACCGCCGCGACGATGGTCATCGCCGTTCCGACCGGCATCAAGATCTTCTCGTGGATCGCGACGATCTGGGGCGGTTCGATCAGCTTCAAGACCCCGATGGTCTGGGCCCTGGGCTTCATCTTCCTGTTCACCGTGGGCGGCGTAACTGGCGTGGTTCTGGCGAACGGCGGCGTCGATGACGTGCTGCACGACACCTATTATGTGGTGGCGCATTTCCACTATGTGCTGTCGCTGGGCGCGGTCTTCGGTTTGTTCGCCGGCTTCTATTACTGGTTCCCGAAGATGTCGGGCCGGATGTACAACGAGTTCCTCGGCCACCTGCACTTCTGGGTGTTCTTCATTGGCGTGAACCTGCTGTTCTTCCCGATGCATTTCCTCGGACTGTCGGGCATGCCGCGCCGTATTCCTGACTATAGCGCGCCCTTCGCCTATTGGAACAAGGTCGCCAGCCACGGCTATGAGGTCATGGCTGCGGGCATGCTGATCTTCTTCGTCAACCTCATCTGGTCGCTCGCGGCTGGCAAGAAGGCCGAAGGAAATCCGTGGGGCGAAGGAGCGACGACGCTGGAATGGACCCTGCCCAGCCCACCGCCGTTCCACCAGTTCGAAACACTGCCGGTCATCGACTGACGATCGGCGAACATAGGGGCGTCCCTGCGGAGGGGATGCCGGGGCGCGGCGAGGGTCGCGCACCCGAAAGGAGCAGTCCCGGCGCAGACAATCGCGCCGGGCTGCCGCATGAGGAGCATATGGCAAGTTCGCCGTTCATTGCTGGGAGCGCCGCTCCTACGGTTCCCGCGCACTGGCGGGATTTCGTCGCGCTGACGAAGCCGCGGGTGATGACCCTGGTGGTTTTCATTGGCCTTTGCGGCCTCCTCGCGGCGCCCGGCCATATCCATCCCGTGCTCGGTTTCACGGCGATCCTGTGCATCGCGCTGGGCGCCGGCGGGGCGGCGGCGCTCAACCAATGGTATGAAGCCGATATTGACGGCATGATGAAGCGGACGGCCAATCGTCCGCTGCCCGCTGGCAGGATGGACCGGCAATCGGCGCTCCATTTCGGCGTGGGCCTGTCCTTCTTTTCCGTGATCCTGATGGGGGTGGCGACCAACTGGCTCGCTGCGGCCGTGCTGGCCGTGTCCATCCTCTTCTACGTCCTCGTCTACACCATCTGGCTGAAGCCGCGCACGACGCAGAATATCGTGATTGGCGGCGCGGCGGGCGCCTTTCCGCCGGTTATCGGCTGGGCGGCGGTGACGGGGGACATCACGGCGTTGCCGATTGCGCTGTTCATGCTCACCTTCTTCTGGACGCCGCCGCATTTCTGGTCGTTGGCGCTGTTCGTGAAGACCGATTATGGCGCCGCGAATATCCCGATGCTTCCGGTGGTGGCTGGCGAGGTCGCCACGCGCCGCCAGATCTGGTTCTACACCGCGATCATGGCCGCCGCTGCGATGGCGCCGGTGCTGCTGCGGCTCACCGGGCTCATCTATGGTGTGGTCGCGCTGCTCGGCACGGCGCTGTTCGCGGTATTCGCCTTTCAGGTGTTCCGCCGCCGCGAAACCGATCCCAGCCGCATGGGCCCTGAAAGGCGACTGTTCAAATATTCGATCCTGTATCTGTTCCTTCTTTTCGGGGCGGTCGTTGTCGATCGCTGGGTATTGGCATGACGCCTGAGGAAGAAGAGCAGGTGCGGTCGCGGCAGAAGTCGCGCGCGATCCTGACGGGCGTGCTGCTGGCGGCGCTCGTCATCCTCTTTTACGCGATCACCATCGCGAAGATCAGCGGCGGGCATTGATGGCGAGCTTGCCGCCTTCTCCCTTCGATCGTGATCGTCGCAACCGGCGGACGCTGGTGGCGATGGCTGGGGTGGGGCTGGCCATGCTGGCGCTGGGCTTCGCCTCGGTGCCGCTCTATCGCATCTTCTGTCAGCAGACGGGCTTTGGCGGCACGACGCAACGGGCCTCAGGCGACGCCAGGATTCAGGCGGCGGTTGGCCATAACATGTCGATCCGCTTCGATTCGAACGTCCAGCCGGGGATGCCGTGGCAATTCTACCCCGAACATCGGACGGACACCGTTACGGTGGGCGCTCGCGACATGGCGATCTTCATCGCGAAGAACATGTCCGACAAGCCTGTGACCGGCACCGCCAGCTTCAACGTCACCCCGACGCAGGCGGGCGCCTATTTCACCAAGATCCAGTGCTTCTGCTTCACGCAGCAGACGCTGCAACCGGGCGAACAGGTGCGGATGCCGGTCATCTATTATGTCGATCCCAAGATTCTGGCCGATCCCGATAATCGGGATACGCAGCAAATTACGCTAAGCTACACCTTCTATCCTGTTGAGCAGGACAAGAAGCCAAGCTAAGGCAATCCACGATAACGCGAACTGCGAACAGGGAAGAGCACGTCATGGCAGGCGCCAAGAACCACGATTATCACATTCTACCGCCCAGCATCTGGCCGTTTTTTGGTTCCATGTCGGCGCTGGTCATGGCGTTCGGCGCGATCATGTGGTTGCATCCCGACGCGATGCCTGCCGGCGGTGGCTATGTCTTCCTGATCGGCCTCGCGGGTGTGCTGTTCACCATGTATAGCTGGTGGGCGAATGTGGTCACCGAAGCGCATGCTGGCGATCATACCCCGGTCGTTCAGCTTCATCTGCGCTATGGCATGATCCTGTTCATCGCCTCGGAAGTCATGTTCTTCGTGGGCTGGTTCTGGTCCTTCTTCGACTTCTCGCTTTTCCCCAGCCAGCTGGCGCCGATCGAAGGGCTGTTCCCCTCCAAGGGGATCGAGGTCATGAACGCGTTCGAGCTGCCGCTGCTCAACACGCTGATCCTGCTCTGCTCGGGCACGACCGTCACCTGGGCGCATCATTCCTTGATCCATGGCGATCGCGAAGGGCTGAAGACCGGCCTGTGGCTGACCGTCATCCTGGGCGCGCTCTTCTCGTCGATCCAGGCCTATGAATATGCGCATGCGCCTTTCCCGTTCGGCGGCAGCCCTTATAGTTCGGCCTTCTACATGGCGACCGGCTTCCACGGCTTCCACGTCCTGATCGGCACGATCTTCCTGATCGTGAATCTGGTGCGCGTCTATAAGGGGCACTTCACACCGCGCCAGCATTTCGGCTTCGAAGCGGCGGCCTGGTACTGGCACTTCGTTGACGTGGTCTGGCTGTTCCTGTTCGTCGCCATCTATGTGTGGGGCGGCTGGGGCGCGCCGGTGCACGGCGGCTGATCGCCTTACACACATGAATATTCGAAACGGCCGGGATTCCCGGCCGTTTCCTTTTGGCGGACGGGTGGTTATGGCTGCGTCCATGTTGAAAATCCGCCTGCCAGTGTTTCCCACATTTATAGTCGCTGCGGCCGTTCTGACCATGATCGCCCTTGGCGTCTGGCAACTCGACCGTCGCCACGACAAGGAAGCCGTGCTTGCGCTGGCGGCCGCCAATCCGGGAAAGCCCGCTGTCAGCTACCCGGCCAATCCTCCTGTCCCCGCTGACCTACTGTTCCGACCCTCCTCGGCCCACTGCCTGCGCGTCACAGGCTGGCGGAGCGAAGCCGGACATGCCGCTGATGGGTCGACGGGCTATCGCTACATCGCGCAATGCGCGACGGGCGCCGAAGGACCCGGCCTGCTGGTGGCGCTGGGCGTCGCCAAAAAGCCGGACATGAAGCCGAACTGGGACGGCGGGCAGGTGAAGGGCTGGATTTCGCAGGAGCCCGACCATCGATCTCTCTTGTCGCGGATATCCGGCCAAGCCGCGCCTTTGCGGCCGATGCTGATCGCCGATCGCGCTCCGCCCGGATTGAAGCCGGTCGCTCCCCCCAGTGCGTCGGACGTGCCCAACAATCATCTCGCTTACGCCGTCCAATGGTTCTTCTTCGCCGCCGTAGCCGTCGTCATCTACCTGCTCGCGCTGCGCAGACGGGGCTCACCGCCCAGCGGCCCGTCGTAAAAGCTTGCCCCATGCGCTCCGCACCGTTACCGCGCTTCTCCATCATGCAATATGTGAGCACCAGGGGAAGCGCGCCTGCGCTGGGTTTTGAAGATGTGACGCTGGCTGGGCTGGCGTCCGACGGCGGACTCTATGTTCCGGAAAGCTGGCCGCGCTTTTCGCCGGACGATATCCGCGCGCTCGCCGGCCTTTCCTATGTCGAAACCGCCGTGCGCGTCATGGCGCCCTATGTCGCCGGATCGCTTGGCGAAGAGGAACTGCGCGAACTGTGCACCGCCGCCTATGGCCGGTTCAGCCATCAGGCGGTGACGCCGCTGGTCCAGCTTGACCACCGCCACTGGCTGCTCGAACTGTTTCATGGCCCGACATTGGCGTTCAAGGATGTCGCGCTCCAACTGCTCGGCCAGTTGTTCGAGCGTTTCCTCTCCCGCCGCGACGATCATCTAACCATCGTCGGCGCGACCTCCGGCGACACCGGCTCGGCCGCCATCGACGCTGTCGCCGGACGTGAGAAGATCGACATCTTCATGCTGCATCCCGAAGGCCGCGTGTCGGACGTGCAGCGCCGGCAGATGACGACGGTGCGCGCGCCCAACGTCTACAACATCGCCGTCGAAGGCAGTTTCGACGACGCGCAGGCGCTGGTGAAGGCGATGTTCAACGACGCCGCCTTCTCGAAGCGGTTCAACCTGTCGGCCGTGAACAGCATCAACTGGGCGCGGCTGATGGCGCAGGTGGTCTATTATTTCTACGCCGCC
>DASVOF010000145.1:0-57985 GCA_036383495.1 Sphingobium sp. | reverse complement strand
CAGTCCCGACAGAGGGCAGCAAGCAGAGCGCCTGTCATGGTGAGACCTCTAAGGGAGAGCGGCCATGGCAATTGCTCGTCCAGGTGACCTGACATCGTCCCGTGACGAATATGAAATCCGCAGGATCGGCCTGCCGGATCTGCGCATCGCGCTGAAACAGGGCTGGGACGATTTCCAGGCCAAGCGCGGCGATCTGGTCTTTATCGGCTTCATCTATCCGGTGGTGGTGCTGTTCGCCATCCTGATGGCCAGCCAGGTTCCGATATTGCCGCTGCTGTTCCCGCTGGTGACAGGATCGATCCTGTTCAGCCCGGCGCTGGCGAGCGGCTTCTATGAACTGGCCCGGCGCCGCGAACAGGGGCTGGATTCCCGCTGGCGCCACTTCCTCGATGTCGTGCGGGGGCCTTCGTCTCCGTCGCTGTTCGACCTCACCTGCGTCACCGCCATATTGTTCCTGTCCTGGATCGCAGCGGCCTGGTTCATCTATCATTCGACGGTCGGCGGACTGGGGCCTGACGCGGTCTCTTCGGCCGGGGCGTTCCTGAATGCGGTGTTCGGCACGTCCGAAGGCTGGCGCATGATCATCATCGGCAATCTCGTCGGGCTGGGCTTCGCCATCGTCACGCTGGCGGTCAGCGTCGTGTCCTTCCCGATGATCATCGACAAGCAGGTGAACTGGGGCGTCGCGCTGCGCACGTCCGTGCGGGTGGCATGGAACAACCCCGTGACCGTTGCGGCCTGGGGCCTGATCGTCGTCGGGCTGCTGATCCTAGGCGCGCTGCCGGGGCTGGTGGGGCTGGCGGTGGTGCTGCCGGTGCTGGGTTATTCGACCTGGCATCTCTATACGCGGGCGGTGGTGCGGTAAGCCATCATGCCGCTAGGTGGATTGTGCTCCTGCGAAGGCAGGAGCCCAGTCCCACCCTCCGAACTGGGCTCCTGCCTTCGCAGGAGCACGTCGGAGGGCTACTCAACGGTCGGCTTGGGCAATGGCGCGCCATTGCCCAATGTCGCGAGATAGCGGATCACCGCCGCCCGGTCCTCAGGCTTGCGCAGGCCCGCGAAGCTCATCTTGGTGCCCGGTACGTCGCGCGCGGGCGAGCCCAGAAACTCGTATAGCGCTTCATAACCCCATGTCCCGCCATGCGCCTTCATCGCGGGCGAATAGGCGAATCCCGCATGGGCCGCGACGCCCCGGCCGACCACGCCCCACAGGTTCGGTCCGATCCGGTTCGGTCCGCCCTGCGTGAAGTCGTGGCAGCTGGCGCAAAGCTGCGCCTTGGCCTTGCCCGCGCTGGGATCGGCGGCGGCGAGCAGCGTGCCCAGATCCGTCACCGGAGCGGCGGTAGCGCCCGCGCCCGCCGAGGGCATCGGCGCTTTCCCCTGCATCGCATGCCTGTAGGCGATCACCCGATTGCCTTCGCCGGGCGCTCCGAGGCTGGCGGGCCAATCGCGCTGCACCTCCGCCATGTCGATGCGCGGTGGGGTTTCCTCGGGCGCATAAGCGAGGTCCCCTCCCTTGGCGCGGGAATAGAGTTGTCCTGCAAACCAGTTGAAGCTCCATAGCGAAGCCGCCGCCCCCGCGACGCACAGCCCCGTCACCATCCAGCGCATGCGGGCCATGGCTTCATCCTCCCCCGCCCATGAAGATCGCCCGCGTCCACCAGGCATAGTCCGCCTCGATCGTCATGATCCGCACCAGCACCAGCAGCAGCAGCGGCGGCACCAGGATCGCGTAGATCAGCGACAGTCTTTCCCACGCCAGATGCATGAAGATCGACAGGATGAGGCCCGCCTTGAGCAGCATGAAGGTGATGATCAGCGTCCAGCGCACGATCCCCTGCACATGCAGATAATCGACCGAATAGGAGAGGGCGCTCAGCACGAACAGATAGCCCCAGACCTTTAGATAAAGGCTGATCGGATGCTGCTGGCCTACATGAACGGCGGCGGGGATGTCATGCTTCATGGCGCTCACCACAGGTAGAAGAAGGCGAAGATGAAGACCCAGACGAGGTCGACGAAGTGCCAGTAGAGCCCGGTGATCTCGACCGCGCTATAGTCGCCTGTTCGGTCATAATGGCCGCGCGCGACCTTGGACGCGATGATCAGCAGCAGGATGACGCCGCAGCTGACATGCAGCCCGTGAAAGCCGGTGATCATGAAGAAGGTCGCGCCGAATTGCGGCGCGCCCATGGGATTGCTCCAGGGCCGCACTCCTTCCTCGATCAGCTTGGTCCATTCGAACGCCTGCATGCCGACGAAAGCCGCGCCGAACAGGGCGGTCAGCAGCATCAATATGGCCGTCTTCCGCCGGTCGCGGCGATATCCGAAATTCACCGCCATCGCCATCGTGCCGCTGGAGCTGATGAGCACGAAGGTCATGATCGCGATCAGGATCAGCGGAATGTCATGACCCCCGATGTTGAGCGCGAACACCTCCGCCGTGTTGGGCCAGGGCAGGACGGCGGACGCGCGCATCGTCATGTAGCCGGTCAGGAAGCAGGAGAAGATGAAGGTATCGCTGAGCAGGAAAATCCACATCATCGCCTTGCCCCAATGGGTGTGGCGAAACACTTCCTGATCGGCCGACCAGTCGGACGCGATCTCACGCAGCGCGGGGGTTATGATCTCCCGATCTTGTCTGTCCGCAATCGTCTGAGCCATGGCGATATGCCCTCATGTCGATACAAGCAGCCCGGCAAGAAGAAGCCAGATAAGCAGCAGGAAATGCCAGTAGAGCGCGCACAGGCGGATATGACGCAGGTCGCGCGCGGCGAGCGCCCAACCTGCCGCCACCAGGCCCCCGACGATGTGCAGCCCGTGCAGCGCGGTCAGGAGGTAGAAGAAGGCGTTGGCGGGATTGCTCGACAGAAAATAGCCCGCCGCCTGATAGTGCCGCCAGAGCAGCCATTGTCCGATCAGGAAGCAAAGTCCTAGCGCCGCGCCCGCGATCGACGCCTGCACGGCCCTGTCCCGCTCGCCCGCGCGCCGGGCGATCTCCCAGGCGATGCTGCTCGCCACCAGAATGGCGCTGTTGATCCAGAGTAGCGGCGGATCGGGCATCGGCAGCCAGTCATCGCCCGCATGGCCCATGGCGCTATGCAGCCCCCTCCGCATGAAATAGGCCGCCGTCAGCAGTGAGAACATCACGCAGGCGACCGCCACATAAGCGGAAAGGCCCACCGCCCCGGCCGAGGGCCGACCGGACACATCGTCCCGGTCGCTCGCCGGTTCCCAGCTTTTCTCGGTGAGACGCGCGAGCAGGCTCATGCGCGCGGCTCCGTCTGGGGGATGAAGTCCCTGGGCGCGCCCGGCACGCTGTAATCATAGGCCCAGCGATAGACCGTGGGCAGATGCGGTCCCCAATTGCCATGCGCGGGCGGGGTCTGCGGGGTCTGCCATTCCAGGCTCGCCGCGCCCCAGGGATTGGGATCGGCCTTGGGGCCCCGGAACAAGCTCCAGATCATGTTGAAGAAGAACAGCCCCTGCGCGGCGAACACGATCAGCGCCGCGATGCTGATCCACTCGTTCGCCAGATGCACCGACTGCGGGATGAAGGCCGTCTCGCCCAGCGCATAATAGCGCCGGGGAACGCCGAGGATGCCGAGATAATGCATCGGCAGGAAGATGGCGTAGACGCCCAGGAAAGTGATCCAGAAGTGGAGCTTGCCCAGCGTGTCGTTCCACATCCGCCCGGTGATCTTGGGATACCAGTGATAGATGGCGCCGAAGATCACCAGCACCGGCGACACGCCCATCACCATGTGGAAATGCGCCACGACGAAGAAAGTGTCGGACAGCGGCACGTCGACGCTGACATTGCCCAGGAACAAGCCCGACAGCCCGCCATGGATGAAGGTGAAGATGAAGGCGATGGCGAACAGCATCGGCACGCGCAGATGGATGTCGCCGCGCCACAGGGTCAGCAGCCAGTTATAGACCTTGATCGCGGTCGGGATGGCGATGATCAGCGTCGATGTGGCGAAGAAGAACCCGAAATAGGGGTTCATGCCCGACACATACATATGATGGGCCCAGACGACGAAGCTCAATGCCCCGATGATGACGATCGCCCAGACCATCATGCGATAGCCGAATATGTTGCGCCGGGCATGGACGCTGATTAGGTCCGACACGATGCCGAAGGCGGGCAGGGCGACGATATAGACTTCGGGATGGCCGAAGAACCAGAAGAGATGCTGGAAGAGCAACGGACTGCCCCCTTCCGTCGGGGTGATCTTCCCCATGCTCTGCATCGTCGGCATGAAGAAGCTGGTCCCGGCGAAATGATCGAACAGCATCATGATCGCCGCGACGAACAGCGCGGGGAAGGCGAGCAGGCCCATGACCGACGCGGTGAAAATCCCCCACACCGACAGCGGCATCCGCATCAGCGTCATGCCCTTGGTCCGCGCTTGCAGCACCGTCGTCACATAGTTGAGGCCGCCCATGGTGAAGGCTGCGACGAAGATGGCGAGGCTGACCAGCATGGTGGCGATGCCCCATTGATGCCCCGGCGTTCCTTCGCTGATCGCCTGCGGCGGATAGAGCGTCCAGCCCGCCCCCGTGGGTCCGCCCGGAACGAAAAAGCCCGCCACCAGCACGATCACCGACAGAAGATAAAGCCAGTAGCTGAGCATATTGACGAAAGGGAACACCATGTCGCGCGCCCCGACCATCAGCGGGATCAGATAATTGCCAAAGCCGCCGAGCAGCAAGGCGGTCAGCAGATAGACCACCATGATCATGCCGTGCATTGACACGAATTGCAGATAATTATCCGGCTGGATCGCGGGAAACATCCCCGGAAAGCCCAGTTGCAACCGCATCAACGCTGAGAGCACCAGCGCCACCAGCCCGATCGAAATGGCGGTCACGCTATATTGGATGGCGATGACCTTGTGATCCTGGCTCCAGACATATTTGGTGACCCAGCTGTGGGGATGATGCAGCGGGCGGAGGTCGTCAGCCAATGTGGTAGCCATCAGATAATGCTCCGGGCGGCAACGGTGCAGGCATTGGCCTTGATCAGCATGATGGACAGGGCGGCCTTGGGCATGTCGGCGAGGATTTGGGAGAAGCTTGTCTGCTCCGCCTGCCACTGCGCGAAAGCCTTGGGCGATTCCACGATCACCTTGCCGCGCATTTCATGATGGCCGGTGCCGCACAGTTCGGCGCAGAGAATGTCGAACGTGCCCGTCTTGGTCGGGGTCATCCAGAAATAGGTGACGATGCCGGGCACCAGGTCCATCTTCGCCCGGAATTCCGGCACATAGAAATCGTGCAGCACGTCCTTTGATCGCAGCACCATCTTCACCGGCTTTCCCAACGGCAGATGCAGATCGCCCGCCTCCACCAGCAGGTCGTCGCGCCCGAACGGGTCGAGCGGATCGAGCCCCAGCACATTGTCCGGCGTCACATATTTGACCGCCGCCGCGCCCAGCACGCCGTCCGGACCCGGATAGCGGAAGGACCATTGCCATTGTTGCCCCACGGCCTCGACGATCGCCGCTTCCTTGGGCACGTTCACATATTTGCCCCAGGCGGCCAGCCCCGGCGCCAGCATCCCGGCGATGCCGATCGCCGTCCAGAAGGTCAGCCGCTTTTCAAGGCTGGCGTTCTCGGGCTCATAATGCGCCCGATGCCCCGGCCGGTTGCGATAGCGCACCAGCACCCAGGCCATGAACAGGTTGAGCAGCACGAACGCCGCCGCGCAAATCCACAGGGTTACGTCGAGCGCGGAATCGATGGAGCCCCAGTTGGAGGCGAGGGGCGTCCGCCACCATGGGCTGAACATATGAAAGGCGACCGAACCAAACACCAGAACGGCGATGGCGACCGCGATCGGCACAGGCCCTCTCCCATCTGTGATGGCGCGCCTCGATGCCCTTTTGTTTCGGCCTTTTCGAGTCGCGCCCGGAATAACCTCCCATGCAATCTATAGAAAAACGCCCGGTGGGGGAAGCATGGGGCATTCGCCCCGCCGCGCCGCTTTCAAGCGATGCCGGACATGGCGGCTTCGCGCCAAGCCGATTACTATGTTGGCCGGCCCGGCGCGCGGGAGCGAGTCGAAGCGCGCGAGGAGGCGGACATGATCTTCGAGCAGATTGCGACCGGCGGCTGCCAGTCCTACCTCATCGGCTGCGACGCGACGAGGGCGGCGGTCCTGATCGATCCGGAACAGTCGCAGGTCGACCGCTATGTCGGATTGGTCCACCAGCAAGGCGTCCATGTCCGCTACATCATCGACACGCACACCCATGCCGATCATTTTTCCGCCAGCCGCGCGCTCGCCAGCGCGTTACAGGCTCCGATCGTGATGCACCGGCTGAGCCCCGCGCCCTTCGTCGACATGCGGCTGGACGATGGCGACATGCTGATGGTGGGGGAATTGCGGCTGCGGGCGCTCCACACGCCGGGGCATACGCGCGATTCCATGTGCCTTGTCGCGGACGACCGGGTCTTCACCGGCGACACGCTGCTGATCGGAGGAACGGGGCGGACGGACCTGCCGTCGGGCGATCCCGATGCGCTTTATGACAGCCTGTTCGCGAAGTTGCTCGAACTGCCGTCCGAAATGCTGGTTTTCCCGGCGCACGACTATCAGGGCCGGTCTCATTCCACGATCGGCGCGGAATTCGCCGACAATCCCCGGCTGCAGAAGACCGACCGGGCGGCCTTTGTCGAAATGATGCTGCATCTGGACATGGCTGCGCCCACCCATCTTACCGAAGCGCTGCGCACCAATATGAACGGGGGCAAGACTGTCGCGCAGCTGCTTGCGGACGCCGCGCTCAAGGTCCCCTTCATGTCGCTCGCCGAACTGCACGGCAGGATCGGCGGCAACGGGCAGGATCTCGTCATCCTGGACGTGCGGGAGAAGGAGGCGTTCGACGCCGGCCATGTGCCGGGCGCCATTCACCTGCCGCGCGGGCAGCTGGAACTGCGGGTCAACGGCATGTTGTCCGATCCGACGGCGAAGCTGGTCACATGCTGCGAGTTCGGCAAGATTTCGACGCTGGCGGCGGCGACCCTGCACGATCTTGGCTTCACCCGCGTCAGCGCGCTGGATGGCGGCATGAAGGCGTGGACCGAACAGGGCTATGAGACGCAGGCTACATGACGTCCCATAGCCGCCTTCGTCCGGCGTCCGCCGTTATCGGGAGCGGCAGGGTTCCTGCTTCGCGCCCGCCCAACGCACCGCATTTTCGAGCATGGTGACATAATAGGGCTGCGAATAGCTTTCCGGGCGATGGCCGATGGCGGCGTAGAACATGCGTCCCTTGCCGACGCAGCGCGTCCAGGCGATCGGATGATCATCGCCCATGCGTAGTTCCTGACCGAAGCCCTTGGGCGAATAAGTCTTCTCGTCGAGCGTGGCGATCACGGTCGCGCCGGTGGCGCGGGGGTTGTTCTTGAACGAATACCATTCGTCCTTCATCACCCACTCGGCGGGCAGCCCCTGCCCGAGGGGTTTGCCGTGAGCCTCGACGACGACGCGCGCGTCCTGAAATTGCGGGTTCATCGGATGGCCTGCAAAGCGGGCGCCGATCAGCGTATCGACATACCAGTCCCAGAAGGTCACGGGGTCGCCGGCCGATCCGTGGACACCGATGAAACTGCCGCCTCGTTCGATATAGTCCTTGAACGCCTTGCGCTGCGACAGGGTGAGGACATCGCCGCTGACATTGTTCCAGATGACCGCGTCGAACTGGCGCAGGATCGAAGGCGTCATCGCGCCGCCCTTGTCGGTGACGACGAGCGCCCAGCCGTTGCGCTGGGCCATCGCCTCGAACGCGGCGCGCGCGGCTTCGACCGAAGGTCCGTCGCGATAGCCGGTCATTTTCTCGAACAGCAGCACGCGGGGCTTGCCGCTGGGCAGGGTGAATTGCGGGCGATCATTGTCGTAGCGGGCGCAGCGGGCGATCCGATCGGCCCTGGTCACCGGAACCTTGCGCACGGCCGCATCCGCGGCCGCCAGCTTGTCCTGGGGCAGGCGCGCCATGCCGGCCATTTCCTTCAGCGTCAGGATGGAGGCGAAGGTTGGCGCCTGGGTGGACAGGAACGGCGGTGGTAGAGCCTTGAAGGCGCCGGGCAGTTCCGCTTCGACCGCGGCCTTGGCCTTGGGATTCAGCAGGATGTCGACCAGCGGACTGGCGAGCGAGAAAGGAGTATCGCGCAACGGACAATCGGTGACGGCGGCAGCCCGGACGGGCGCGGTGGACAACAGCCCCACAAACAGACCGACAATCGCCGACCGTAGCAACTTACGCATTCCTCTCTCCCGCACCATTTATCTTCTCGCGCCTTAGCAACTATCCGGTGAGATTAAAGCGCCTTCGTTCGCCAGAACCTTCTATCGCGCCGCCGCGAAAGTGTCGCACTGGGCCGGGTCGCCGCTGTCCAGCCCCTTACGCAGCCATGTCATGCGCTGTTCGCTTGTGCCGTGGGTGAAGCCCTCCGGGACCGGCCGTCGTCCAGCCGCCTTTTGCAGCGTGTCGTCGCCGATCGCCTGAGCGGCGGTCATCCCTTCCTCCAGGTCGCCCGCTTCCATGAGGCCGGTGCGCTTCGCCCAGATGCCGGCATAGCAGTCCGCCTGCAATTCCACGCGCACCTGCAATGCATTGCCTTCCTGCTCGCTCACGGCGCGCTGGCGCTGGTTCACCTGGCCCAGCGTGCCTTCCAACTGCTGCACATGATGCCCGACTTCATGTGCGATCACATAGGCCTGCGCGAAATCGCCCGGGGCGCCGAAACGCTGCCGCAGTTCGGCGAAGAAATCCGTGTCCAGATAGACCTTCTGGTCATTGGGGCAGTAGAAGGGGCCCATCGCGCTCTGCGCCGTCCCGCATCCCGAAGCGCCGTTTTGCGAGTAGAAGGACAGGATGGTCGGGCGATATTGCTGGCCCGCCTGCTGGAATATCGGCTCCCAGACCCGCTCCGTCGATCCCAGCACCTTGAGCGACCAGTGCTGAATCTCGGTCAGCTTCTGCGGATCGCGGTCGACAGAGACATTCTGCGGCGCCGGACCGCCCCCGCCGCCCAGCAGGGACAGCGGATTGACGCCCATCACCGCCAGCACGATCAGCGCCACGACGATGCCGCCGCAGCCGAAGCGGCTCCCGATGAAGGGTAGCAACATGCCTAGGCCCCCGCCCAGTCCACCGCCGAAGCCGCCGCCCCGACCGTTCTGTACTTCGAAGTTGGAGCTTTCCTGTTCATCGTCCAGCCGCATGACGCCCTCGCTTTCCTTCATCCCTGCCTACGCTATTGGAGTTATGGTTGGAACGGCTGCCGCATGAGATTGTTACGCGACATTAAGTTGGAATGATCGCGCAAAGCCTATATTGCCCCGCGATATGGCCGACATCGATCCGCATCACCCCCGGCGCGCGACCAGCCCGCTTCCCTTGCCTCGCGAAGTCGCCCTGCTGCTGCAAGGCGGCGGCGCGCTGGGTTCCTTCCAGGCGGGCGTCTATGAGCGGCTCGACGAACTGGGGGTCGAGGTCAGCTGGGTCGCGGGCATTTCCATCGGTGCGATCAACGCAGCCATCATCGCGGGCAACCCGCCGCACCTTCGCCTCAGCCGGCTCAAGAAATTCTGGCAGACCGTGTCGGGCGGCATGCCCAATATCGTCCTGCCCGAAATCGATCATATCCGCGAAGCCGCCCATCTGATGGCGGCGGGGGCGGTGGCGACCTTTGGCGTGCCCGGCATGTTCCGGCCGCGCTTGTGGCCCTCCATGCTGATGCCCGAAGGCTCTCCCGGAGCGATCAGTTTCTATGACAGCGCGCCGCTCAAGGAAACGTTGGACGCCTGCATCGATTGGGACCTGCTGAACGAAGGCCCCGTGCGGCTGGCGGTAGGGGCGGTCGATGTCGAAAGCGGCAACTTCGCCTATTGGGACACGCGCGATCCGAAGAAACGGACCCGCGTCGACGCGCGCCACATCATGGCGTCGGGGGCGCTGCCGCCCGGCCTGCCGCCGGTGGAGATTGACGGCCGCCACTATTGGGACGGGGGCCTCGTGTCCAACACGCCGCTTTCGCACGTGCTGGAGCATCAGACCGACGACATGCTGGTGTTTCAGGTGGACCTGTTCCCCGCCGAAGGGCCCATGCCCCGGCAGATGACCGACGTCTATTCGCGCGCCAAGGACATTCAATATTCCAGCCGCACGCGTCAGGTGACGGACCTTTACCTGCGCCTGCGCCGCGAGCATCGGGCGATCGCCGCCGTGCTCGACAAGCTGCCGCCCGCGTTGCAGGACGATCCCGACGCGCAGAAGCTGCGCCAATTTCTGGACTGTGGCTCCGTCAACATCGTCCACCTCATCTACCGCAGCCGGGCGTGGGAAAGCGGCGCGCGCGATTTCGAATTCTCCCGCTCGACCATGCTCGACCATTGGTCGCAGGGCCGCGACGCGGTGGAGGAAGTCATGCACAAGGGCGACCTGATCGCCCGGAACATCATCAACGGCAAAAGCGCCACCTTCGACCTCGACGCGCCGGACCATCTCAAGGAGAAGAATGCATGAGCCAGTCGCCCTCGACCCGGTCTCTGTCGGGCAAGACCGCCCTTATCACCGGGTCTACGTCCGGCATCGGCCTTGCCTATGCGAAGGCGCTTGCGGGCGAAGGCGCGAACGTCGTCATCAACGGCTTCGGCGATCCTGCGGCGATCGAGCAGGAACGCGTCGCGCTTGAGCAGGCGAGTGGCGGCAAGGCTCTCTACAGCGGCCACGACCTCACCAAGCCCGCAGAGATCGAGGCGATGATGAAGGAAGCCGCCGAGGCTTTCGGCGGAGTCGACATCCTCATCAACAATGCCGGCATGCAGCATGTCGCGCCGGTCGAGGATTTTCCCGTCGAGAAATGGGACCTCATCATCGCGCTCAACCTGACCAGCGCGTTCCACACCGCGCGGCTGGCCGTGCCCTATATGAAGTCGAGGAAATGGGGGCGCATCATCCAGACGGCGAGCGCCCATTCGCTCACCGCCTCCCCCTTCAAGAGCGCCTATGTGACGGCCAAGCATGGGCTGGCGGGCCTCACCAAGACGCTGGCGCTGGAACTGGCGACCTTCGGCGTCACCGCCAATTGCATCTCGCCCGGCTATGTCTGGACGCCGTTGGTCGAAAACCAGATTCCCGACACGATGAAGGCGCGGAACATGACGCGCGAGCAGGTGATGAACGACGTCCTGCTGGCGGGGCAGCCGACCAAGCAGTTCGTGACGGTCGATCAGGTCGCCGCCATGGCGCTGTTCCTGTGCAGCGACGCGGCGGCGAACATCACCGGCGCGAACATGTGCATCGACGGTGGCTGGACCGCGCAATAACGGCGCGGCGGGCCGGTTTATCCGGTGGAGCGGGGCCTGCCTTTGGCCCCGCGCAGTTCGCCCGCTTCGTTATGGCTGAGTTGGCGTTTCAGCAATTCAGCGCGGGACGCGATCAAGAATCCGAAACTCACGCAGCCCTGCCGGGTCTCGACCGCATGGTGCAGCCGGTGCGCCTGGACGATCCGCTTCATATATCGCGAGCGGGCCACATAGCGATGCGGCAGCCGCTGATGAACGATGATGTCGTGAAAGCCGAGATAGATGAGGCCATAGGCTGCGATTCCCGCTCCGCAGGCCGTCGCCCATTGTCCCCATCCCCATTGCACCCCGCCTAGCAGCAGCAGGATCGAGGGCATGGCGAAGATCACGAAATATAGGTCGTTCGTTTCCCAATCGCCGGTGCGCGGGCGGTGGTGGCTGGCGTGGAGGAACCATCCCGGACCGTGCATGACCCAGCGGTGCATGACATAGGCGAAACCCTCCATCGCGGCGACCGTGGCGACAAAGATCAGGAGCGGCAGGAAGATGGGCATGGGAACTTATATAGTGCGGCGGCCTGGCGCAGGCGACCCGCAAAGCAGCCCATAAGGAAAAGGCCGCGATCCATCGGATCGCGGCCCCCTGTCCAATATCTTGGATATCAGAAAGAAGCGGTGATCGAACCCACCACGCCGGCCTTCGCTTCATCGCGCGTGCCGACGATGAAGTTGGTGTCGGTGTCGACATAGCTGACGCCGAAGGTCAGATGCTTCCAGGTGTAGGTCGCGCCGAGGCTCCAGTCGGTATATTCGTCGCCGACCGGCACCAGGTAGCTCGGGCCGAAGCTGTGGCCCAGATGCGCCGATACGCCCAGCGGGGTGTTGGGGATGCTGGCCGACAGATCGCCCGCGACGTAGAGATTGTCTTCGCGCGGGTTGCTGCCGACGAAGGAAAGGGCGTGCTGCTTGGGCGCATAGGCGACGCTGAGCTTGGCGGTGGCGGGGCCGAACGTGCCCTTGACCGAGGCATAGGGCTCGATGAAGTCGGTGTTCGCGCCGCCCGAACCCGGATAGTAATAATAGAGAACGCCGACGTCGACGGTCGCCGCGCCGATCGTCTTCGTATAGCCGCCGATCAGGTCGATTTCCTGGTCGCCGCCGGCCGCGATATAATCGTCGATCGACGAGCCCCAGGCCGAAACATAGAAGCCCGATTCATGGGAGACGGTGATGCCGCCCTGGACAGCGAAGCGCTTGTCGGTCTGCGAGAGGCCACGGAAACGGTAGTCGGTTACGACGGCGGCGTTGCCGGTCACGGTGATCGCCGAGGTGGGCTCATCCTGCGCGAACGCGGGAGCCGACACGGCGGCAAGAGCAACGGCCGAGAGGCCGAGAATGGACTTACGCATTGGATTCCCCTTGGTGATTTTCTGCGATGGTCCCGCCTGCGTCAGGTTCCTGATCTCTGTCTCCCCGATGGGGGCGGACCAGGTAGTCTTGACGGACAAGGGAATGCCGACGGGCGCTGCGCCGCACAAGATTTTATTGCCATATGATTGCATTTTGATGCTGTAATGTTGCTGGACTGCAACAAAGGCAGGCGAGAATGTGGCGCGGCATCCGTCGCGCCCGAATTTCCGCCGCAATTGGGGGGCTATCGCCGCTGTGGCGTATCGCTGGCGGTGTGGACGACGCGCTGCGGGTAGGGGATGGTGACGCCATTGTCCCGGAACAGCAGCCAGAGCCGGTTGAGCACGTCAGACTTGACGCTGCCGACGCCGCCCTCGGGATCGCTGATCCACACCAATATCTCGTGTTCGACGCGGTTTTCGGCGAAGCTGGTGAGCCACACATTGGGCTTGGGATTGCGCAGCACACGGGGACTTTCCTGCGCGGCGCGGAGCATGAGGTCCTGAGCGAGCTTCAGGTCGCTGTCATAGCCGACGCCTACCGGAATGCGGATGCGGACATTGCGGTCGGAATAGGACCAGTTTTCGACCTCCTGCGTCATGAGGTTTTCGTTCGGGATCAGATGTTCCTTGCCGTCGCGGGTGATGACCGAGACGGCGCGCACGCCGATCTTGTTCACCCAGCCGAAGCTGTCGCCCACGACGATGACGTCGCCCGGCTTGATCGAACGATCCATAAGCAGGATGATGCCGGCGATCAGGTTGCCGAACGTCTTTTGCAGGCCGAAGCCGATCGCCAGGCCCAGCGCCCCGGAAAAGACGGCGAAGGCGGTAAGGTCTATGCCGAGCAGGTCGATGCCCACGAAGAAGGCGATGACGATGGCGGCGATGGCGGCGAGCTTTTGCGCGAGGAGCTTTTGCGTGGCGTCCAGGCCATGGGCGCGGGCGATGCTGCGGCCGACGATGCGGTTGGCTAGACGCACCAGCGCGAACAAGGCGACGCAAGTCGCGGCCATGCTGACGAGCCCCAGCAGGGTTACGCGCCGCTTGCCAAGGTCGACGCCAACGCCATCGAGCATGTCGGCGACAGGCGCGAAGCCGCCGCTGCTGCCTGACAGGACCATGATGAAGAGCAGCAGGGCGAGGGGGACGACCGCCCAGCGCGGGATCGACAGGCTGCGCAGGACATGGGTCGCGACCAGCGCGAGCGCGAGGGCGAGCGCGCCGCCCAATATGAGATGAGCCAGGCCGTCGATCGGCCAGAGCGTCACGCAGAGCGCCAGCAGTCCTGCCGCCAACCCGTAGCGCAATATGGGTCGCAGATGACCGGCCAGCGCATCCCCCAGCGGGCGGACGCGGCGGCGAAGGCTGGGGCCCAATATATGGGCGACGGCGTCGGCGGTCAGGTAGATGATCGCCGCCAGGGCGAGCGCCGCCAGCGGATGAACGATAGCCGGATCGCCCGGCAGCAAGGCAAGCAGATCGGGGGCGCGGCCCCTCATCCGCGCACCGCGCGGAAGCGGGCGAGCCCCGCGTCCAGATCGGCGATCAGGTCGGCCGGGTCTTCGAGGCCGATCTGGAGGCGAACGACCGGACCTTCAGCTTGCCAGCCGGCAGCGGTGCGGTAACGCGCCGGATCGACCGGCAGGGCGAGGCTTTCGAAGCCGCCCCAGCTGTAGCCGATGCCGAAATGGGCAAGGCCGTCGATCAGCGCGGCTCGCGCCTGTTCGTCCCCGCCGCGCAGGATGAAGCTGAACAGGCCGCTGGAGCCGGAGAAGTCGCGCGCCCAGAGTTCATGGCCGGGGCAATCGGCAAGCGCCGGATGGAGCACGCGGGCGACATCCGGTTGGTCCGCGAGCCAGCGGGCGATCGCGAGCGCGCTTTCCTGATGCTGCTTCAGGCGTACGCCCAGCGTCCGCAGGCCGCGCGCGGCGAGCCAGGCGTCGTCGGGGCTGATCATTTGTCCGAAGGCGTAGGCGGTCTGGCGGATGGCGGGGAAAAGGTCGGGCGTTGCCGTTACCGATCCCAGCATGACGTCGCTGTGGCCGACGATATATTTGGTGCAGGCGAGGATGGAGATGTCGACGCCGTGCGACAAGGCGGGAAAGAAGAAGGGCGTGGCCCAGGTGTTGTCGATCAGGGTGACGACGCCATGTTCGCGGGCGAGGGCGGTGATGGCGGGGACGTCCTGCACTTCGAAGGTCAGGCTGCCGGGGCTTTCGAGGAAGATGGCGCGGGTTTTTTCATTAAGAAAAGCGCGAATTGTGGCGATGTCCGCGCGGGGGTCGTAGTAGATCGTTTCGATACCGTAACTTTTTAGGATCTTGTCGCAGAAGTTGCGGGTCGGGTCGTAGGCGCTGTCGACCATCAGCAACTGGTCGCCCGGTTTCAGCACCGCCATCAGCGCGCAGGCGATCGCCGCGACGCCCGAGGGGAAGAGCATCGTGCCCTCCGCGCCCGGCTCCATCTCCGTCAGCGCGTCGGCGAGGCTCCATGCGGTCGGCGTGCCCTTGCGCCCGTAGAAGAGCCGCTCATGCGTGCTGGAGCCAGCCGCGCGGCGCAGATGGGCGACGTCGTCATAGAGGATGGTCGAGGCGCGCCAGACCGGCGGGTTGACGATGCCGCCCGGTTGCCCCGGCATGCCGGTCCATTCGGGACGGCGGCCCGCCTGCGCCAGCTTCGTCAGCGGCTTGCGCTCGTCTTTCTTGTCGCCGCTCATGCCGGGCCTGCCGCCTTGGGCGTGGCGGGGTCGAGGCCCCATTCGGACCAGCTGCCGTCATAGAGGGTGACGTCGGTCTTGCCGAGCAGCTCCAGCCCGGCGAGCAGGATCGCGGCGGTGACGCCGCTGCCGCAGCTGGTGATGATCGGCCTCGAGAAATCCGCGCCTGCGTCTATGAACAGGCGGCGTAGCTCTTCGCCCTGCTTCATGCTGTTGTGGGCGTTGAAGAAGGCCGAGGACGGGATATTGCGCGAACCCGGAATATGGCCCGACGCCATGCCGGGGCGCGGTTCCTTTTCCTCGCCGGTGAAGCGCGCGGCGCTGCGGGCGTCCAGCACCTGTTCGGCGTTGGTATCGAGATTGGCGAGCAGGTCCGCTTTGTCGCGGACCTGTCCTGCGGCGCGGCGGGCGGTGGCGTTCCCGCGCGGGATCGCCGGTGAGCCTGACTCCGTCGCCCGGCCTTCGGCGATCCATTTGGGCAGGCCGCCGTCGAGGATCGCGGCGGATGCGCCCACGCCATACAGGCGCAGCATCCACCAGGCGCGGGCGGCGCTGTGCACGGGGCTGTTGTCATAGACGATGATGCGGCTGTCGGCGTCGAGGCCCAGCGCGCGGCAGCGTTCGGTCATGAACTGGTCGCCGGGAAGCATGCCGGGACGCGGATCGTCGGCGTCGGCCAGCGTCGGCAGGTCGAGAAAGGCCGCGCCGGGGATATGCGCCGCCGTAAACTCCGTCTGGGCGTCGCGCGGCGTTCCGGGCAGGAAGAGGGTGGCGTCCAATATGCGCAGGTCGCCCTCGCCCAGTTCCGCCGCGAGCCAGTCCGTTGAAACCAATATGTCCATGCCGCCTTTCTAGGAGCGGGCGGCGGCGGTGGGAAGAGGTTTGGCGCGTTAGCTGGCCAGCGTCAGCGCCGTCGCGCGGCTGCCCGGCGTGGGATATTGGCGCGGGCCAAGGTCGAGGCGGAAAGGTGCGAGGCGATCGGCCGGGGGCGATTTTTCCTGACCGACGATGAAGGCGCCGCCCGTGCGGCCCGCGCCACTGGCTTCACTGCCTTCGTCGGTCCAGCGATATTGGGCGTCGAACGCGACCAGCGGGATGAGGAGGGCGCGGCCATCCATCTGCACGGGCGCGATCTGGTCGGGCAGCAGGCGCAGTTCGCCGGTCAGGCTGTGGCTTTCGCCCGGTGCGACCGAGACCACCGAATGGGTCGGCAGGCCGACGGCGCCGGCAAAAAATTGTTGCAGCATGGCCTGCTGGCCGGTGTCGGCATTGGCGATGAGGGTGCGGATCAGCAGGTCCTCCGCGGGGCGCTGGCCCCGATTATGGAGGGTGAGGACATAGGTGATGGTCGCGCCCATCAGGGACAGGCGCGCGCCGCGCACTTCCATGGCAAGGTCGATCCACGGGCGATTGGCGGTTTGGGGTGCTGGCGGGGGCGGGGGCGCCGGGACCGGCGCGGGTGGTGTTGGTCGCGATGGCGACAGGGGGCGAGGCGTGGCGGCGGGAGGAGCGGGGGCTTGCTCCCCTTCCTCTGTGAAGAGGGGTTCTTCTTCGAAAATTTCGTCCGCATCGCGTTTCCGGCGGCGAAGCAGCCAGGCAGCCGCCAGCAGGGCGGCAAGCGCAGCCACGCCAGCGCCGATCCATGGCCAGCGGCTGGGCTCGCCGGAGGGCGCGAGCGGGGGTTCCGCCGCTGGCGCTGCGGGCGCGGGAGTCGCCTCTGGCGAAGGCGCGGGTTGCGGTTCGGGGGTCGCCGCCGGGGTGGCTGGCGCGTTGCTCGGCGGTGGGGTCGGCGCAGGCTGGCGGACGGACGGAGCGGGGCGCTGGGGCTGCGTGGCGGCGGGGGGCTGCGGTTGAGGCGTCGGTTGCGGCGCGGGCGTGACAGCAGGCGGCGGGACGATCGTCGGGGTGACGACCGGCGGAGGCGTCACCGGCGTGGGCGCGCCGCGAAACACGTTCAGTTCGGGGCCTTGACGATTCGGGTCGGCAGGCGGTTGGGTCTGGCGGGGGAGGTTGAACACCGGCTCGCCACTGTCCTGATCCTGCGCGAGCGCGGGCGAAGCCAGCAGCAGCGGCGCGATGAACAGCACGGACGGACGAAACCCCATGGGCGGCAGCCAAGGCAATGGGGCCGCTGAACGGGTGATGAACGATCGGGTGGGTTGGCGCGACGATGACATTATGTGTGCAATGGCGTAGATGGCCCGTCATGAACGACACGACCGAAACAGCAAAACCGATCCACCTTGGCCAGACCAGTTCGCTGCCGGCGCATCCGCAGGAAGCTGTGCTGGATTATGTGCCCAATCCCCGGCCAGGCAAGCCTTATCTGGTGCGCTTCACCGCGCCCGAGTTCACCTCGCTCTGTCCGGTGACGGGGCAGCCCGATTTCGCGCATCTGGTGATCGACTATGCGCCCGCCGCGACGATCGTCGAATCGAAATCGCTGAAGCTGTTCCTGGGGGCGTTCCGCAATCACGCCGCCTTTCATGAGGACTGCACCGTGGGGATCGGCGAGCGGTTGTTCGACGAGATGCAGCCGGTCTGGTTGCGCATCGGCGGATATTGGTATCCGCGCGGGGGCATTCCGATCGACGTGTTCTGGCAGTCGGGCGAGCCGCCGGCGGGGCTGTGGCTGCCCGTGCAGGATGTGCCGGGGTATCGCGGGCGGGGGTGAAGTCGGCCGTTCCTTTGTAGAGGCCTGAGATCCCAGCGTAGGTTGGCATCTCGGGAGATGGCGAGTGGCGGTTGTTTGTGTCGCGACATGCGTGAGCGCCTGTGATGCCTCGCCGGGATGAGAAAGCGATGCATTGCGTGGCCGGCCTTTTTCGTTGCCGCCTGAGGTGCCAGCTTGCGCTGGCATGACGAACTTCTCAATTGTTTGACAAACGAGCAACAAGGTTCGACCAACGACATGGGCGGCGGGCGGCGCCGCTTGACCGGGGAGGAGAAAGGTTCGATCCCGCAACTATCGTGGCGCTTGGCCGTTGGGGCTGCGCCGTTCCCAACGTGTCGGAGTTGCGAACCTGATGTCTTTTGCCAAGATTCTCCCGCTGATGCTGGCGGCGGCCCCGCTGGCGCTTGTCCAGCCTGCCCTGGGCCAGACCCCTGCTGGTCCTGCGCCCGCGATCACGACGCAGTTGCCGCGCGGCGCGGCGCCCAGCCATTATGCGATCACCGTCACGCCGGACGCCGCCAATCTCAAATTCAGCGGCAAGGTGACGATCGACATCAGCGTCGCGCAGGCGATGCCCGTGCTGGTGCTGAACGCGGCGGATTTGACGGTGGGGAGCGTCACGCTGACTCCGGCGAAGGGCAAGGCGGTGAAGGGGGCCGCCGCCATCGACGCCAATGCGCAGACGGTCGCCCTTGATTTCGGCAAGCCGGTCCAGCCGGGCAGCTACAAGATCGACATCGCCTATGCGGGCGTCATCAACACACAGGCGAACGGGATGTTCGCGCTCGACTATACGGACAATGCGGGCAAGGCGAAGCGTGCGCTGTTCACCCAGTTCGAGGCTCCCGATGCCCGCCGCTTCGTGCCGAGCTTCGACGAGCCGAGCTACAAGGCGACCTTCGGCCTGACGGCGATCGTGCCGACGGGTCAGCTGGCGGTCAGCAACATGCCGGTGCAGGCGTCGAAGGACCTTGGCGGCGGCCAGACCCAGGTGACGTTCGGGACTTCGCCCAAAATGGCCTCCTATCTGCTGTTCTTCGGCCTGGGCGAGCTGGAGCGCGCGACCAAGATGTCGGGCGCTACCGAGGTCGGCGTCATCACGGGCAAGGGCAATACAGGCAGGGCGCAGTTGGCGCTCGACGCGTCGGCGGCGATATTGCCTTATTATAACGACTATTTCGGCGTGCCCTTTCCGTTGCCCAAGCTCGATAATGTCGCCGGGCCGGGGCAGAGCCAGTTTTTTTCCGCGATGGAGAATTGGGGCGCGATCTTCACATTCGAACGCGCGCTGCTGGTCGATCCGCGTTTTACGTCCGAAGGGACGAAGCGGACCATCTACTCCATCGTCGCGCATGAAATGGCGCATCAATGGTTCGGCGATCTCGTCACCATGGCGTGGTGGGACGATCTGTGGCTGAACGAGGGGTTCGCCAGCTGGATGGCGACCAAGGTCACCGACAAGCTGCAACCGAGCTGGGAGATGCTGCTGACCCGCGTGGGCGGGCGCGAGCGGGCGATGACGCTTGACGCGCTGGCGACCACCCATCCGGTGGTGCAGAAGATCCACACGGTGGACGAGGTGAACCAGGCGTTCGACGACATCACCTATGAGAAAGGCGAGGCCGTCATCACCATGCTGGAGGGTTTCGCCGGCGAGGATGTGTGGCGGGACGGCATCCGCAGCTACATGAAGGCCCATGCCTATGGGAACACCGTGACCGACGACCTGTGGAAGGCGGTCGAGGGCGCGGGAGCGAAGGGGCTGGTGGGAATCGCGCATGACTTCACCAGCCAGCCGGGCATCCCGCTGGTGAAGGTGGAGAGCGCGCAGTGCAAGGGTGGGTCGACCGTGCTCGCGCTGAGCCAAAGCGAGTTCAGCCGCGACCGGAAGGACAAGACGCCGCTGCGCTGGAACGTGCCGGTGATGGCGCAGACGGTCGGCGGGGCGCAGCAGCGGCTGATCCTGAATGGGCAAGGGTCGGTCACGTTGCCGGGCTGCGGCGCTTATGTCATCAATGCCGGGCAGACGGGCTATTATCGCTCGCTCTATCCGGAAGCGAATGTGCGGGCGCTGGCGAAGGGCTTTACCGGGCTTTCCGCGATGGACCAGATCGGGCTGATGGCGGATAATTTCCAGCTCGCGCTGGGCGGGTATCAGCCGATCGGGCTGGCGTTGGATCTGGTGGATGCCGTGCCCGCCAGCGCGAGCCCGGCGGTGCTGGCGGAGGCGCCCGACTATCTCGATAGCGCGTATCAGATGCTGGAGGGCGACAAGGCGGCGCAGGGGCGCGTGGCGGCCTATGCGTCGAGGAAGCTGAGCCCGGTGCTGGCGGGCGTCGGCTATGATGCGAAGGCCGGCGAGGGTCCGCAGGTTCCGGTGTTGCGTTCGGCGCTCGTCTCGACGCTGGGCGGCATGGGGGACAAGGCGGTGGTGGCGGAGGCGAACCGGCGCTTCGCCGCGCTGGCGAGCGACCCGGCGGCGCTCGACGGGCCGCTGCGCAATGTGTGGCTGCATATCATCGCGGAAAATGCCGATGCGGGGACCTGGGAGAAGCTGCGTGGCCTCGCCAACGGGGCGAAGACGGACCTGGAGAAGAGCACGACCTTCGCCCTGCTCGGCGTGGCGAAGGATGAGGCGCTGGGACGCCGCGCGCTCGACCTCGCGCTGACCGACGAGCCGGGCAAGACGACTAGCGCGGCGATCATCTCGGCCGTGGGCGGGGAGCATCCGATGCTGGCGGTCGACTATGTGCTGGCGCATCGGCAGCAATATGAGGCGATGATCGACGTGTCGGCGCGGTCGCAAGCCATCGCGCGGCTGGGCGGCGGGTCTGCTGACGCGGCGATGGTGACGAAGCTCGACGCCTATGCGACCCAATATCTGACGCCGGAATCGCGCAAGGTGGTGGACCGCTCCATCGCTGCGATCAAGACGCGGATCGAGACGCGGGCAAGGTTGAAGCCGGCGTTGGTGGCTTGGTTCGGGAAGAGGTGAACTCTTCCGCTGTCGTCACCCCAGCGCAAGCTGGGGTCTCAGGCGAGAGCGCACGGCCTTGCCTCACGAGATCCCAGCGTCCGCTGGGATGACGGTCAGAGGGGCAGCGACGCCTGCCGCTTGAGCCGCGCATAGAGCGCCCCAACTACGCCCGTGAAAATGACCAGCGCCAGCGGCGCGGCCCATGCATTTTCCGTCACCAGCGCCAGCGGCGCGTCGCTGTTGGTCGCTGCGACGATGCCGGCGAAGGTTACGCCGAACAGGCTTTCCCCGACGATGAAGCCGGTCGCCATCAGCACGCCCATGCGCTCGGCGAAATCGGGGTTGGCCTGCCGCGCCGCCCAGCGGTTGTAGAAATGGCCGATGAGCGCGCCGACCGGGATCAACAGGGTGAGCGCCATCGGCAGATAGATGCCCATGCCGACCGCCAGCGGGGGCAGGCGCAGCTTCCCCGCCTTGCCCAGCAGTTCGTCGATCAGGACGATGACCGCGCCGATCCCCGCGCCGATGCCGATGAGTTTCCAGTCGAGATCGCCACCCAGCACGCCCTTGGCGAGCGCGGAGATGAGCGCGGCCTGCGGGGCGGGGAGGGCGGTGGCCTTGGCCCCGGGCGCGCCGGCGAAGCCGAAGGCGCTGTTAAGCAGGTCGAGCACCGGCGGAATGACGAGCGCGCCGAAGATCACGCCCAGGACGAGCGCCACCTGTTGCTTCCACGGGGTCGCGCCGACCAGCTGGCCGGTCTTCAGGTCCTGAAGATTGTCGTTCGAGATGGTGGCGATGCCGAAGATGATCGCGGTGACGAACAGGGCGTAGGCGATCAGCGCCTGGCTCTGCTTCGGGTCGCCGCCCGAGCCGTAGATGGCTGCGAGGATCAATGACGCGCCCAGCACCGCAAGGATGCCGACGCCTGAAATCGGGCTGTTCGACGCGCCAATCAGGCCCGCCATATAGCCGCAGACCGATGCGATGACGATGCCCGCGACCAGAATATAGGCGAGCGTCAGGATGATGATGGGGACGGGGTGAAGCGCGATTGGGCCGCCTTGCGCGAACGTCCAGAGCAGCACGGCGATGGGCGCGAGCGAGGCGAGGATCGTGCCGCCGACGATGCCGATCGGCAGGTCGCGTTCTGTAAGTGCGAGCAGGGAGCCGTCCCCGCCCTTGCGCAGCTTCGCCGCCGCGATGGCGGAGCGGATGCCGCTGATGATCGGGCCCAATATCTTGAGCAGGGTCCAGATCGCCGCGACGCCGATCGTGCCCGCGCCGATGAAGCGCGCCTTCATGCGGAAGGTCGTGCCGACGACTTCGGCAAGGTCCGCTCCGGCAGGCAGCGGCGCGGTGAGCCAGGGGACGAGGCCGACCCAGCTGATCAGCAGGCCGAAGAACATCGCCACGCCGACCGAGATGCCCACCAGATGGCCGACGCCGATCAGCGCCAAGGAGAAGCTGGTGGAAACGGAACTGGCCCCTGCGCCGAATTTGAAGAAGGTCGCGGCTTCCTCTGCGATCAGCTTCGTCTTGGCGAGAATCGAGAAGGCGGCGGCGGCGACCGAACTGGCGATAATGGCGGCCAGGCCGCGCTTGTTCTCCTCCAGTCCCTCGCGCGATCCGGCGCCGACCTTCAGCACTTCGGCGGCGGCGACCCCTTCAGGAAAGGGAAGGTCGGAGCCCGTCACCAGCGCGCGGCGCAGCGGCACCGAATACATGACGCCCAATATGCCGCCGAACGCGATGGTGAAGGCGGACAGCCAATAGGGAAAGCCCTGCCACCAGCCGATGATGACGAGGCCGGGCAGAACGAAAATGATCGCCGACAGCGTGCCCGCCGCGGAGGCGATGGTCTGGACGATGTTGTTTTCCAGGATCGTGCCGGTCGCGAACAGGCGCAGCACCGCCATGGATATGACCGCGGCGGGGATGGACGTGGCGAAGGTCAGCCCGATCTTCAGCCCCAGATAGACGTTGGCGGCGGTGAACAGCAGGGTGATGATCGCGCCCAATATGACGCCGCGAAGCGTCAGCTCCGCCATGGGCATGGCCTTGGCCGTATCAGATGTCACCCGCGCTTCCCCTTCGCCTTCAGAAACTTTTACAGATGTCCGGTAATAATGTTGCTTGGGCTTGGATCAATCGGAAAGTGCGGTTATCGGCGCGGAGAGGGTCAGGAGGCGGAGCGGCCTTGCGCGTCGGTTGCTCGGTCCAGCCAGGCATCGACCAGACGGGTCCAGAGCATGTAGCCGCGCGCATTCATATGCAGCCCGTCGGGCCGGAACAGCGAGGCGTCGGGCAGGCCGTCGCGCGCGAGCAGGGCGCTGCCGACGTCGAGATAGTCGAACCCGCTCACCCGGCTGCGCGCCGCGACGGTCATGTTCACCGCCGCCAGCTTGGGCCAGAGCGTCCAGCGGATCGGGCTGGGCTTGAGCGAGAGATAGGCGATGCGCGCCTGCGGATAATCCGCGCGCAGCCGCTTGAGCAGGGTGAGTATGTCGCGCGCGACTTCGCCCGGCGTCGCGCCGGACGCGAGGTCGTTTTCCCCCACATAGACAAGGATCGCGCGCGGCCTGGCGCGGGGAAGGAGGCGCGCATAATGGCGCAGCACGTCCGGCGTCGTTGCGCCGCCAAAGCCGCGATTGATCGTTCCCACATCCGGGAAGCTGCCCGCTATGTCCCACAGGCGGATGCTGGAACTGCCCAGGAAGAGCGTGGCGTCGGGGATCGCCGGCCCCGTTTCATTGGCCTTGGCGAAGGCGGCGATTTCGTTGGAAAAGGGGAAGGCGGGGTCGGCGTTGACCCGAGGGGCCGGGGGTGCGCTGGCCTCTTCGGCGGCCGCGCCGACATGCCCGGAAAAGGTCAGGACGCACAGCAGGACGATGCCCAGCAGCGCCCGGACTCGCGCCCCTGGCCCGACGGGCCTGTCAGTGGCGATGGAGCGGGCGCAGTTGATATTTGCCATTCGCATAGTCGCCGAACATGCCGGCGATCGCGGGATGATCGACCGGTTCCCCGCTGTCGTCGGCGACCAGATTCTGCTGACTCACATAGGCGACATAGCTGGTTTCGCCATTTTCGGCGAGCAGATGGTAGAATGGCTGATGCTTGTCGGGCCGGGAGCCTTCGGGAATGGCCTGATACCATTCCTCGCTATTGGCGAACACCGGATCGATGTCGAACACGACCCCGCGAAAGCCGAAACGCCGATGGGCAAGAACGTCGCCGATGCTGAAGAGGGCGTGGACGACGGGAGGTGCGTTGATGTCGGTTCCGAAAATCTGAATCGTGTCAGTCATGCGTCATATTTAGGAAGCCTGCGCCACTACACAAGAAAAATACCGCCAGCGCCGCTTGGCAAGTCCATCATCATTCGCTAATGGCCGCCCCTCGACCGGCCCGGCGCATGCTCAAGGCCTTCTGCGGAGAGGTGGCAGAGTGGTCGAATGCACCGCACTCGAAATGCGGCGTGCCGGAAACGGTACCGAGGGTTCGAATCCCTCCCTCTCCGCCAGTTTCGCACAATTCATCGCATAGCAGTCCCCGTATTCGTTCGAAAGATGGGGGCTGGGGGCGTGCCAGTCGGGCGATGCAGTTCGACAAATCGATGGTGCGCCTGATCCCTTCCTCGGGAGCCTGTTGTGTGGCATCACCTGCCCGTCTGTAAAAAGCTGTTGAGAGATTTCAATGATCGATCGTCGCAATACGCTGAAGTTCATGGGCGCGACAGCCCTGGCCGCATCGACGCCGAAAGTGTTCGCCGCCGCCGGGCCGGAAATCCGTTGGTGGTCCACGAGCCCTTCGGCATCGTGGAAAGCGCAGCGCGGGCTCATGTTGGAAAAGGCGGCGCGGAGTTTGTTCGCGTGGGACGTCATGCTCAATCTTTCTCGCCCCAGCCAGACGATCACCGGCTTTGGAGGGGCGTTCAGCGAAAAGGGGTGGCAGGCGCTCTCGGCGCTTCCCGCACGAAGCCGGGAGGAGGCGCTGGCGGCCCTGTTCAGCGATACGGGCGCTGCTTTCACGATTTGCCGGACGCCGATCGGGGCGAATGACTTTGCGCGCGGCTGGTACAGTTATGACGAGACCGATGGCGACTTCGCGCTTCGGGATTTCAGCATCGCGAACGATCATGCGACCCTCATCCCCTTCATCAAGGCGGCGCAGGGAATCCGGCCCGACCTGCAGCTATGGGCGTCGCCCTGGTCTCCACCGACATGGATGAAGACCAATAAACATTATGCGCAGGCGCCTTCGCTGCCCGGCCTGCCGTCAAACGGCCTGGGACGTGGTCAGGGGGGGCGGGAAGGCGTCGACAGCTTCATCCAGGATGATCGCTATTTCGACGCCTATGCCCGCTATTTCCGCCGCTATGTGGAAGCCTATGCCGCATTGGGCATCCGGATCGGCACGGTCATGCCGCAAAATGAGTTTAATTCGGCGCAGCCGTTTCCGAGCTGCTGCTGGACGCCCCAGGGCCTGGCCCGCTTCATCCCGTTCCTGGGGCGGGAGATGGGGCAGGCGGGCGTCGACGTCATGCTGGGTACGCTGGAACGCGCCAATGCCGATCTTGTCAGCCAGGTGCTGAACGATCCGAAGGCGGGCCCCTTCATCAAGGGGGTCGGCGTTCAATGGGCCGGCAAGGGCGCGCTCGACGACATTCGCAAACGTCATCCGGACCTGCTGATCTGGGGAAGCGAACAGGAATGTGGCGTCGGGGCCAATGACTGGCGCTACGCCGGCTATGGCTGGTCCTTGATGAAACGCTATTTGAATGCCGGCGCGAGCGTGTGGGAATATTGGAACATGGCGCTGTCGACGGAAGGCATGTCGGGCTGGGGCTGGCCCCAGAATGCGCTCATATCGGTCGACGTGGCGCGTGGGCGCTATCGTCTGACGCCCGATTACTGGGTCATGCGGCATATCGCCAGCCAGGTGAAACCCGGCGCGCGCTTCATTTCCAACACCAGCGTGGCAGGATTTGAGAACCAGTTGGCCTTCCGCAATCCTAACGGCGATCTGGTCATCGTCATCCAGAATGAAATGCCTCAGCCGCAGAAGGTCAACATCGTCGCCGGATCGAAGCAGTTGACCCCCAGCCTCCCGGCCAACTCCTTCAATACGATCGTGGTGCCGGGGGAAATGTTGAAGTCCTGACCATGGAGGATGGCGCGAGGGCTCCGTTCTTTCAACGATCGACGGGGCCGGATCGCCAGGGCGAATAAAATAGAGCTGAGCCTTTACCCCATGTCATCCCACAGCCATTGCCCCGCACCCGTTCAGGGCCATCATTCGCGCCGGGGCGTCTGAAGCCTTCGATGCGTCCATCTGTCCTGCCTTGTCTTGTCCTGCTGTTGGCGCTGTGTCCGTCGTTGGCCTGGGCTTTGCCGGGGAATCGGCCTGCGCCCGGTTACACGCGCGTCGCCATCGAGACTTCGGTGGGGACGATCATCGTGGCGGTGGATGACCGGCGCGCGCCGCGCACCTCGGCGAATTTCCTGGCCTATGTCGATGATGGGCGCTTCGATGGCGTCACCTTCTACCGCGCGGCGCGGCGGAAGAATAATCCCAAGCTGGGGCTGATCCAGGGCGGGATCGATACCGACGCGCGGCGGTCGCTGCCGCCGATCCCGCATGAACCGACGAGCAGGACCGGCATCCGGCATCTCGACGCGACCCTCTCCATGGCGCGGCCCGACCGGCCCAATTCGGCGATGGGCAATTTCTTCATCACCGCCGGTCCGACGCCCAATATGGACGCGCGGGGGAGCTATATCGGCTATGCCGCCTTCGGCCATGTAGTCGCGGGCATGGATGTCGTGCGGCGCATTCTGGCCGTGCCGACCTGTTGCGGGTCGGGGCCGATGCGGGGGCAGATGATCGTGAAGCCGATCGCGATCCTGCGGGCGCGGCGGATCGACGGCGCGGCCCGTCCGACGCGCGGGGTGAAGCCGTGGTTGATCGGGTTGCGGCGCAAGGCTGAATGAACTGGGCTGAAGGAATTGGCGGCGTAGTTCCACGGACCCGTGTCGTCGCTGCAACAGGGCTGTTGCATTTGCTGCAACTGCGAAGGCGCCCTTTGCGATTGTTACAAAATGGAGGCGGGCGCATAGGCCGTCTTGCCGCAAGGCGATATAAGATGATTATGCAGGAACATGAACATGCGACACACTGTACAGGGCGTTGCGCTGATGGTTGCGGTCGGCGCGCAGATGCTGACCTTCTACTCGGTGCTCTTCGCCTGAGGGAATAACCGAACCCCTTCTTTCCCTTGTGTTCAAGGGAGATCAAAAAGGCCGCCCAGGATAAGCCCGGGCGGCTTTTTTATTGTCGTTCGTCTATGCGATGCGCGCGGATCATCCATCCGCCAGCCAGCCGGTGAGCAGATAGGCGACAAGGCCGATCGGCCCCAGCGCGCAAAGCGTCAGCAGCACGAGCGCGATTCGGATCAAGGTGACATCGAAGCCGGTTCGATTGGAAAGGCCGGCGCAGACGCCCATGATCTTGCCGTTGCGGCGGTCGAGGGTGAAGCTGTCGTTCATCGAACTATCTTCCCTGAAGGGATGAGCGGGATCAGGCGATCGGGGCGAGGGGGATGGCGGCGTCGACGAACAGGCTGGCGGTGATCACCGCGCTGACGAGGGCGAAGAGGCTGTCCTGGAATCGGAGGGTCGGCATGGCTATGGCTTCCTGATGTGGGTGGCCGGACGATCCGGCCATGATGCCGGGAGGATTGCAGGAGCCGTGCCAATTCCGACTTTCGCCCTTATTTCGGGCTCCGCTATGCGATTTTCGGCGATTTTTGCTGCGCGAAATTCCGTCAGTTGGTGGAATTTGCCGGTAATCGGGAATTATTTCTGTCGGTGAGCGGGGCGCTGCTGTTCGTCTATGGCTCGTTGCGGCCGGGCTATGGCGGCGAGCATGCCGAATGGCTGGCGCGCGTGGCGCGTCATGTGGGGCGAGCGACGGTGCGCGGGGCGCTCTACCGCATCGACTATTATCCGGGCATCGTGCCGGGAGGCGAAGCGTTGGTCGCGGGCGATCTGTTCCTGATGCCTGATCCGGAGCATGTGCTGGCGGTGCTCGACGAACATGAAGAATGCGCCGCGCATTTTCCCCAGCCGCATGAATATCGGCGCGAGCGGCTGATGGTGGACACGCCCGACGGCGCGGTCGAGGCATGGGCCTATGTCTATGCGCGGGACGCAGCCGGGCTGGAGCGGATCTTGAGCGGCGATTTCCTGGCTTGAGGAGGCTTGCGCCGGGGTCAGGAGAGGCTAGGCTGCGGGGCGGGGGCATTTTCCCGGAGACGCGCCGATGACCATCGAGACCGAGGATCAGCCTTCCCCCCAGCGCCTGCCCGAAGATCGCAACTGGATCGGTTCGACCGGGCTCGACCGGCGCAAGCTGCTGGCGAGCGGGGCGTTCGCAGCAGGCTTCGCCGCCGCCTGCCGCCCCGTGTCGAGCAGCGCCGTCCAGACATCGGGTGAAGGGCTGAAGGAGGAGACGGTCTCGATCAAGGCGAGCGACGGGTTCGCGCTGCCGGCCTTCGTCGCTCGGCCGGAAAAGGCGAAAGCCGCGCCGGTCATATGCGTCGTGCACGAGATTTTCGGGGTGCATGAATGGATTCGCGACATTTGCCGCCGTTTCGCGCGTGAGGGCTATTATGCGATCGCGCCCGACCTGTTTGCGCGCCATGGCGATGCGACGAAGATTGCGGATTTCAAGCAGCTGATCGGCACGATCGTGTCGAAGGCCCCCGACGCGCAGGTGCTTTCCGACATCGACGCCACCTATGCCTGGGCGGGAAGCCATGGCGGCGACGCTGCCCGGCGCGGGATCACCGGCTTCTGCTGGGGAGGGCGGGTCGTGTGGCTCTATGCCGCCCATAGCCCGCAACTGGACGCGGGCGTCGCCTTCTATGGCCGGTTGGTGAGCGACAAGACGGCTTTGCAGCCGCTCAGCGCCATCGAGCAGGCGGGCGCGCTCAAGGCCCCGGTGCTGGGGCAATATGGCGCGCTGGACAAGGGGATTCCCGTCGCCGATGTCGAGGCGATGCGCGTCGCGCTCGACAAGGCGGGCAAGTCGCCGCCTGACGCCATCACCCTCTATCCAGAGGCCGACCATGGCTTCATGGCCGACTACCGCCCCAGCTATGATGAGGCGGCGGCCAGGGCGGCATGGACAGCGACGCTCGACTGGTTCGGGCGCTATGTGAAGGGCGGTTGAGCCTCTCCCCTTATTTCTGCTGCATCGACTGCACGGCGGCCAGCGCGCTCTTCACATGGGCGCTATAGTTCAGGTCGCTGTGGACGAAGACGACGCGGCCGTTGGGCGCGATGACATAGGAGGTGCGGTCGGTCATCTCCGGCCGCATCTTGAGCGCCACGTCATATCCCGAAATGATGGCCGGCCCGGCCGATGCGACGGCGAACTTCCCCGCGCATTCCTTGGTCGAGAAGGCGACCAGATCGTCGACTGGATCGGCGGACATGCCGATGACGGTGGCCCCGGCCTTCTGGAAATCCTGGACATGCTCGGCGAACTCGCGCGCTTCGGCCGAACAGCCGGGCGTGAACGCCTTGGGGAAGAAATAGAGGACGACCGGCCCGCGCTTCAGCTGGTGCGAGAGCGTCAGGGTGAAGGTCTTGCCCGCGCGCGCGCCGCGGGTGGTGAAGTCGGGGGCCTTCGCGCCGACGGGCAGCGCGGCGGTGACGCTGGTGGAGGCGAGGGCGGCGGCGGCGAGGCCAGGGGCGATCGCCATGATCTTCTTCATCGAAACATTCCTCCATTGTCACTGGGCGCCTGCATGGCATCATCCTTTCCGGCAGGGAAGATAGTATGGATGATTCGAGCTGTCCTGTGACCGGAACTGTTAAGGCCGCCGCCGGTTCATTACGGATGCGCGCGCTGATTATCCCGCCCCTGCTGTTGCTTGCCGCCTGTGGAGAGAAGGAGGGCGGCAAATCCGGCATGTCGACCGACATCGTCGAAGAGCAGGCGTCCTATGATGTCAGCAATGTCTCCCCGGCGCAGGATGAGACGCTGGCCGCCGCTGACGAGACGCGGCCGCCGGGCAACGCCGCCGCGCCGCCGCAATCCAAACCCTCGCCCGCGTCTCCGGCGGGAACGATCCCCGCCGCGTTGCAGGGGCGCTGGACGGGACTGAACGATGTTTGTGGCGACCGGTCGGCGGAACTGGAGCTGACGGTGACGCCCAGAAGCCTGATCTTCCATGAGAGCGTGGGGACGGTGACGGGCGTCGTTTCCGGCACGGGCGGGCGGACGCGGGTCGAGGCGGCCTTTACCGGCGAGGGCGACAGCTGGACCAAGAAGCTGGAATTGCGCGCGTCGGCCAATGGCCGCGAACTGACCGTCATCAATGACGGGGCGGCGGTGACGCGCAAGCGCTGCTGAACCGCTTTCCGTTTCTGCCGGGCGCGGCTAGAGGATGCCGATGATCGGCCGCCTTACCTTGAGCGATTTCCGCAATCATGCGGACGCGCTGATCGTGCCCGATCACGCCTTCATCGTGCTGACCGGCGAAAATGGGGCGGGCAAGACCAATATATTGGAAGCGGTGTCGATGCTGGCGCCTGGACGCGGCCTGCGCGGCGCTGCGCTGCGCGACATGGCGCGGCAAAGCGGACCGGGCAGCTTTGGCGTCGCGGCGGAGGTGGACGGAGTGGTGCTGGGCACCGGCGTTTCGGCGCAGGCGCCCGACCGGCGGCAGGTGCGGATCGGCGGGGTCGCATCATCGGCCAATGCGCTGGCCGATCATCTGGCGATCGTATGGCTGACCCCGGCGATGGACCGGCTGTTCATGGACAGCCCCGGCGGGCGGCGGCGGTTTCTGGACCGTCTGACGCTGGCGCTGCACCCCGGCCATGCGGTGCATAGCGCGCGCTATGAGGCGGCGATGCGCGCGCGCAACCGGTTGCTGGCCGACTTGCCGAGCGCCGATCCCGCATGGCTCTCCGCGCTCGAAGCGCAGATGGAGGAGCATGGGGGTCCGCTGGCGGCGGCGCGGGCGGATCTCGTCGAGCGGCTGGGCGCGCAGCTTGAGCATCAGCCCGACCATCCCTTCGCCCGACCGCTGCTGGCGATCGAAGGCGAGGAAGGCGGAGAGGGGCCGCCCGGCGTCCGTCTGGCGCGTGAACGGCGCAGGGACGCGGCGGCGGGGCGCACTTTGTCCGGGCCGCACCGGCATGATCTGGCCGTCACCCATGCGGCCAAGGGGCAGGCGGCGGCGCTCTGTTCGACCGGCGAACAAAAGGCGCTGCTGCTGTCGATCCTGCTCGCCCATGCGGCGCTCGTCACGGCGCATCGCGGCCAGCCGCCGGTGCTGCTGCTCGACGAAGTGGCCGCGCATCTCGATCCGTCGCGGCGGGCCGCGCTGTTCGATCGGCTGGCCGCAACCGGCGGACAGGTGTGGATGACGGGAACAGAAGATAGTCTTTTCAATGACTTGCCTGCATCAACGCGGTTTACCGTGACGGCGGGCCATGTCTTTCGTTCCGCAAGTTAACGCACCCGCACAACCGTTCGTCGCTTGGGCCTTCTCAACTCGTCCGGCGTCTGCCCTAAGAACGCCACAGGGTTGATAAGACACAATAAGTCGGGGGTCGTTTCGCACATGATCGGTGGTTTTCGCGGGCTTTTTGCTGCGGTGATGCTTGCGCTCGGCGCTCTGGTCGCAACCCCCGCCGCCGCTGGCGTGCTGCAGTGCGTGCCTTTCGCCCGTCAGGTTTCCGGTATCGAAATTTACGGCGATGCGAACAGCTGGTGGAGCCAGGCCGAAGGACGCTATGAGCGCGGCCACCAGCCCCGCCCCGGCGCTGTTCTGGCCTTTTCCTCCAGCCGTGCGATGCCGATCGGCCATGTCGCCATGGTGAGCCAGGTCGTCAGCGACCGCGAAGTCCTGTTGACCCACGCCAACTGGTCCTATCGCGGCGGCATCGAGCGCAACGTCCGCGCGATCGACGTGTCGCCGAACAATGACTGGACCGATGTGCGCGTCTGGTACGGCCCGATCGGCGGCCTTGGCCTGCGTTCCAACCCCGCCAAGGGCTTCATCTACGCCTCTCCGGCGCATGAGCCCGCCCCCGTGCAGATCGCCCTGGCCGATCGCGCGGCTACTGGCTCGCAGGCCGCCCGCGCTGCTTTCTGACACTTTAACCAGTTCCTAAGGGCCACCGCCTAGAGTCAACGGCGGTGGGGCGATTCTCTTGTTTTGAGGTCGCGGGGAATGTTTCAATCTTTACGCGGCGCAGCGCTGCTGCTGGCTGGCCTCATCGCCACGCCCGCGCTTGGCGCGACCGCTTTGCAATGCGTGCCCTATGCGCGAATCGTGTCCGGCGTGAATATCCGGGGCGATGCGTGGACATGGTGGGGGCAGGCGGAGGACCACTATCAGCGCGGGCATGAGCCCCGGCGCGGGGCGGTGCTCGCCTTTCGTCCCAACGGGCCGATGACGCTGGGTCATGTCGCCGTGGTCAGCAAGGTGCTGGGCGGGCGGCGCATGCTCATCCGCCACGCCAACTGGTCCGTGCCCGGCGCGATCGAGGAAGATGTGCTGGCGATCGACGTGTCGGAAGAGGGCGACTGGAGCGAAGTGCGTATATGGCACAGCCCGACCGGCCAGATGGGCGCGCGGACCAATCCGACCTTCGGCTTCATCTATCCGAAAAAGGGAGGGCTGCGTCCGTTCGAGCCCGATCCGGAACTGGGAACCAGCGTGCGGCTGGCGAGCGTCGATCCGGGCATGTGGAAGCAGGATGACCGGGATGCGGAAAAGCCGCGCATGGCCGCCGCGCCGCGCAAGGTGCGCGGGGAGGGCCTCCGGCTCGACATGGATATGCGGGCGATACAGTTCGCCGACGCTGCGCCTTCGCGCCGGACGCTGGGGGACATCATCGCCGATGTGAAGCGCGACGCGCGGTTGCGGTAGGTCGCGCTGGACTATCGTGCATATGTTTCATCCCGTTCGCCCTGAGCCTGTCGAAGGGCCCTTCTTCTCTTCAAAGAAGGAAAGGGCTTCGACAGGCTCAGCCCGAACGGGGATGGGTTGATGCCGATTTAACGCTCTCCGCGCTCGGTCAGGACGCGACTTATGGGAGATGGGTCCCCGCCTGCGCGGGGATGACGAAGGGGGCGGAGATGACTGCGTTGGTTACTCCGCGTCCGCCGGCTTTTCCTCGCCCTCGGCGGGGCGTTCGAACCAGGCTTCGACCGGGCCGGACAGCTTGAGCGTCAGAGGTTGGCCATGGCGGTCGCGGGTCTTGCCGGCGGCGACGCGAATCCAGCCTTCGGAAATGCAATATTCCTCAACATCGGTGCGGACCCGGTCCTTGAACCGGATGCCGATGCCGCGCTGGAGCACGTCCAGGTCGAAATGGGGGCTGTTGGCATTGGTCGAAAGGCGGTCGGGGGGCGTGTCGCTCATGGCTTTTTCCAAAGGTCCTGTGTTTCGCGCCGACTAGCCTTTTGCGCCCGCCGTCGTCAACCGCCGTGCTTGTCGTCCACGTCGCAGTAGATCCGCCGGATCACGCCTTGTTCGAGCCATGAGGCGAAGCGCGTCTCCGCATCGGCGAGGCCGACGAAGGGGTAGGCGACCGGCTGGTCGTTGACCGCGCGGCTGGCGGAGACGAGGCGGATCATGGCGTCGGGCGCGGTGGTCAATATGCGCCCGCGCCGGTCGGTGGCGGCGCTGTTGACGCCTACCACATGGCCGTCTTCGGCGAAGACGGGGCCGCCGCTGATGCCCGAAAGCGTGTCGTCGCCCTGGGGCAGGCGCGCGACCTCAGCCCAGGCGAGGACGGGTTGCGTCTCTTCCGTCCGGCCGCGCCGGGCGCTGGCGGGGCCGATCAGTTCGGATACGACCAGCGTGGGGTGGCCCCCCGGAAAGCCCATGTGGAAGCCGACCGATCCGGGCGGCGGCATCTGGTCGGACAGCGGCAGCGCATGATCGCTGGGCAGGCCGTCGCGAACCAGCGCGGCGTCGGCCTCGCGGCTCTGCACCACGCGGGACACGGCGCGGGCGACCTCGCCGTCCTGAAGGCCGATGCGCGAGCAGTCGTGGGTGACATGCTCGGCGGTCAGCCAAGCGCCGTCACGGTCGACGGCGAAGGCGGTGCCCATGCTGTCCGCCGGACCGCCGGGGCGATCCTCTATCACGAACGCCTCGTCGCTCCATTGCGGCATCGGGCGGCGGGGGGAGCGGGGGTCGAACGTCTCGATTTCCAGCGGCGGCGGGCGCGTGACTTCGCCGATCCAGGCGAGCGCAAGGACGCTACCGAGCATTAGCGACAGGCAGCCTATGCCCCGTCGCGCCACGGCTCAGCCCGCCACTGCCGCGGCGGTCAGGCAGGCGATCGCGGCCTTCATCATGGCGAGGAAGATGGCGGCGGACCGCTCATTGGCTTCGATCCGGCTGGAGAGCGACCCAAGCAGATAATCGACGAAGCGAAAGGCGATGAGTTGGAGAATCAGCGTGACGCTGCCCCAGATCATGATGTCCCAGACATTGACCGATCCGGCCAGGCACAGCGCCAGCGGGATCGCCAGGCCGATCGCCGCGCCGCCAAGCGAGATCGCCGCCGCATCGTTGCCGGCGCGGATCAGGGCGAATTCGTCGTGCGGCGTTATCCACATGTAGAGCGCCAGCGCCGCCAGCCAGGCCAGCGTCGCGCAGGCCAGGTGCAGCAGGAAGATGGGAAGCCCGGACAACAGGCTCTGGATGACGGGCATGGGATCGGTCATGCCCATGAAAATGCCGCAACCCGGTCACGGGTTCAATCATGTGCGGGTTGCGGCGTCTTTTCCGTCCCTACTCGGGACAGTCAGTTGTTACCGACAGATACGCACCCGCACGTCACGGTCGCGATAATAGTCGTAGCGCCATTCGGTCCAGCAGCGCTGGCGATAGCCGCGATAATAATGCCGCCTGTCGCCGCGCCAGTGACGGCGGTCGTCACGCCAGTGCCGGCGATTGTCCCAGCGGCGGTCCCCGTCGCGGTCGCCGCGCCATTCGCGGTAGCCGTCCCGATAGCGATCGCCATAATATTGCGCCTGCGCCGGGGCGACGGTCGCGCCTAGGGCCGTGATCGCCAGGCCCAGCGCCGCTGCGCCCTTCCACAAGATATTCATGTCCTTCTCTCCTCACATGCACCCCGCCGCCGCAAGGGGAGCGTGGGTCCGGGAGGGAAGATGCGCCCGGCCGACTGAACCGTCCGGGAACGGTGCTGTCAGCCGGCGTTCAGGCAGCCAGCGTTCAGGTGGGTTACTTGCCCCGCAGCGCCGCTTCGCCATCGGCGATATAGTCGCGGGTGATCGGCAGGGTGCGGCGGTCGCGGACATATTGGACCTGATAATTGACCATGCCGCCATGTTCGAACACGGTCGCCGCCCCGGCGAGGTAGAAGGTCCAGAGGCGGAAGAAGCGCTCGTCATACAAAGCGATGATGTCGGCCCGCTTCGCCATCGTGCGCTGATACCATTGCCGGATGGTGAGGCCGTAGTGCATCCGCAGCACCTCGACATCCGTGACCATCAGGCGCGTGCCTTCGCTGCCCTGGATCATCTCCGACAGAGCGGGGATATAGCCGCCGGGGAAGATATATTTCTGGGTGAAGGCGTCGGTGACGCCCGGCCCGTCGACCCGGCCGATCGTGTGGATCAGCATCACGCCATCGGGCGTCAGCAGGTCGCGGCATTTGTTGAAGAAGGTGCGGTAATGCGCCGTGCCGACATGTTCGAACATGCCGACCGACACGATCCGGTCGAACGGCCCCTGCACGTCGCGATAGTCGATCAGTTCGAAGCGGACATGGTCGGAAACCCCGGCTTCCTCGGCCCGGCTGCGCGCGACCTTCAACTGCTCCTCCGACAAGGTGACGCCGGTCACGTCGACGCCGCAGGTGTGGTGCAGATACAGCGCCATGCCGCCCCAACCGCAGCCGATATCCAATATCTTCATGCCCGGCTTCAGGTGCAGCTTGGCGGCGATATGCGCCTTCTTGTCCTCCTGCGCCTGTTCCAGGCTGATCCCCGCCTCATTGTCGGCGTCGGGCCAGTAGGCGCAGCTATATTGCCGGTCGCGGTCGAGGAAGAGGGCGTAGAGCGCGCCCGACAGGTCGTAATGATGCGCGACATTGGCCTTCGCCCGCGCGCGGTGGTTGGCGCGCCAGAGCGTCTGGCGGATCGACTTGAAGCCGCGCTTCAACGCGCCCATGTCGCTGATCGACTTGCCGCTTTCCCAGGCGTTGTTGGCGCGGATTAGCGACACCAGCTCCATGACGCCGCCGCCCTCGATGCCGACGCGGCCGTCGATAAAGGCTTCGGCCATGCCGAGGCGCGGGTCCTTGATGATGTCGAACGGGACCCGCGAATCATGAAATCGGAGGCCGAGGGAAGGAAAGGCGGGATCGGGCGCGCCGACCGTCATTTGCCTGCCGTCCGAATAAAAGATGGTCAGCTGTCCGCGTGTGACCAGCCGCTTGATGACCCGATCGAACAGTTTCATGATGCTACCTTGTCAGGTCATCCCGGTCGCGTCAAATGCCGGCATACCAGTCATAGCCGGCGTGGTCCTCCCAATAGCCTCCCTTGCCGCCTGAGATGCTAGAAATATCACTAACTGCCTCTATTTCCATCAGATATTTGGCATGTTTGTAGCCCAGCTGGCGTTCCACCCGGAGCCGCAGGGGCGCGCCGTTCGCGACCCGCAGTGGCTCGTCGTTGAGCGCGAAGGCGAGGATCGTCTGTGGGTGGAAGGCGTCAGTGAGGTCGATGCTTTCATAATAGGGATGGCCGCCGCCCATCGTGTCGGCGCAGCGGAAGACGATATAGCGCGCCCGGCTCTTCATCCGGGCGGCGTCGAGGATCAGCTTGAGCGGCACGCCGCGCCACTTGCCGATGGCGCTCCACCCTTCGACGCAATCGTGGCGGGTGATCTGCTCACGATGGGGCAGGCTGTGGAGCTGCGCCAGCGAGAGCGACAGGGGACGGTCCACCAGTCCCATGACCTTGAGCCGCCAGTCGGCGAAACCCGACCGCCACAGCGCCCGATATTCCGGCGTGTCGGGATTGGCGGTGCCGTTGGGGCGGAAGAAGGGGGATATCTGGTCCGGGCGGAACTCCCGCGCCAGCGCGTCGCGCGCCATCAGGCCGCGCTGCGCCCATTTGTGGAAATTCTCCGCCGAGAACAGCGCCTCGCGGAATGTCTCGTTGCGCGCCAGCCGGTCGCAGCCGCCGAGCGTCGCCGCGCCGCTGAGGATCAGAGTGCGGCGGTTGAGGATCATGGCCGTTCCTCCGGCGCGCGGTGGCGGCCGGTGATCATCGATCGGATTTCATTCACCGGTCCCGCAAGGATCACCATCAGGATGTGGACGAGGAAGAAGGCGACGAGCGCGAAGGCGGCGATGAAATGGATCGACCGCGCCGACTGGCGACCGCCGAACAGGTCCACCAGCCAGGGCCATGCCGCGTTCATGCCCGGCGACATGGTGAGCCCCGTAAGGATCAGCAGCGGCAGGACGACGAATATGACGGCGATGTAGCTCGCTTTCTGCAACACATTGTAGCGCAGCGCCGCCTCCCCGGTCGGGAAGCGCAGGCGGGCATGGTCGACAATGTCCCGCCATACGTGACTCGGCGCAAGCTCCCCCCGGCGGAAGGCCAGGTCGCGGGCGATGTGCCGGTTGGCGAGGCTCCAGAGCATATAGAGGAGCAAGGCGAAGGCGAATACCGGCGCGGCGGCGAGGTGCCAGTGGCGCGACAAAGCGAGGCTGTAATGGGCGGGAAGCGTGATCCATCCGCCGAACCGCTCCAGCACCAGCCAGGGGCGGTCGAAATTCGCGCCATAATGGCCCCAGTATAGCCGAGGATGCGCATTGAAGATGCCCAGCCCGCTGGTGAAGAGGATGTAGAGCAGCACGGCGTTGAGCCAGTGCCACAGGCGGGTCGAGAGCCGGTGGCGAACCGGCCCCGTCGGCGGGGCTACGGCAGGAGGCGCGGCTTGGTCCATGCCGCACTGTTATGCTTTTGCATCAGTCGGGTCAAAAACACTCGCGCTTCTTATCGTGCCGGATGGTGGGCGGGTTCGTTAATCCTTGATCCATCTTGGGTGGTCATAAGCAGCGGCGATGCAGGGGCAGCGTGGCTGGCTTGTCTCCACATCAAGGTAAACTGTTGCGGAAAAGCATCATTTCTCGATAATGTTCATATCGATGTTGCAACATCGCTGTAACATCATCATATGCGCCGCAGCCGACGATACTAATCGCGGCGGGCAGGGCAGGAGAATTGAAGCGTTGCCTGACGACGCTTCGAGGGAAGTAAGAACAAGATCATCATCCCACTCCTGTAATCTAACGAAGCGCGCGCCTTTTCCTTGGCGATAGTGCTTTAACCGAACGAGGAATTTATGAAGACTGTGATTTTCGCGGCGCTTGCTGCTGCTGCCGTTTCCGCTCCCGCCTTCGCTCAGGACGCTGCGCCCTTCACGGGTCCGCGCGCCGGCGTCACCGTTGGCTACGACAAGCTGGGTGGTGAAGAAGGCGTTTCTTACGGCGTGACCACCGGTTTTGACGTCGCCGTGGCCTCGAACCTCACCTTCGGCCCGGAAGTGTCGTTCAGCGACACCACCGTCGGTGGTGGCGGTCTGGAACTCAGCCGTGACCTGGCCGCTTCGGTGCGTCTGGGCTACATCCTGAACCCGCAGTTCCTGGTGTTCGGCAAGGTTGGTTATGCCAACACCCGCTTCGAAGCTTCGAACAGCAATGCCGGCTTCTCGATCGAAGGCGTGCGTTTCGGCGGCGGCGTGGAATATGCCGTTCGTTCGAACGTCTACGTGTCGGCCGAATATCAGCGCACCGAGTATGAAAACAACGGCAGCCGTGACGCCGGCGTTGTCGGCATCGGCTTCCGTTTCTGATCCCTCTCGATCGGAACTAAAGAAGGGCGGTCCCTCGCGGGGCCGCCCTTTTTCTATGGGATGCGCTTGATGTCCTCGTCCGTCATCCCTGCGTCTTTCCCGATTCCAACCGGCCGGGACAAAGAAAAACCCCGCCGTTGCGGGCGGGGTTGACCTGAACAGCCGTCGGATCGCCCGCCCTTATCCGAGCGCCGCCTGCTTTTCCGCCGCCAGCCGATCCAGTTCGGCGCGGCTCTTCTTTTCCGACGCGGACTTGAGCTGCCCACAGGCCGCCATGATGTCGCGTCCGCGCGGGGTGCGCACCGGCGCGGAAATGCCGCCTTCGAACACGATGCTGGAAAAGCGCCTGATCCGATCGGGCGTTGAACATTCATAGTCCGTGCCCGGCCACGGGTTGAAGGGGATCAGGTTGACCTTGGCCGGCAGCTTGTAATGACGCAGCAGGCGGACCAGTTCGCGCGCATCGTCGTCGCTGTCATTCTTATCCCTGATCATCACATATTCGAAGGTGATGCGGCGCGCGTTGTTCGCGTTCGGATAATCGGCGCAGGCCTGCAACAGCTCCTCGATGCCGTATTTCTTGTTGATCGGCACCAGTTCGTCGCGGACATCCTTGGTCACGGCATGGAGCGAGACGGCGAGGTTGACGCCGATTTCCGCGCCCGCCCGCGCCATCATCGGCACCACGCCCGATGTCGACAGGGTGATGCGCCGCTTCGACAGGGCCAGGCCGTCACCGTCCATCACGACCTTCAGCGCGTCACGCACATGGTCGAAATTATAGAGCGGCTCGCCCATGCCCATCATCACGATGTTGGTCAGCATCCGGCCGTCGGGCGAATATTGGGATGCGTCGTCGCCCTCATCGTCATTGGCCGACGCCATGCTGCCCTTGGGCCATTCGCCCAGCGCATCGCGCGCCAGCATGACCTGGCCGACGATCTCGCCCGGCGTCAGGTTGCGCACCAGCCGCATCGTGCCGGTATGGCAGAAGCGGCAGTTGAGCGTGCAGCCCACCTGACTCGATACGCACAGCGTCCCCCGATCCGCGTCGGGGATGAACACCATCTCATAATCCTGCCCGTCGTCGGAGCGCAGCAGCCATTTGCGGGTGCCGTCGCTGGAGACCTGCGCCTCCACCACCTGCGGGCGGCCGACGATGAAGCGCTCCGCCATCCAGCCGCGCATCGGCTTGGCAAGATCGGTCATCGCGTCGAAATCCGTCTCGCCGCGATGATAGAGCCAGTGGAACAGTTGCTTGGAGCGCAGCTTGGCCTGCTTGATGTCGAGGCCCGCTTCTTCCAGCACGCTTTTGATCTGCGCGCGCGACAGGCCCATGAGGTCGGTCCGCCCATCCTCGCGAGGCGTTACCGCGCGGGGCACGGGCACAGGGTCGATAGCGCCTGGGATCGCCATGGTCATATGCCAGATCCTTTCGGTTTTGGAAGATAGCAGTCCCGGATGCCATCGACATGCTCGATCAAATCCTGAGCGGCGCGGTGATCGCCCATGCGATCGAGGATGACGTCGATCCCCTCTCGCCGGGCCAATTTTGCCGCCGGAACAAAGTCTGCATCGGCGGCAACGATCACGATTTGATCAACCTGACCTTTGAACGCTAACGACGCGACATCGAGACCCAGGCGCATGTCTACGCCTTTTTGCTTTGTGTCGATTTCAAAATCCTCGTCATTTGGCACGAAATTCTGAGGATCGGCTATCAGCCGCATTGTCGCTTTTTCGCCAAGCCGCCAATGAGAAGCGTCATTCAGACGCCCCAAACGGATCGCTACCTTTCTTAGCTTTCTGACTTCGCGATGAAAAGCCAAGCGAAATTGCGCGTCATCAGATTTGCCGAAGTCGATTGACTTCTTGCTGAGCGGCCAGTGCATCCGTTTGGTCAACGGAGGGCAATCGTAAAAGAAAAGCCGATAAAACTGGCGCGATTCAGCCAGTAGCTCATCCCGAGCTATCTGATCCTTCACATTCGAAGGGCCGATCCTTTGAACCAGATGCCAATAGGCGAGCATCCCGAGGCCGTGGGAGACGCTGGCTGGATCCTTGCGGTCATGATCGGGAAAGGAATGTTTGAACCGGCGCAAAAAGAATGCGCCATCAATCAGGATCGCGGTAGCCATCAGGCGTGATGCTCTAAAAAATTGCCCCCGGGAGCGGCCTTGAGCTGATCTCTGCTCTTACGAGCGCCTCAAGACGGCAAACCGGGGACGGGATGATCTTCATCTAGCAGAGTGACGGGAAAAGTCAAGATTCACCGCAACCGCGCGCAGCCCAGCGCCGCCGCGTCGATCGCCGTCGCCGCGCCGCGCAGCGTGTAGGTGTCGGCGAAGGCGCGGCCGTTTGCGCTCTCCGTCTGTATGCTCATGCTGCTGGCCGACCGCATCGCGGCGATGATCGCGGCGTCGGCGCGCGGGTCGGGCGCCCAGGCGTCGGCCTGCCCGGCCACCAGCGCGAAGCGCCGTTCGCCGACATTGAGGATCACCGGCGCGTTACCCGCGCGTGGGCGGCTCAGGCGGAAGTGCACCTGCCCCCGCACCTTCTGTCGTGGCCAGCTGCCCACGGCGGCGAAGCCGTCTCCCCGGCGCGCGACAGGCATGGAAATGGCGTAGCAGCGCGGGCTGGTGGGATCGCGAAAGGCGCCCCAGCCTTCGAACATGCCCAGCGAATCCCGCGCGCTTACGGGCGCGGCGATCAGCAGCAGGGGCAGGAAAAGGGCGCGCCCATATGTCATGACGCCCGGCAAAGCGCATGCTGTTCCCTTTTGCAACCCTTCGCCGCACGAAACGATCAAGCGGACGCTTGCCGCCGCCGTCACAGTGGCTATGAAGGATTATCCATCATTGTCGCCCGGATTCGACCGTCTCCGGGCTTTGCGCAGAAAAGAAACGGACAAACAGGGACATGAAGGCCACCATCGAACGCGCAACGCTCCTCAAGAGCCTGAGCCACGTCCAGTCGGTGGTCGAGCGGCGCAATACAATACCCATCCTGTCGAACGTGCTGATCGAAGCGTCTGCGGACGGCGCGATCAAGCTGATGGCGACCGATCTCGACTTGCAGATCGTCGAAAGCGTGTCGGCGCAGGTGGAACAGGCCGGCGCGACCACCATTTCCGCCCACACGCTGTTCGACATCGCGCGCAAGCTGCCCGAAGGGGCGCAGGTGTCGCTGCATGCGGCGGAGGGCAAGATGCTGATCCAGGCGGGGAGGGCGCGCTTCAACCTGTCGACGCTGCCGCGCGACGATTTCCCGGTGATCGCGGAAGGCGACCTGCCGACCCAGTTCGAACTGCCGGCCGAAACGCTCAAGCAGATCATCGACAAGACCCGCTTCGCCATCTCGACCGAAGAGACGCGCTATTATCTGAACGGCATCTATTTCCACGTATCGGATGAAGACCAGCCGGTGCTGAAGGCCGCCGCGACCGACGGCCACCGCCTGGCTCGCGTCACCGTGCCGCGTCCCGACGGGGCCGACGGCATGCCGGGCATCATCATCCCCCGCAAATGCATCGGCGAACTGCGCAAGCTGCTCGATGAGGTCGACGGATCGGTCGCCATATCGCTGTCGGCCAGCAAGATCCGCTTTGGCCTGGGCAGCGCGATCCTGACCAGTAAGCTGATCGACGGCACCTTCCCCGATTACAGCCGCGTCATCCCCACCGGGAACGACAAGCTGCTGAAGATCGACCCGCGCAGCTTCGAGGAAGGCGTCGACCGCGTCGCTACCATCGCCACGGAAAAGACCCGCGCCGTCAAGATGACGCTGGACCGCGACAAGATCACTTTGTCGGTGACGAGCCCCGAAAATGGCACGGCCGCGGAAGAAGTGCCCGGCGCGTTCCAGGGCGAAGGCTTCGATATCGGCTTCAACGCCCGCTATCTGCTCGACATATTGGGTCAGATCGACAGTGATCTGGTCGAACTGCACCTGGCCGACGCCGCGGCGCCGACGCTGATCCGCGAAAATGACCGCAGCCCGGCGCTCTATGTGCTGATGCCGATGCGCGTGTGACGGGGCGGGGGCCTTTGTTCGGTTTCGGCTGGGCAGGCACCTTCACGTTTTCTTTGTTTTTCCGTTCGCCCTGAGCCTGTCGAAGGGCTTTCCTTCTCTTCAAAAAAGAGGTGTGCCCTTCGACTGCCTGCCTGCGGCAGTCGCTCAGGACAGGCTTCGACAAGGCTCTCCTGAGCTTGTCGAAGGGCTCAGCCCGAACGGAAGAACAATTGACCCAGATATAGGATAGATCAGGCGGCGATCGCGATCTGTTCGGTCGGAGCCAGGCCGCGCGCCACATCCTTGACGAGGGCGATGAAGCGCGCGGCTTCCCGCGCGATCATCGCCTTGTTGAAACAGGCGGCCGCGCCCCGGTCCAGCGCGTCGGCCATGATCGGCGCGCCGTCGCGCATCAGGCTGGACAGCATGATGACGGGGCAGGGCTCCATCGCCATGATCTCGTCCAATATCGCCATGCCGTCCTTGCCCGGCATGGCGACGTCCAGCGTCACCACGTCGGGCTTTTCGCGGTGGATGAGGTCGATCGCCTCCTCGCCGTCGCGGGCGATGCCGACCACCTCGAACCGGCAGTCGCGTTGCAGCAGCGTTTCGATCATCGCGCGGATGGTGAGCGAATCATCGACCACCACGATGCGTATCGGTTTCCTCATGCGTCCCTCCATTCTCGTCCAATCCCATAACGGATCGGGGATGGAGGAATTTAGCGGGGTTAGAAGAACAGCTTGCGGAAGGAGATGCTGATCGTCCGGCCCAGCGGGTCGAGATAGCCCGGCTGGTAGCGCAGCGGCGTCGCGCCGGTGGCGTCGGTGACGTCGCGGCGGGTGTTGAAGATATTGTCGATGCCGATCGATACGCGCGCGCCGCGCAGGAAGGGATGGTTCTTCACCAGCGTCGGCATCTGTCCCAGATTGGCGAAGAGGCGCAGGTTGGCGGTGGCGAGGCTGCCGAAATCCAATCGCGATGCGCCGCCGAGCGCGCCGTCGACATGGGTGCCGCTTTCCCAATCGACGCTGAGGCGCGCGCCCAGGCCATTATTGCTATAGCCGACCCGCGCCTCGACCTCATGCCGGGGCTGGCCGCCTGACGATCCCGTCGCGTCGCCGTTGAGCAGGTCGAGTTCCGGCACGCCCGGGGCGATCAGGATGCTCTCCGTGAAATGCCAGGTGTGATAGAGGCTGAAGCTGAGCCGTCCGCCGCCACCGCCGCCCCGGCCTCCGCCAAAGCCACCGGGGCCGCCGAAGCCGCCGCCCGGTCGTCCGCCGCCGCCGGGACCGCCATATCCGCCCTCGCCGTGCGGGCGGTCTCCGCCATCCTGTCCGGGAGGAGGGGGGGCGTCCTGGCCTTGCCCGCCCTGTCCTTGATCGCTTCGCCCGCCGCGCTGACCGCGATTGCCGAACAGGCCGCGCAGGTCTTGCAGCTCCTTGGGCTGGTCCTCGGGCTTCGCGCCAGCGGCGCGCCACGCTTCGGCCAGCTTCTGGATGCGCGACTTGAGCGGAAAGGACAGGTCGAAGCCCCAGCGCAGCTGTTCGCTCTGGGACCGCAGGAAATTGATCGGCCGCGCGTCGATCTGGATCAGGCGGTCATCATCGTCGCGCACGAACCGTTCCCCGAAGGCCTTCTCGATCGCTGGCGTCGGTTCAGGGAAGGCGGCGATCGGATTGCTCGTCCGGCTGTTGAGATAGGTCGCCGTCAGCGTCAGGTTGGGCTTGTCGAACGGTTTGACGGTCGCGCTCAGGCGGAACTGGTCGCGCACGCTTTCCTTCAGCGCTGCGTTGCCGCCGGTGATGCGGTTGACGAACACGGTCTCGCCGGTCTGATAGTCGAAAACCGAGACGTTGGGCGTCAAAATCTGCGGATCGACGATCTGGTTGCCGGTCGGGGCAGCGCGATCCTGATTGGCGGACACCAGCAATTGCACGGCGGGGATGGGACGCCAGCGCAGGCCGTAGCCCAGCGTCGAGAGCGTGCCGAAATCGGAAAGTTGCTGCGCCGCCGCGTTCACATTGACGCCGATGTCGCCGACCGCGCCCAGCACGCCTCTCGCTTTGCTGGTGAGCGGGACGTCCAGGCTGACCTGTCCGCTGCCGATCTCGCGATTATAGTCGGTCCGGCCTTCAAAGCCGTTGGCCGACGCGCCGACGCGCACGGTGCTCGTGATCGCGCCCGCCGGAAGATCGAACAGGGGACCGGACAGCAGCAGGTCGCCGGTCACCGCCTGCGACCGGGCGCTGACGCGTTCGACGAAGCGGCTCGCTATGCTGTTGTCCACCACGTCCCGATCAGTGCGGGTGCGCGTGTCGGAAATGTCGCCATTGCCGGTGAACGACCATTGCCAGCCGCCGCCGATCAGGCCGTTGAGGCTGAGGCCCAGATGCCCCGTCGCCCCCCGGATCTGCTGCCCCAGCGCCTGGGCGCGAAGCAGGTCGCGATAATAGTCCGCCTGATCCACGAAGGGCGGAAGGATGGGATCGACAGGCAGGACGGGCGTGACCGCAGAGAGCCCCTGAAGCGAATCGCTGTCCGACAATTCCAGCCGCCCGTTGACCGTCATCGACACCTTGCCCAGCGCGCGCGCCAATGTCGCGTTGGCGGAAAAGCTCTCGGTCGCGGGGCTGATCGTGCGATAACTGGTGACGTTGGCGGGGCTGTTGGGACGAGGGGATATGTCGCGCTCGCTCTCCAGCAGCGACGCGGCGGTCGCATATTTGAGATTGAGGGTGAAGCGGTTGTCGCCCCGGATGCGCAGCAGACCGCCTTCCGCCGAACCGCTCTCGCGCCCGCCGTCGGTCGTCGTGCTCGCGCGCAGGTCAGCCAGTTCGGCGCGGAACCGCTGGCGCAGGACGATGTTCACCACCTTCTGCGTGGGCGCATAGCCATAGGACAGCGCGACCTGTTCGGGCAGGATATCGACCCGCGCGACCGCTTCGGAGGGGATGTCCTGAATTTCGGAGAAGCTGGAGATGCGCTTGCCGTTGAGCAGCACCACAGGCGGGCCATCTGTCTGCGCCGACAGCTCGGTGATCATCTCCGAGATGGAAGTCACGCCCAGCGCGCGGACATCGGCGGGGGACAGTTGCTGTTCCGGCTTGATATTGCCGATCACCGCGCCGCGCAGGGGCTGGCCGGTGACGATGATCTCCTCGCCATCGTCCACCTGCGCCGCCGGGCCCTTGGCCTCCCCGGTCTGCGCCATCAGCGCGGCGGGCGATGCGCCCAGCATCAGGAAAAGGACGAACGGAACCGATCGACGCACGAAAATACCCCTTTTATGGAAGGTCCTTATGACCCTGCTATTAGGGGGCAGTTGTCGCAGAATATTGGCAAGGCCAAGACGGATTTGTCGCAAAATGTAATTTAGAGGCGGAAATCCGGGAAGCGTCAGGCGGCCCGGCGCACGATCCGGGCGAGTTCCGCGCCATGCGCGCGCCGCTCTTCCTCCAGATCATAGTCGATCTGCAGGCCCAGGAAGAACCCCTCGCTCATGCCGAAATAGCGGGCGAGCCGCAGGTCGATATTGGCGTCCACCGCGCCTTTTTCCGCCAGGATAGCGTCCAGCCGCTCACGCGCGATGCCCGCGCCGCAAGCCGCCTCTTCAACCGGAATCTCGCCCCCGATCAGGAAATCCTCGCGCAGGATCGCGCCCGGATGGACATTGTCCAGCAGGCCGTCATCCCTTGTGATAGTCCTCGATCCGGACATTCTCTGCGCCTCCATCGGACCAGTTGAACGTGATGCGCCACTGGTCGTTGATACGGAGACTATATCGTAAAGGTGTAAAGCCTTTCAACTGTTCGAACCGATTGCCGGGCGGAATACGCAAATCCTGAAGCTTTGCGACACGGTTGAGGAGGCGGAGCTTTCGACGCGCGGTGTTCTGAATGTCAGGCGGCAGCTTTCGGCTGCGCTGGCCGTTCCAGATTTTCTCCGTTTCGGCATCGGTGAAGGAGTGGATCATGGGCTATCTCAATTGATCCATGCGCTTCCACTCTACGTCAGACGGCCGTTTGACGTGCCAAAAGCGCCATCCATTTACATTTGTGCCGGTGACCGCTCGCGCAGCATCCGAAGGGCTGCTGCGTTCAATGCCGTCACCGCCAATCCACCGGCCATTTTTGATTGATCCTTCGTAATCCACTCCCTTGTAGGTAACGCCAAACCGAGTTCCTTCAGGAAAATGGACTCCAAGAAACACGCATCCGCCCCCTATAGGGGGTGTTTCACTATCGGTTAGAGCATCCAATCCGAGCAACTCTCGAATGACATCATTGTAGCTCACCTCCTCTCGCGGGCGGCGGGCGGTAAGCTCTTTGAAAACCTCAAAATCAATGTCGATAGCTTGCATGACAACCTCGCAGGCGGCAATCTATTCACCGCTTACAAAAGAGTCAATGAATTAGCACTATAGCACTATAGCACTATCTCACTTTTCTCTGCACCTTCCCATAGCGCAATTTCCGGGTCCCCGGTTTTCCTTCGGACGCCCGCCCCCGTGGCGCGGCGACTTGCTGATCTTGCGGCAACCCAAGCTCCTCCGCCTCCAGCTTGCGGATTTCGTCCCTGATGCGTCCGGCTTCCTCGAACTCCAGGTCGGCCGCCGCGGCGCGCATTTTCTTTTCCAGGTCCTCGATATAGGCGCGCAGATTGTGGCCGACGAGGTGGGGGCGGTCGTCCAGTCCGGTGTCGACCGTGACCTGATCCCTGCTCGCGACATGGGCGATGATGTCGCCGATGTTGCGCTTGATCGTGGTCGGGGTGATGCCGTGCTCCAGATTATATTCCATCTGCTTTTCGCGGCGGCGGCCGGTTTCGTTGAGCGCTCGCTCTATGCTGCCCGTCACTCGATCGGCGTAGAGGATCACCCGCCCGTCGACGTTGCGCGCGGCGCGGCCGATGGTCTGGATCAGCGAGGTTTCCGACCGCAGGAAGCCTTCCTTGTCCGCATCCAATATCGCCACCAGTCCGCATTCGGGAATATCCAGCCCTTCGCGCAGCAGGTTGATGCCGATCAGAACGTCATAGACGCCCAGTCGCAGGTCGCGGATCAGCTCGATGCGCTCCAGCGTCTCGACGTCGCTGTGCATGTAGCGGACCTTGATCCCCGCCTCGTGCATGAATTCGGTGAGGTCTTCCGCCATGCGCTTCGTCAGCGTGGTGACGAGGGTGCGATATCCCTGCGCGGCGACCTTGCGGCACTCGTTGATGAGGTCGTCCACCTGATCTTCCACAGGCTTGATCTCGACCGGAGGGTCGATGAGTCCGGTGGGACGGATCACCTGTTCGCTGAACACGCCGCCGGTCTGCTCCATCTCCCATTTGCCCGGCGTGGCGGAGACGCTGACGGTCTGCGGCCGCATCACGTCCCATTCGTTGAAGCGCAGCGGCCGGTTGTCGATACAGCTGGGCAGGCGGAAGCCATATTCGGCGAGCGTGATCTTGCGCCGATGGTCGCCGCGCGCCATCGCGCCGATCTGCGGCACGGTCTGGTGGCTTTCGTCCACGAACAGGACTGCATTTTCAGGGATATATTCGAACAGGGTCGGCGGCGGTTCGCCGGGCAGGCGGCCGGTCAGGAAGCGCGAATAATTTTCGATCCCCGCGCAACTGCCGGTCGCCGCGATCATCTCCAGATCGAAATTGGTCCGCTGCTCCAGCCGCTGCGCCTCCAGCAGCTTGCCCTCGGTCTGCAACTCCTTCAGCCGCTCGGCCAGCTCGAAGCGGATCGCCTCCATCGCCTGTTTCAGCGTTGGCCCCGGCGTGACGTGGTGGCTGTTGGGAAAGACCTTCACATAGTCCAGCGACGCGATCTTCTTGCCGGTCAGCGGATCGAACTCGACAATCTCCTCAATCTCATTGCCGAAGAAGCTGACGCGCCAGGCCGTATCCTCATAATGGGAGGGGAAAATCTCCAGATTGTCCCCCTTCACCCGGAAATTGCCGCGCGCGAAGGCCGCGTCGTTACGCTTATATTGGAGCGCCACCAGCTTGCGGATGATCTCCCGCTGGTCCTCTATCCCGCCCTTGTTCATCGAGAAGGTCATCGCGGAATAAGTCTCGACCGACCCGATGCCATAGAGGCACGACACCGACGCCACGATGATCACATCGTCCCGTTCCAGCAGCGCGCGGGTGGCGGAGTGCCGCATCCGGTCGATCGCCTCGTTTACCGAGCTTTCCTTCTCGATATAGGTGTCGGACCGCGCCACATAGGCTTCGGGCTGGTAATAGTCATAATAGCTGACGAAATATTCGACCGCGTTTTCGGGGAAGAAGCTCTTGAACTCCCCGTAAAGCTGCGCGGCGAGGATTTTGTTCGGGGCCAGCACGAGGGCGGGGCGCTGCAACGCCTCGATCACCTTGGCCATGGTGAAGGTCTTGCCCGACCCGGTGACGCCCAGCAGCACCTGATCCCGCTCGCCGCCCAGCGCCTGTTCCACCAGTTCGGCGATGGCGGTCGGCTGGTCGCCCGACGGTTCATAGTCGGAAACCAGCTTGAACGGCCTGCCGCCCTCGCTCTTTTCCGGGCGCGCGGGGCGGTGGGGGACGAAGCCTTCGCCGGTCTCAGGTTCTTCTAATGTCGTGCGAATCTGAATGGACATGCGCGCCAATATGGGCATGGTCCAGCGCCGCAGCAATGCGCGGGCATGCAAGCTCTTAAACAGATCGGGAGGATATATGCGGACGATGGCTTTTTCCCTGGCGTTGCTGGCCCTGCTGCCGGGATGCGCGATGACGGAAGGGAATGCGCCGCCGTCCACCTCTCAGGGCATATCGCCGCTTGGATCGGGCTATCTTGGTGGAGGCGCGCTGCCCGGCGGGCTCGACCTGGTTCCCCCGCCGCCCGCCGACGGGTCCGCATCACTGGCGCGTGACAAGGAAGCCGCCGCCGCCGCCCTGGCGCTGCGCGGCAGCCCGCGCTGGGACCTCGCGACGGCGGATGCGGACTTGCGCCCCGGCCGCGCCGCCGCCGCCTTTTCCTGCACGGCCGGCTTTCCGATCGACAAGGGCCACGCGCCCGCCCTCGAACGATTGCTGGGCCGCGCCATGGCCGATCTGGGCATGGCGAGCGACGAGGTGAAGGCGCGCTACCAGCGTGCACGTCCGTTCATGGAAAACGGCCAGCCCAACTGCACGCCGACCTCGGACGCGGCGCTCCGCCGCAACGGTTCCTATCCCTCCGGCCACAGTGCGATCGGCTATGGAACCAGCCTGATCCTGGCGGAACTCATGCCCGATCGCGCCGCCCGGCTGATAGCGCGGGGGCGCGCCTTTGGCGACAGTCGCCGCATCTGCAACGTGCATTGGCTCAGCGATATAGAGGAAGGCCGCGTCTTCGCGACCGCCACGGTGATGCGCCTCAATGCCGATCCGGCCTTCACCGCCGATCTGGCCGCCGCGCGGACCGAGGTTGCGAAGCTGCGCGCCCGGCCCGCCGGCGACATGCCCGGCTGCGCGGCGGAGGCGCAGGCGCTCGCCCGCTGATCCGCGCGGTGCGGCGAAGGATTCCCTTGGCCCGATCCGCTTGATATGGTTCCGCCCGCAACAACAGGGGATGCCCGACCATGAAGAAGGCCATTGTGACCGTGCTTTGCACGACCGCCACGCTGCTGCTCGCCGGATGCGGTGAAAAGCCTTCGGGCGAACCGCAGACGAAGGAAGAAGTCCGCCAGGAAGTGCGCAAGGTGCAGCTCAAGCCCGGCCAGTGGGAAGGGGCCTACACGCTCGAAGACATCGACATGCCGAACATGCCCGGCGGCGGCGACCAGATGGAAGAGCAAATGAAGAAGATGATGAGCCGCACCGCCATCAAATATTGCGTCTCGCCGGAAGAAGCGGCCAATCCCGACGGCAAGATGTTCTCAGGGCAGGAGAATAAGGACTGCACCTATAAGGGCTTCGACGCCAGCGGCGGCGAGGTGAAGGGCGAAATCGCCTGCAAGTCGCAGCATGGCGCGATGAACGCCGTCATGTCCGGCAGCTATGCGCCGGAAAGCTATGAAATGCACATGGACATGAAGATGACCGGCGCGCCCAATGGCATGGACATGAGCATGAAGGCGAAGACCACCGGCAAGTGGGTCGCGGACACCTGCGCCAAATCCTGACCATGGGGGAGGGCGCGGAGGGCAGGCCCAATCCGAAATCGCCAATGCGAAGCAGTCCCTGTTGCGCCATGGTCCATTGGGCGCCCACCTCTGGCACGGAGGAGTCGTTTGTATGCTGTTTCATCTATCGATCGCAGCCCATGATCCGCAGCATGTCGCACAGGTCATCGCGGAATTCTGGCGCGGCGAGGCGTTTCCCTTCCCGCCGGTGACGCCGGGAAGCTGGATTGCGCTGGCGGGCGATGACCGCGGCACGGCGATAGAGGTCTACCCCATCGACACTGTCCTGCGCGAGGAGGAAGGCGATGCAGACGCCACCGGCGAGCGCTGCGGCGAAACGCGCTTCACCGCCACCCATGCCGCCATCGCCACGCCACTCAGCGAGTCGGAGGTGATGGTGATCGCCACGCGCGAAGGCTGGCCCGCCAAATATCGCAAGCGTGGCGGGGCGTTCGGCGTGATCGAGCTGTGGATCGAGGGGCGGCAGATGGTCGAACTTCTCACCGCCGAGATGCAGGCCGAATATCTCGCCACGATGACGGGCGATAATTATCGCGCGATGTTGAGGGCGATGGATGCGGGTTGATGTCGCTTTAAACTATTGAAAAACATATCCGCTTATTCCCTCTTTTGCAGGAGGGCGGACATGCGAGCGACAGGGATTATCATGATGGGGGCGCTGACGCTTGGCAGCTGCGCACGGCCGCAGGACGATCCGGCCAATCCGCCGCGCCTCGGCCAATGGCGCGACAGCACCGTGCTGACCGGCGTGCGTGTCAACGACCGTGCGCTTAAGGAGGATGAGATCCCGCCTGAGCTACGCAGCACTTTTGCCAAATTCGCCAAGGAAGACCGCTATTGCGGCGAGCCGCGTCCGCGCGACCGAGCGGAAATGCAAGCGCGCCTCAATGATACATTTGCAAGCTGCGAGATCGACCAGTTTGACTCGCAAGGAGCGGAGATCGCCCTGTTGGCCCGCTGTCGTCCGCGCGATGAGCGGAACGATATGCTGATCACCGCGCGAGGCAATGGCACGGCCGGACCCAATAGCGTCCGTTTCGATATTCAGGCGATTGTCCGACTCACCGAAAAGACCGGCGGCAATTATCTGCTGGTGGCATCCGGTCGCCGCGACATTACGCGCCTTGGCGATTGCTAAGGCGGTTTGTCTGCCGCAGCGGGACGGTCATTCCAGCGCCCTGATCGCTGGCCGGTCGCAGCGCTTTCGCCCCCGCTCGACCGCCGAATAGCCCGGCACGAGAATCGACTGCCCGATGCGCAGCGGCGCGAACCGTTGCCGCGCGATGCCCTCGCAGCGCAGATAGAGTTCCAGCATGCGCGGCGGCGTGCTCCATTGTTCGTAGGACAGGCGGAATGTCCCCCAGTGGATGGGGATTGCGGTGGACGCCTTCAGCTTTTCGAACACCTGCACCGCGCGCTCCGGCCCGATATGCGAGTCCGATTCCATCTGTCCCGGCCAGAAGCGGAAGGCGCCGATCGGGATCAGCGCCAGCCGGATCGGCCCCAGCCGCGCCGCTTCCTGCGGCCAGGCCATGTCGCCCGCACCCGTGTCGCCGGCGAAGAAGATGTTGCCCGCCCGCGTCTCGATCACGAAGCTCGACCAGAGCGCCCGGCTGCGGTCCGTGCCCCAGCGGCTGCTCCAGTGATGGTTGCGCAGCACATGGACGCGGTAATCGGGGCAATGTTCGTAATTCTCGCACTGGATCACCGTGTCGCGGCCCAGACCGCCCAGTGCCGCGCCGCTGATCGACTGGCCCCAATCCAGCGCCGTCGCGGGGATGCCATTGTCCTTCAGGATAGCCTCATTGCCCAGGCTGGTGATGATCCTGGGCCGGTCGCGCTCCCACAGCTTCCTGAGCGTGGGAATGTCCATATGGTCGTAATGATTGTGGCTGATGACGATGAGGTCGATCTTCGGCAGATCCTCAAAACGCACGCCCGGCTGCGCCACCCGCTTCGGCCCCAGCGGGGGGAAGGGGCTGGCATAGTCCGACCAGATCGGGTCGGTCAGGATGTTGATCCCCGCCGCCTGCACCAGCACTGTCGCATGGCCGACCCAGGTCGCCACCATGCCGCGCGGCGCGGCGAAGGGCGCGGGGCGGGTCGGCTTGACCGCCACCGCATCGGGCCATTTCGGCCGGTCGTCCTGCCCCATCAGCCAGCGCGCGATGAAGCCGCGCCGTTGGCTTCCAGGCGGCGCGGAAAAGTGGATTTCGCCATCGGGGTTGAAGAATCGTGCCCCGTCATAATGGCGGCTGACCGGACCCTCATAATAGATGCGGTCGAGGAAGGGCGGGACGATGGTGACCGCCAGGCACAGGGCGATGACCAGGAACAGCAGCGTAACGCCCGCTGCTTTCACGATTTTCCCGACGATGCGACCCATGCCGTCTCCCGCAATGAACTTGGCAAAGGCACATAACGCCCTGCCGCCGCGCGGCAAGGGGGGCGTTACAGCGCGCCCATCAATGCCAGCACCACGCCGCTGACGACCAGCAGCAGGCCGGTCACTTCACTGCTGCTCATGCGCTCGCCCAGGTAGAAATGGCCAAAGCCGAGCGTGAAGGCGACTTCCACCTGCCCGACGATCCGCACCAGCGCGACCGGGGCGGTGGCGAAGCCGGTGAACCAGCAGGCCGAACCGATGGTCGACAGAAAGCCTACCTGGCCGCAGATGCGCCAGCTGTTCAGCACCTTCCTCATTTCGGCAGGTTCGCGCAGGAGCAGATAGCCGCCCTGCATCAGCGTCTGGAGCGTCACCGTGACGGCCAGCACGATCAGCGCGGCGAGGATCGGGTCCGTTCCGCCCACTTCCTGCGTGGCGCGCCGGATGGAGATCGCGGTCAGCGCGAAGAAGAATCCCGACGCGATGCCGGTGAGCGCCGCCGGCTGGCCGAGCGCCCTTACGAAGTCGGCAGGCCCCATGCGCTTGCCGCCGGTCGACAACAGCATCACGCCCATGACGCCGCAGCCTATGCCGATCCATGCCAGCGGACTCAATCGCTCGCCCATCAGCAGGAAGGAAAGGATGGCGCCCTGCACCGCCTCCGTCTTCGAATAGGCGGTGCCCACGACGAAGTTGCGATGGGCGAAGGCCATGATGAGCAGGTTGGTGGCGATGATCTGCGCGAGGCCGCCCGCCGCGCAGAAGAGGAGGAGCAGCGGATCGGGGCTGGGCAGGGGCGCGGGAAAGAGCCACCGATATGCGCCGAGCAGCAGCAAAGCGAAGGGCAGTCCGTAGAGATAACGCACCAGCCCTGCGGCGTTGACCGACAGACTATGACTGACGCGCCGCTGGATAGCGGTGCGCCATGCTTGCATCGCCCCGGCCAGCAGGGTTGCCGGTAGCCAGATGGGCATCACCTAATCCTCCCCATCGTCAGATGGGGAGGTGGCGGCGCGTAGCGCTGACGGAGGAGAAATGGCGCAACAATGGTGCAGGATATGCCGCGTCACGCTTTCGAGATCGCCCAGCACATCGGCAGCTTTGATCCTCAGCACTCTAATACCCTGCGAACGCAACCAAGCATCCCTACGCTCGTCATGCGCGACCTGCTCTGCGACGTCATGGAAGCTACCGTCGACCTCCACCGCTAGCCGCGCGGAGGCGCAGTAGAAGTCGAGCACATAAGGTCCGACCGGGTGCTGCCGCCGGAACTTCAGTCCGCTCGGCCGTCCCCGCATCCACTGCCACAGCGCGATTTCGGGCGGGGTAAGGGCGCGCCTTAAACTCCTCGCCCGATCAACAGTTTTCCTTTTCGGAGGCATCGCGATTTCCCCTCCACCAGCCTGCGGCCGGTCCCCCTCCCCATCTTGCGATGGGGAGGATTTAGCGGAAGCTCACGCCCCTTCGAGCAGCCCTTCCCTCTTGATCTTCTCCTGCCACACCAGCGGGGCGAGGCGGTGGACGTTCTGGCCTTCGCTGTCCACGGCGACGGTGACGGGCATGTCCTGCACATCGAACTCGTAGATAGCCTCCATGCCCAGATCCTCGAAGCCGACCACCTTCGCGCCCTTGATCGCGCGGGCGACCAGATAGGCCGCGCCGCCGACCGCCATCAGATAGGCGCTCTTGTGCTTCGCGATGCTGTCTGTCGCCGCCGGGCCGCGCTCCGCCTTGCCGACGCAGGCGGCGAGGCCCTGTTCCAGCATCATGTCCATGAACTTGTCCATGCGGGTCGCGGTGGTGGGGCCGGCGGGGCCGACCACCTCGTCGCGCACCGGATCGACCGGACCGACATAATAAATGACGCGGCCCTTGAAATCGACCGGCAGCTGTTCGCCCGCGGCCAGCATATCGGCGATGCGCTTGTGCGCCGCGTCGCGCCCGGTCAGCATCTTGCCGTTCAAGAGCAGGCGGTCGCCATGCTTCCAGCTCTGCACGACTTCCGGCGTCAGATTGTCGAGGTCGACGCGGATCGCTTCCTTGCTGGGCTTCCAGTCGACCTGCGGCCATTCGGACAGCTTGGGCGCTTCCAGATAGGCGGGACCCGACCCGTCGAGCGAGAAATGCGCGTGGCGCGTGGCGGCGCAATTGGGGATCATCGCCACCGGCTTGCCCGCCGCATGGCAGGGATAATCGTAGATCTTCACGTCAAGGATGGTCGAAAGCCCGCCCAAGCCCTGCGCGCCGATGCCCAGCGCGTTGACCTTGTCGAAGATCTCGATCCGCATCCGCTCAATGTCGTTCTGCGGCCCGCGCGCCTTCAACTCGCCCATGTCGATGGGCTCCATCAGCGATTCCTTGGCCAGCGCCACCGCCTTTTCCGCCGTGCCGCCGATGCCGATGCCCAGCATGCCAGGGGGGCACCAGCCCGCTCCCATCTGCGGGATCATCTCCAGCACCCAGTCGACGATCGAATCGCTGGGGTTCATCATCTTGAACTTGGTCTTGTTCTCCGAGCCGCCGCCCTTGGCCGCGACATCGACGATCACCTTGTCGCCCGGCACCAGTTCGACATTCAGCACGCAGGGCGTGTTGTCCTTCGTGTTCTGGCGCGAAAAGGCCGGGTCGCGCAGGATCGAGGCGCGCAGCCGGTTCTCGGGGTTCAGGTAAGCGCGGCGCACGCCCTCGTCGACGACCTCCTGCATGGATCGGCTGTTGTCGTCGAGGCGGCAGTCCATGCCCCACTTCACGAAGACGTTGACGATGCCGGTGTCCTGGCAGATCGGACGGTGCCCTTCGGCGCACATGCGGCTGTTGGTCAGGATCTGGGCGATGGCGTCCTTGGCCGCCGGATTCGCCTCCGCCTCATAGGCTTTGCCCAGCGCGCGGATATAATCCATCGGATGATAATAGCTGATGAACTGGAGCGCGTCGGCGACGCTCTCGATCAGATCGGCGGTCTTGATGACGGTCATCTTGCCTGAATTCCCAATTGTCGTCCCTGCCCGCGCGGCTAATCGGGATTCAGGCTCGAGTCCAGTTTCACCCGTCCGCGAAGGGGAAGTTCCGCCACCACGGTTCCTTCTCCTCCAGCACGCGCGCAAAGCTTGGCCGCGCCTCCAGCCGGTCGAGATAGGCCGCCAGCGTTGGAAAGCCGCCGCGCATCGGCTCGACCTTGTCGGCGTAGAAGAGCGCGGGGGCCGCCGCGCAATCAGCCAGGGTGAACGCCTCCCCCGCCGCCCAGGTCCGACCGGCCATCCGTTCTTCCAGCTGCGCATAAGCCTTGCCCAGCATCAGCCGCGCCTGGTCGACGCCGAACGGATCACGCGATTCTTGCGCGCGCAGGCGGTCTGCGACGATCGTCTGCATCGGCCCCATCACATAATTGTCGAACAGCCGGTCCATGAGGCGCACTTCCAGTGCCTGGTCCGCCTCATCGGGAATCGGGCGAAAGGGGCCGGGGCGATGCTGGCCCAGATATTCGACGATGATGCTCGCCTCGCCCAATGTGCGGTCGCGCGCCTCGTCGCGCAGCACCGGGAATTTGCCCACGGGCCAGAGCGCGAGCCAGGCGTCGGCGACTCCGGGATCTTCCAGCATTTTCGGCTCGAACGGCGTGTCGTTCTCATAGAGCGCGATCAGCACCTTCCAGCAGTAGGAGGAGAGGGGGTGGTAGTAGAGAATCATGGCGCACCTCGCTTGGTCCCCGTCATCCCAGCGCAAGCTGGGATCTCGTGAGGCTATGTCGCGCCTTCTCGCCTGAGATGCCAGCTTGCGCTGGCATGACGTTGGGGGCGCTGAACATGGACCCTCCACCACAATATCTAGTGCCGATCCGCCACCAAAGCAGCCGTCCACAAACTATCCACAGATTCGGAGACCCAAGCGAAATTTATTTTCGTTCGCATATTGTCCCTCTTGCCTTTTGCGCGAGCGGTAGAAGTCCGTGCGTCGCTGCGATGCGGCGTGGCGAAAGGTCGGTCAAAGGAGCGCCGCTGGCGGCGACCTGAGTCCCCGAACTGTCATTTACCCCCTTGCAAGCTTTTGAGGCTGTGGCACTATCCCTTGTATCGGGTTAACGGGGGTTACCCAACAGATTGTGATTGCCAAGGCTGGGACGCGATCCGGGCTAAGGGAGTTTTCGCCCTTGCGATCCATCTGTGGAACCCAATTTCCGTCCCGCGCTTGGGTTCGGTTGATTGCTTGCTCGTCCGGTCCGTCCGGAGGGCTTGACCGAATCGAACGGAACAGGAACATTGGGGGTTCGTATGGATTTTCGTGAAAGCGAACAAACAGGTGCAGGCGACGTGGCGACAGTGATCGACGAAGTGGTGGAAGCAGTGGCGGAGAAGCAGAAAGCCGCGCCTCCCAAGGCGCCGTCCTCCTCGTCGATTCAGGCGCGGCGGTT
>DASVOF010000144.1:0-2342 GCA_036383495.1 Sphingobium sp. | reverse complement strand
CCTTCATATTGGATCGGCATGTGATAGCCGGCGAAACCGACCATGCGCGCGCCCTTCGCGCGGTGCCACGCGTCGAGCGGCAGCTCCAGCAGCGGCAATTCTTCTTCGATGGTGGCGATGTCGTCATTGCCGGACATTGGGAGCGGCCTTTCCGTGCGAGGTTATGGGCGACGAACGCCTGAGCCCTGAATCGGACCCATCGCGTCTGCCACCCCCTCTGTCACGGAACCTGAGAGCTTTGACCACCGGCCAAACGACCGGATGGCTTACCCCTTCGGTGGGACGGATTGAACCGTCCGCTTTCCAGAGCGCCTGCCCATGATGCGGTCCTTTGGCCTGAGAGATTCCGGGGCGGTTGCTCCTTCGGCGACGGGGTGGCCTGTAAGGCTTCCCATGCTCTCCCGCATCATGTCCGGAGCCGAATCCTTCGGCACCGGGGACCCCAATCCCTTGCGGGAAACACAGCCCCGCGTCAATCGCTCAATCGGTTCCCTCCCCCGTCGCCAGCCGCTCTCAGGCGAAGGCGACTTCGCCGAAAATCTCCGCATGCCGCCTTTCGGCGTAGCGATCCGTCATGCCGGCGATGAAGTCGGCGATGTGACGGCTGCGATGGGGTTCCTCCAGCGCGCAGGCGCCGCGCCACTCCTCGGGCAACAGGTCGGGCTGTTGCCGATAGGCGCGGAATAGATCGGTGATGATCACCCTCGCGCGATTGGCCGCCGCAAGCTGCAAGGGATGGTGATAGAGATTGGCGTACATGAAGCGTTTGAGGTCCCGCTCCTGCGCGGCGAGGTCAGGCGAGAAGCCGACCAGCGCCCGTCCCGCAGCGCGCACGTCGTCGACCGTCTCCACCCCCGACTGCGCGATATTCTCGCGTGTCGAGGCGATCAGGTCATTGGCCATGACGCCGATCTGCTCGCGCACCAGTTCGCGCAGCAGCCTGTCCTGCGGCACGTCGGGATAGCGGGCGCGCACGCGATCCCAGCACGTCTTCACCAGCGGCACGCTGAGCAGCTCGTCCAGCGTCAGCATATCCGCGCGCAGGCCGTCGTCTATGTCGTGATTGTCATAGGCGATGTCGTCCGCGATCGCCGCAAGCTGCGCCTCCAGCGAGGCATGGGTGGCGAGATCCATCGGAAACAGCGCATCGACTTCCCGCATCGCCCATCCGGGTTGGTCGATCGGGCCATTATGCTTGGCGAGCCCCTCCAGCATTTCCCAGCTGAGGTTGAGGCCGGGGAAAAGGGGATAAGGCGATTCCAGCAGCATCAGCGTGCGCAGGGTGTGCGCATTGTGATCGAAGCCGCCATGGCCGTCGAGCGCCGCCTCCAGCGCATCCTCGCCGGCATGACCGAAGGGCGGATGGCCGATATCATGGGCGAGGCAGAGCGCCTCGGTCAGATCTTCGTTGAGGCCGAGCGTGCGGGCGGTGGTGCGGCCAATCTGCGCGACCTCCAGACTGTGGGTCAGGCGGACTCGGAAATGATCGCCGTCGGGCGACACGAACACCTGCGTCTTGTGCCGCAGACGGCGGAAGGCGATCGAATGGATGATGCGGTCGCGGTCGCGCTGAAAGATGTCGCGCGGACCCCGCACCTCTCCGCCCGGCTCGGCGTGGAGGCGGCCACGGCTCCGGTCGGGATGGCAGGCATAGGGGGCGAGCGTCGTCATGGACGGCCCTCTACTTGCCCCCGAGCCGCTCGACCAGTTCCCCGGCGTCGCTCTTCCACGCAAAGACGTCGGCTCCCGCCGCCTTGAGCTTCGATTCCACCGCCTTCGCGCGGGTGAAGCTGGCGAAGGGACCGATCAGCAGGCGGTTGGTGCGGCCCCAGCTTGCCAGCCAACCATCCTGCGGCGCGATATCGTCATATTTGCGGCGAAGGCCCTTGAGGGTGAATTCCAGGGCGGATCGACTGGCGCCCGTGCCGACCTGAACCCAGTTGCGTGAAGGATTGGCGGCGAGCCGGGCCTTTTCCTCTGCCAGCTTTTTCGCCTTGGCGTCGGCTTCGGCCTTCGCCTTGGCCGCCGCCGTCTTTTTCGCCTTGTCGGCAGCCGCCTGTCGCTCGGCCCGGCGATTGTTCTGGATCGCCTCTATTTCGGACAGGTCGACGGCGGCGACTTTCGACTGACGCTCGCTGTCCGGCACGTCGATAGCGTGAATGATGTCGGCGAGCGTGCGGGTTGCTTCGGGATCGGGCTGCTGGCGCACGGGCGGATTGGCTGGGGTTGCCGCGGCGACGGGGGCGGCTAGCCTGTTCTGCGCTTGCGAAGCTGAAGCGGACGCCTGCGCCGGGCTGATGGGGTTAAGTTGGCTAGTTGTTGGGGAGGAAGCCGCAGGCGGG
>DASVOF010000143.1:0-28101 GCA_036383495.1 Sphingobium sp. | reverse complement strand
GTGACGGCGTGATCCTGAATTTTTACTGTCATTCCCGCGGAGGCGGGAATCCATCTCCCCTAAGAATGGTCTGGACGCGATGGCCGGAGATGGGTTCCCGCCTTCGCGGGAATGACGGAGATATTTGATGCTTGAGATGCGCCCGGATTGCGAGCGTTGCGGCGCTGACCTGCCGGCCGATGAGCCGGGCGCGTTCATCTGTTCGTTCGAATGCACCTTCTGCGCGCCCTGCGCCGAAGGACTGGACGACCGTTGCCCCAATTGCGGCGGGGAGCTGATGGACCGTCCGACCCGTAGCGGCGACGCGCTCGTCCGCCATCCTGCTTCGACACAGTGTTTCCACAAGGCATGACCCCGGCCCGCATCCTCATCATCGCCGGGTCGGACAGCGGCGGCGGCGCGGGCGTTCAGGCGGATATCCGGACGGTGACGCTGCTCGGCGGCCATGGCATGACGGCGATCACCGCGATCACCGCGCAGAACACGCTCGGCGTTCAGGGCGTCCACCCGATCCCCACCGACATGGTGCTCCAGCAGATGGAAAGCGTCATCAGCGACATCGGCGTCGACGCGGTGAAAATCGGCATGATCGGATCGGCCGAAACCGCCGCCGCCGTCGCCGATCGCCTCGCGGCGCTGGACGGCGTACCCATCGTCTTCGATCCGGTCATGGTCGCCACCAGCGGATCGGCGCTGGCCGATGACGCGACCATCGCCGCCTTCGAACGGCTGATGGCGATCGCCACGCTGGTCACGCCTAACTTGCCGGAATTGGAGGCCTTGGTTGGACGTTCGATTCAGGATGAGGTCGCCATTCAAGAGGCAGCCGAAGTGTTGATGAGCAAGACAGGGAGCAATGCCGTTCTTGTAAAGGGCGGGCATCTGATACTGCATGGTCGGACCTACGGAACATCAGTAGATGGCATGCCGTTTGATTATGATAACGCTAAGTTGGTCTTTGATTTCTTGTATGAACAAGACTCAGGCGGCTGGCGCGAGCATGGTTGGTTTGATCTGCGCATCGACACGCCGCACACCCATGGCACCGGCTGCACGCTCGCCAGCGCCATCGCCACTGGGCTCGGGCAGGGCTGGGACCTGATCGACGCGATCGAGCGCGCCCGCAAATATGTGCGCGAGGCGCTGACCCTGGCCCCCGGCCTGGGCCACGGTCACGGGCCGATGGGGTCGCCGTTCGGGTTCCACGCCCATGCCTGATTTCGCGCATGAGCTGCGGCATCATCCCGGCCTCGTCGCCGGCGTGGATGAGGCGGGGAGGGGGCCGCTCGCGGGGCCGGTGGTCGCCGCCGCCGTCATCCTGCGGCAGGAGGATTGCCCCGACGGTCTCAACGACAGCAAGCAGCTGACCGCCGCCCGCCGCGCCGTGCTGGAGCGCGAGATAAAGGCGCGCGCGCTCTGCTGGGGCATCGGCGTCGCGTCCGTGGAGGAGATCGACAGCATCAACATATTGTGGGCGACGATGCTGGCCATGACCCGCGCGATGGAGGCGCTGGCCCATGATTGCGCCCATGTGCTGGTGGACGGCAATCGCTGCCCGCAATGGCGCTGGGCCGCGACCGCCGTGGTGGAGGGCGACGCAAAATGCCTGTCCATCGCCGCCGCATCGATCCTGGCCAAGGAAGCGCGGGACCGCATGATGGTGGAGGCCGCCGCGCTGCATCCCCATTATGGCTGGGAAAGCAACAAGGGCTATGGCAGCCGCATGCACCTGGCCGCGCTGCGCGAGCATGGGCCGACCCCCCTACACCGCCGCAGCTTCGCGCCGGTGGCGCAACTGGTGCTGCTGTAGGGTTTGGGTGACATAAGTGACGCGATGGGGGCGAGGCATCATGTGTGAGGGCGGGATCAGTTTTCCTCCCATTCGCCCTGAGCTTGTCGAAGGGCTCCACTTCTCTCCAAGAAGAAGTGGGCTTCGACAGGCTCAGCCCGAACGGAGGTGGGTGATTCCGATCTCACCTTATCACGATGGGCGTAATGTAGGACAATCTCCGCGCTGTCCCACCATGGGATATCGGCCGACGACGGGGGACTGGCGTCGCCGCCACTTATGGTTAAGAAAGGCTTATGGCCTCTCACCGCGTCCTGCTGGCGCTTTTCGCTTTTCCGCTGCTGGCGCTGGCTCAGCCGGCCCGCGCGCAGGATGAAGCGCCGCTCGGACCGGGGGCCTATCGCTGGCTGGTCGAAGAGCCGCAGCAGGGGCCGCTCTACCTGATCATCAGCATCGAGCGGCAGATGATCCATGTCTATAGCGGCGACCGGCTGATCGGCGTCGCCAGCGTATCGACCGGCGCGCAGGGGCATCGCACGCCGACCGGCGAATTCCCGATCTTGCAAAAACGGGAATGGCATCGCTCCAACCTCTACAGCAATGCGCCGATGCCCTTCATGCAGCGGCTGACCTGGGACGGCGTCGCGCTGCATGCGGGACATAATCCGGGCTATCCGGCGAGCCATGGTTGCATCCGCCTGCCGACCGCCTTCGCCCGCAAGCTGTTCGCGCTGACGCAGATCGGGACGCTGGTGCGGGTGAACGCGGATGAGCTGGGACCCGCGCTGATGCTGGACGCGCTGGTGCTGAACGATCCGGGGACGGCGATCGTCACCTTTACGCCGGGGGTTGAGACGAAGCCTGTTCAGCAGGCGGCGCTGGACCTGGGGGAGGGCGGCGCGGATGGTCCGATGCTGGCGATTGATCCGGCGGTTTTTCGACCGAGGTTGCGGCAGCGGTAAGGCTGGGTGAGTGGGCTGGTTTGGGTGGATTGCGGACCTTCCCCTGTGGGATTGTAAAGCGTTATGCAGCCGTTCGAATTACCTGATGAGGCGAGCATGAGGATAGTAGTTGCGGCGGCAGTGATGCTTTCCATGCTTTTCGTCACTCCGACGAACGCCAGCGATATTGTGGGGCCGGGGCGTTTCTGTGGCTATTCGCCGATAATCGACCTTCGAGATGGCGAGACGGTCACGACTTTTGAAGGTGGGATGCACGGCGGGCGCTTCCGCTGGGAAGGCGTTTTCGGAACCCTCGAAGTGTATGGAATAGGCTGGGCCGGTCGCCCTAAAGGGCGGATTGTTAAGGCTCGTTCTTCCAACAATCCTGCACGATTTGCACAAAAGCGAGTGGAAGGCCTCTACCAGATAGTGATCTGGAATGGAGCACATGGCGCTGCCTATTTCACATCGCCAGAACCGTTCACCCCACAACAGTTGGATGCAATTGATCGGGTGAAGCTATTTGAGGAGGGGCAGTTACCATCTAACTGCAAATTGCGTACCATCTTCTCTTGGGAGTAGCCACAGTTCGGGTAAGTTTTGATCGCGGCTTCATCCGGCACGAATGACTGAAACTGGTCGTTGTCAGCCGACCTCTCTCTATCGCCGCGCTTCCGATTCCGTGCAACTACATCACGCGCCCCCGGAGTCACCCGTGAGCAGCCAACTCCCCATAAAAGAAGCGGCCGGTCCGGCCTGGGACCGACCGCTTCCCCAACCCCCCGCTCGGGAGGTTGTCCTGTCAGGCTGCCTCGGCTTCCGCCGTTTCTTCCGAAGAGGGCAGGCGGATGAGGTAGTCGAAGGCGGAGAGCGCGGCCGTTGAGCCCGCGCCCATGGCGATGACGATCTGCTTATAAGGCACGGTGGTGCAATCGCCAGCGGCGAATATGCCCGGCTGGCTTGTCTCGCCACGCGCGTCGATCTCGATCTCGCCGCGCGGGGAAAGGGCGATCGCGTCCTTCAGCCATTCGGTGTTGGGGACGAGGCCGATCTGGACGAAAATGCCCTCCAGCTCGACGTCATGCTCCGTGCCGTGGTTGCGGTCCTTGTAGCTAAGGCCCGTGACCTTCTCGCCATTGCCCTCCACCTTGGTGGTGAGCGCCGAGGTGATGACGCGCACATTGGGCAGGCTGGCGAGCTTGCGCTGAAGCACCGCGTCGGCGCGCAGCTGGCTGTCGAACTCGATCAGCGTCACATGGGCTACGATGCCGGCAAGGTCGATCGCCGCTTCGACGCCGCTGTTGCCGCCGCCGATCACCGCCACGCGCTTGCCCTTGAAGAGCGGGCCGTCGCAGTGCGGGCAGTATGCCACGCCCTTGTTGCGATATTCGTCCTCGCCCGGCACGCCCATCTGCCGCCAGCGCGCGCCGGTGGAGAGGATGACGGTGCGGCCTTTCAATGACGCGCCATTTTCCAGCACGACCTCATGATAGTCGCCTTCGGTGCGGGCCGGGATCAGCTTCGCGGCTTTTTGCAGGTTCATGATCTCGACGTCATAATCCTTGACGTGCGCCTCCAGAGCGGAGGCCAGCTTGGGGCCTTCGGTGCGGCTGACCGAGACGAAATTCTCGATATCCATGGTGTCGAGCACCTGCCCGCCGAAACGCTCCGCCGCGACGCCGGTGCGGATGCCCTTGCGTGCCGCATAGATGGCCGACGCCGCGCCGGCGGGGCCGCCGCCGATCACCAGCACTTCGAACGGGTCCTGCGCCTTGATCTTCTCCGCCGCGCGGGTCGCCGCGCCGCTGTCGATCTTCGCGACGATCTGCTCCAGTTCCATCCGGCCGCTCGCGAAGGGTTCGCCGTTCAGGAAGACGGTGGGAACCGCCATGACCTTGCGCGCTTCCACCTCATCCTTGAACAGCGCGCCGTCGATGGCGACGTGGCTGATGCGGGGGTTGAGGACGCTCATCAGGTTGAGCGCCTGCACCACGTCGGGGCAGTTCTGGCACGACAAAGAGAAATAGGTTTCGAAGGCGAAGTCGCCGTCCAGATTCTTGATCTGCTCGATGAGGTCCTGCGCCGCCTTCGACGGGTGGCCGCCTACCTGGAGGAGCGCCAGCACCAGCGATGTGAACTCATGCCCCATCGGGATGCCGGCGAAGCGTACGCCGATGTCGGTGCCGACGCGGCGGATCAGGAAGCTGGGCGTGCGCTTGTCATGCCCCGCCAGCACGAGCGAAACCTTGTCCGAAAGCTCCGTGATCTCGTTCAGCAGGCCTTCCAGTTCGCGCGACTTCGCGCCTTCGTCCAGCGACGCCACCAGCTCGATCGGCTGCGTGATGTTCGCCATATAGGCCTTTAGCTGGCCCTTGAGATTTGCGTCCAACATCTTGTTCTCCTTGGGTTGGGCGCGCCGACCCGGGGCGCGGCTGTCCGCTCGTCGGGATGGTGCGACCCGAAGATCCGGCGTTTTGCGGGGAAGCTGTGCGGTTTTAGTTCATCGTGCTCCTGCGGAAGCAGGAGCCCAGGGTATGTGCGCGACTTGGCGCTCTGGGCTCCTGCCTTCGCAGGAGCGCGTTGTATATAATGGCCCCGCCGGACCGGGGAATTGCTCGACCCGGCCCGGCGAAAGGCGCGTGTCAGTTAGATCTTGCCGACGAGGTCGAGCGAGGGAGCCAGCGTTTCTTCGCCTTCTTCCCACTTGGCCGGGCACACTTCGCCGGGGTGAGCGGCGACATATTGCGCGGCCTTGACCTTGCGGAGCAGTTCGGTTGCGTTGCGGCCCACGCCTTCGGAAGTGATTTCCATGAACTGGATCACGCCTTCAGGATCGACCAGGAAGGTCGCGCGGTCAGCCAGGCCGACGCCCGGACGCATCACGTCGAAATTATTGGTGATCTGGCCCGACTGGTCGCCCAGCATGTAATAGTTGATCTTGCCGATCGCGGGCGAGGTATCGTGCCAAGCCTTGTGGCTGAAATGCGTGTCGGTCGACACCGAATAGACTTCGACGTTCAGCTTTTGCAGCGTCGGGTAGATGCCGGCCAGGTCTTCCAACTCGGTCGGGCAGACGAAGGTGAAGTCGGCGGGGTAGAAGAAGAAGATCGCCCACTTGCCCTTCACATTTTCGTCGGTGACGTCGACGAACTTGCCGTCCTTGAACGCGGTGGCCTTGAACGGCTTGATAGGGGTGTTGATGAGAGCCATGGGCTTTCCAGTTCCTTCTGAGGGGTTGCTGATGCCGGGCCTGTGTAGGGGAGGGGGTGAGTCGGGGGAAATTGCTTTTCTCACCGGCAGGGATTGAGAAAAGCGATCACAGCCCGCCTTATTGATCGATCGAACCGTCTCTGGGTTTGTTGACGATGTAGGTCATCGCCTCATGAACCATCGCGAGCGCCTCTTCGGTCGAGAAGGTCGATGAATCCAGGCACAGTTCCAGCCACAATCCGTCCACCATGGCGGTCAGCGCTATCGCGGCCACGCGGGCGGCGGGGCGGGGCATCTGCGGCGCGGCCTCCCTAAGCAGCACCTCCAGCCGTTCGCGCGAGCCGCCATAGGTTTCGGCATGGGTCGCCGCGATTTCCGGACTGGTCTTCACCAGGCTCCAGAAGGAAATCCAGGTCGCCAGCAGATTGGGGTCCAGCACCGGCGGCATGAAATTGGCGCGCAGATAGGCCCATAGCCGGTCGTGCGGATCGGGTCCGGCGTCGGCCACGGCCTGCTCCATCGCCGCTGCGACCTTTTCACCCACATCGCGATAGGTGGCGAGGATCAGCGCGTCGACGCCGTCGAAATAATGGGTGAGAAGGCCCGCCGACACCCCGGCCCGCGCGCAAATCGCCCGGACGGATGTAGCGCCCACTCCTTTTTCCGCGAGGCAGCGCGCCGTCGCGTCGATCAGCGCTTGCCGTCGCACATCAGGGGCTTCCCGGACGAACCGGGCCCGGCCCTTGTGGGGGCGTTCTGCCAACTTCTGTTGCACATCCTCTTCCCGTCACCATGCTGTCCCCCGGCCAAGCGGCCGCCAGTTCCCCACAGCGATGGATCCAACATCAGCGTTCACCCGTTTGGACGCCGAATTGCAAGGGGAAAGATGGATGGTGCGCAGGCAGATGAGGGCCTTGATCGCTCCCGCGTTGCTGGTCGTGGCGCTGGCGGGCGGATGCTCAAAAGCGGTCGAAAACAATGCCGCCGCCAACAACATGGCGCAGGCCCCGACGGTGGAGGCGATGGAGGAGCCCGATTTGGTGCGCGGGCCGGAAAATGAGGCCGTGGGCCTGCCGACGGATCAGTGGGTTGGACGCTGGGCAGGGCCGGAGGGCCTGTTCCTCGACATCCAGCCTTCCCCCGATGGCGAGCCGGGCCATTACGCCATCGCCAACCGCGACACGCTGGACCGTCAGGCCGACTATCCCGGCGTGGCCGATGGCGAGGCGATCCGCATCCGTCGCGACGGCGCGGACCTGACCATCCGTCCGGGGACCGGGGACGAGACCGGCTTCAAATATCTCGCGGGAAAGAAGGACTGCTTGATCGTGGTCGCCGGGCGGGAAGGCTATTGCCGTTAAACAGTTTCGCTGAGCGCCTCCAGCGCGGTGAACCGCTGCGACCATAGGGCTCCATAGACCGCCATCCACTGAACGACCGGAGCCAGCCCCTTCACGCGCGCGGTATAATAGGTTTCGCGCCCCGAGCGGCGGGACGTCACCAGCCTTGCGCGCTTCAGCTTCCCCAGATGCCGCGAGACCATCGGCTGCGACACGCCGGATATGGCCGTCAGGGCGTGGACGCTCTGTTCGCCTTCGCGCACCAGATATTCGAGCAGGGCGCGGCGGGTGCCGTCGCCCAGCGCCTTGAACAGTTCGTCGCAGGCGGCGGAGCGGTCGCCGGTGGTCGTGCCATCATTCATGGCGAATTCATAACCATCCCATTATGGATTGGTCAAGTCTCGGCCTGTTTTGGACCGCCGAAACCACGTTAACCAAAAAAAGTTGAGGCGGTCCATCCGCTGAGTCTTTTGCGCCACACCACCCCATATGGAGTCCCGACCGTCGCAGGGGACTCAATATGTCGTGGCTACTCCCTTCGTTCTCGGTCATGTTAACCATTATATGAGGCCTGAAAGCTAAGTTGCTGATCTTGACGGCGGACTCCCGAGGACTCATCGCTGGTCCTCGAAACGAACGGGGGTTGCTTATATGGGTGTCATGGAGCGCGTCGCACCGCGGCGGAAAAAGGCGGTTGCGCCGGCAGGGATAGAGGCCGCCAGGATCGCGACCGACTGCCTGTTGCGCGGCGACTGCATTTCCGAAATGGCGAAGCTGCCCGACGCCTGCATCGACATGATCTTCGCCGATCCACCCTATAATCTCCAGCTGGGCGGCGACCTGTTCCGGCCCGAGGGCGGGCGCGTGGACGCGGTCGACAATGACTGGGACAAGTTCGACACGCTGGGCGCCTATGACCGCTTCACCAAGGCATGGCTGGCGCAGGCGCGCCGCATCCTGAAGCCCAATGGCAGCATCTGGGTGATCGGCAGCTATCACAATATCTTCCGCGTTGGCACGGCGCTCCAGGATGAAGGCTTCTGGATCCTCAACGACGTCATCTGGCGCAAGGCGAACCCGATGCCCAATTTCAAGGGCACGCGCTTCACCAATGCGCATGAGACGCTGATCTGGGCGAGCCAGGGCGAAGACGCCAAATACACCTTCAACTACAAGGCGATGAAGACGCTCAACGACGAGTTGCAGATGCGCTCCGACTGGGTGCTGCCGATTTGCGGCGGGCAGGAGCGGTTGAAGCGCAACGGGACAAAGGCGCACCCGACGCAGAAGCCCGAGGCGCTGCTCTATCGCGTGCTGCTGGCCTGCACCAAGCCGGGCGACGTGGTGCTCGATCCCTTCTTCGGCACCGGCACGACCGGCGCGGTCGCCAAGCGGCTGGGGCGCAAGTGGATCGGCATCGAGCGGGAAGAGAATTATATCGAGGTCGCGCTGGAGCGGATCGAGGCCGCGTTGCCGCTCGACGAATCGGCGCTCACCATCATGCAGACCGCGCGACAGCAGCCCAAGGTCGCGTTCGGGACGCTGGTCGAGACCGGCTATCTCCAGCCCGGTGCGGTGCTGACCGACGCCAAGCGGCGCTGGCAGGCGGTGGTGCGGGCGGATGGATCGCTCGCCGTGGGGGGCGACACCGGATCGATCCACAAGATGGGTGCGACGCTCCAGAACGCGCCGAGCTGCAACGGCTGGACCTTCTGGCATTATGAGGCCGAAGGGGGCCTGAAGCCGATCGACGCGCTGCGCCAGACCTATTTGCTGGCGAACGAGCCCTGAGCTTACCCAGCCCCGTTCGGGCTGAGCTTGTCGAAGCCTGTCCTGAGCGCCTGCCGCAGGCGGGCAGTCGAAGGGCCTTGTCTTTTCCTTGAAGAAAGAGTGGCCCTTCGACAAGCTCAGGGCGAACGGAGTTTTCCATGCTGCCTCCAATCCCCGCCGACGCGCGGCTTTATCTGAAGCCTACATGGTTCGTCCCGTCGCCCATCGGTCTGCCCGACGGGTCGGCGGCGCGCATGAGCAACGGCCTTATCTGGTTCCAAGCCTATGAACTGACCGCGCGCAAGGGCGGGGTGCGGCTGGCGCGGTTCACAGTCCCCGTTGCCGATTTCGACGCTGCCGTCGCAAGCCTTCCCGATCCGCTGGTTGAGCGCGCCCGCCGTCTCGCCGCCCATATCTCCGCGCTCCGGCCGCCGCTCATGCTGGGCGACCGGACGATCCGCTTCGATGCGCCGCAGGTGATGGCGATCCTCAATATCACCCCCGACAGTTTCTCCGACGGCGGCAAGCATAGCGACGATCCGCAGGCGGCGGCCGACGCGGGGTTCGCCATGGCGGCGGCGGGTGCGGCCCTGATCGACGTGGGCGGCGAATCGACGCGTCCACGCGCGCCCAAAGTGTGGGAAGGCGACGAGATCGCCCGCGTCGCGCCCGTGATCGAACGGCTGGCCGCTGCGGGCGTCCCGGTTTCGATCGACACGCGCAAGGCGGCGGTGATGGAGGCGGCGATCGCGGCGGGCGCGAAGGTCATCAACGATGTCAGCGCGCTCCTCCACGATCCGCGCGCGATGGAGGTGGCGGCGGCTTCGGGCTGCCCCGTCATCCTGATGCATGCGCCCTCGTCGGGCGATGATCCGCATGACAATCCGGGCGGCTATACCGACGTCGTCGCCGACGTGTTCGACATGCTGGAGGCGCGGATCGACGCCTGCATCGCCGCAGGCATCGCGCGGGATCGGATCATGGTCGATCCGGGCCTGGGATTCGGCAAGGCGCTTGCCGACAATCTGGCGCTGGTGAATGGCCTTGCGACCTTTCAGGGGCTGGGCGTTCCGCTGCTCTTCGCGGGAAGCCGCAAGCGCATCATCGGCGCGCTGTCGAACGAAGCGTCCGCGCCCGATCGCCTCGGCGGCTCAGTCGCGCTCGCCTTCCGTGCGGCGGAACTGGGCGCGCAGATGGTGCGCGTGCATGATGTGAAGGAAAGCGTGCAGGCGCTGCATCTGTGGCGCGGGCTGGCCGATGCGGGGTTGAGCGCGGTTTAGGTTTTGGTGATGTGCGGGCCTTCTTCTCCCCTCCTCTTCAGGGGAGGGGTTGGGGTGGGGTAGCGCCCGGAAGGCTAACCTGCTCCGTGGGGCGAAACCCCACCCCTTGATCCCCTCCCCTGAAGAGGAGGGGAGAAGAAGGCCCTATTCTCCCGCCGCCGCCCCGGCATTATCCGCCACTACTGCGCTCGCCGCAGGCGTCCCGGCGGCGGCTATCCGCAGACTGTCGAGCGTCTTTTCGGCGATCGCCTGATATTGTTCGCTCAGCATTTCGGGATAGACGAAGGTCGCACTGACGATCGCGCCATCCGGTTGCTTCACCAGGCGCACCGCGACATTATTGCCTTCGCCGTCATTGGCGGTGCCGCGATATTCATTGTCGCCGATGAAGTCGCCGTCGACTCCCTCCGATCCGCTGCTGACCTTCGCCACGATCTGCTGCAGCGTCTGGCCGTCGCGATTGTCCTGCCAGAAGACGCGCACATCCGCGCCCGCGCCGGGGTCCTGATAGACGACGCCGTCCGCCGTGCTGGCCGAGGCGTCCTTTTGCCATCCTTCCGGGAAAGTAATGGAAAAGCCGCGTTCCCCATTCACATAGTTGCGGCTTTCCGTCCCGGCGGGATTCTCGCTCGCCAGCGCCTTCGCGGCGGCGGCATTGGCGGCGGCGGCCAGTTCCTCCTGGCTCGGCAGGTCTGACACCGGTTCGGCGCGCCCGCAGGCGACGAGAGCCAAGAGCGGGAGGCAGGCTAGGAAGCTGGAGCTTTTCATGACTTTCCCAAAGCATAGGCGGCGCGACATTTCAACGTCGCAACGCCGTTCGCGCGACAAGGCGACGCCGCTTCAAGGGATGGCGCGCTTAGGCGGCGCTGTCGATGCCGAGTTCCGCCAGCTTGCGATACAAAGTGGACCGCCCGATGCCCAGCCGCCGTGCGACCTCCGTCATGCGTCCGCGATAATGACCGATGGCGAGGCGAATGACATCGGCCTCGATCTCCGCCAGTTGCCGCACATGGCCGTCGCCTTCGAACAGGGTGATGCCCGCCGCTTCCCGGTGGGACTGCGGCGCCGCGCGGAGGCGGACGGACGCCGATCCGCCCTCCGCCCGTGATCGGATATGCGCCGCGATCTGGGGGAAGTCGGGCGGCGTCAGCGCATCCCCTTCGCACAGCACCGCCGCGCGGAAGAGGGCGTTCTGCAACTGGCGCACATTGCCCGGCCAGTCATGCTGCATCAACAGCGCCAGCGCGTCGTCGGTCAGGCCCAGGCTGCGCAGGCCCGGCTGCGTCGCGATCCGCGCGAGCAGGTGCCGGCAGAGCGCCGGCACGTCGCCCAGCCGCTCGCGCAACGGCGGCACGGTGAGCAGCACGACGTTGAGGCGGTAATAAAGGTCTTCGCGGAAGCGCCCGGCCTCTATCTCCTCGACCAGTCGCTTGTTGGTGGCGGCGATCACGCGCACGTCGACATGGACGGGGCGGCGCGCGCCGAGCGGCTGAACCTCGCCATCCTGGAGCACGCGCAGCAGCTTTACCTGCGCGTCGAGCGGCATCTCGCTGACTTCGTCGAGGAAGATCGTGCCCATGTCGGCGGCCACGAATTTGCCGATCTGCCGTTCGAATGCGCCGGTGAACGCGCCGCGCTCATGGCCGAACAGGTCCGACTCGACGAGATTGGCGGGAATGGCCCCGCAATTGACGGTGATCATCGCCTGCTTGTGGCGCGGCGAGGCGGCGTGGATGGCGCGGGCGATGACATCCTTGCCGACGCCGCTTTCGCCCTCGATCAGCACGGGCACGCGGGCGCGCGCCGCCTTCGCCGCGATCGCGAGCGCGGCGCGGAATTGCGGGGCCGCGCCCACCACATCCTCGAAGGAGAGGGGGGCGGAAATCTTTTCGGTCAGCGGGCGCAACTCGCCCTTGCCATGCTCGTGCGAGAGGGTGGCGTTGAGCGCGGCGAGCAGCCGTTCGGGCGCGACCGGCTTCGCCAGATAATCGGTGGCGCCCGCGCGCATCGCCTCGACCGCCACCGCGACGCTGTTGTGGGCGGTGAGAATCAGGATCGGCAGCGCCGGGCGGCGGCTGCGCAGTTCGCGGACAAGGCCGGCGGGTTCATAGTTCGGGCTCCACTGGTCCAGCAGCACGGCGTCGAGGCGCATGCCGTCCTGCGTGCCGAGCATCGCTATGGCGGTATCGCCGTCATTGGCGAAGACAGTGCGCCATCCCGCGCGCGCGGCGAGCGCGGAGACGAGCCTGCGCTGCGCCGGCTCGTCATCGATCAACATCAGCATGGGAACGCCGTCGCGCGCCATTTGGACCCTCTTCTTGAACTGTTGGGGCACCCTATGCCCAAGGGGGTAAAGGCGCCCTTAACCGGAAAGTTTTTCTTCTCCCGTTTGCGGGTTGAGGGGGGGGAGGCTTGTCGATAAGAGGGGCGCGCTTGAAACAGGGCTACAAGGGAAGCGGACATGGCGTCGGAAGGAAATATGGAAAGCGCGAGCCAGACCTATTCGGGGTTCGTCTCCATGGTGAAATGGGGCACGATCGCCAGCGCGATCCTGGCCGCGATCGTCGTGGTGCTGATCGCCAGCTGAGACCGGCGTCGTCAGGGGGATGTCAATGAAAATAGCCATTATCAAGGAACTCGTCGAAGGCGAGCGCCGCGTCGCGGGTACGCCCGAAACGGTGAAGAAGTTCGTGGCCCTGGGCGCGGACATAGCGGTGGAATCGGGCGCGGGGCTGACCGCCTCGATCGCCGACGCTGACTATGCCGCCATGGGCGCCACCGTCGCCGATCGCGCCGCCACCGTCGCGGGCGCGGACATCATCCTGGGCGTGCAGGGACCCGATCCGGCCAGCATCGCGGGCGCCAAGTCCGGCGCGTGGGTCGTCGCGGGCCTCAACCCCTTCATCGAGCGCGCGCGCGTCGACGCCTATGCGGCGGCGGGTCTTGAGGCGCTGGCGATGGAATTCATGCCGCGCATCACCCGCGCGCAGTCGATGGACATATTGTCGTCGCAGTCGAACCTTTCCGGCTACAAGGCGGTGCTGGACGCGGGCCATGAATATGGCCGCGCCTTCCCGATGATGATGACGGCGGCGGGCACGGTCTCGCCGGCCAAGGCGTTCATCATGGGCGTGGGCGTTGCCGGACTTCAGGCGATCGCGACCGCCAAGCGCCTGGGCGCGCAAGTGTCGGCCACCGACGTGCGCTCCGCGACCAAGGAGCAGATCGAGAGCCTGGGCGCGAAGGCGGTCTTCGTCGAAAACGTCGCCGGCATCGAGGGTGAGGGCACGGGCGGCTACGCCACCGAAATGTCCGAGGAATATCAGAAGGCCCAGGCCGATCTGGTGTCCAGCCACATCGCCAAGCAGGATATCGTCATCACCACCGCGCTGATCCCGGGACGGCCCGCGCCGCGCCTGATTTCGGACGCGCAGATCGCGTCGATGCGGCCGGGTAGCGTGATCGTCGACCTGGCCGTCGAGCAGGGCGGCAATGTCGAGGGCGCAGTGCTGGGCCAGGTGGTCGAGCGTCACGGCGTCAAGATCGTCGGGCACAAGAATGTGCCCTCGCGCCTTGCCGCCGACGCGTCGGCGCTGTTCTCGCGCAACCTCTATAATTTCCTCTCCGCCTTCTGGAACAAGGAAACGAAGGTCCCGGTGCTGGACGAGGAAATCGGCAACGCCATCCGCCTCACGCAGGGCGGCAAGGTCGTGAACGAGCGCCTGATTTAAGAGGTTTGGGAAAGCCGATAGCGGTCGCGCGCTGCTATCGGCCTCCTGCCCCCGCGGGTGTCTTTTGCGCCGGCCCATTGCCCGCAAGGCGCAAGTCGGGCACGGGATGAAGGATAGAATGAGCGCGCTTCTCCTCATCTCCTTCCTTCTCGCATGCGCTCTGGGCGCGGTCGCGGCCTGGCGCACCCGCCTTTCGGACGCGCCCGCGCGGGCCGGCGTCATCCTCATCCTGTCTACTGCGATCATCGCCGGCGTGGTGACCGTAGCGGCGGAGGCGGGCAGCCCGACGGCCCGCTATCTCGGCCTCTTCGCCGTCCTCCTCGCAAGCGCGGCGCTATGCGGAGCCTTCGCCGCCGTCCGGCGCGCGGATCGGACGAAGCCAGTGCCGCCGCAGAAATGAGCAGTGCGCTGGACGCCATTATTCTGGGCTGGGCGTTCTCCGCGCTGCTGTTTTTCCTGTCCCTATGGCCCTCGGGCGGGGTTCCCCATCGCCGACACCGTCATGCAGCCGCCGCAGGCGTGTTGATCCTGACGGGGGCGGCGCTTTATGCGGCCGACGTGGTCAACCTGCCGGAGATTGTCGGCGCTCTGGTGATCGGCGCGGCGATCGGCGTCATGCTCGGGAGAGAGCTGCCGGCGCATCGCTTGACGGCGCTGCTGACCGCGCTGGCGGGACTGGTCGGCCTCGCCGCCATCGCCGTCGCGCAGGCGGCTTGGCTCAATCCCTATGCGTTCGGACTGATCGACGGGAGCGGCGACCGGATCGCCCCTCGCGCCGCCATCGCCGTGGGCGTCGCCATGCTGATGGGCGCGATGGCCTGCGCCAGTGGCGTTGCGGTTCTCCTCGGACCGCCCATACGGCCCCGCCGCGGCATCCTGCCGCCCCTGGCTTTGCTGGCGATGGCCGGCCCGCTCCTTGGGGCTTTCGTGGCGGCGACCGCCTTGCCCCTGCTGTGGGCGGGCATGGCGGTCGCCGCCCTGTCGGCTTTCCTCCTCGCCCGCCGGACCTTCGGCGCGGGCGACACGGCGCTGCTCGTCCTGATGGGGGCGATGGCGGGCTGGTCGGTCGCCGCCACGGCTTTTCTGCTGGAAAATATCGGCCTGGCAGTCGCGGGAGGGCTCGCCGGTTCGGCCGGGAGCGTCATGGCGATGCGCCTATATCACGCCGCAAGCGGGAAGGGGCTTGCCGATGCGCAGCGCCATCCCTAACGCTTAGGCCATAGAAGCCGGGCGGGGCGCTCCATCGCCGGCCTATTTGGGGTAAGGCGATACATGCACAAGCTTGGTCTGATCGGCGGTCTCAGCTGGACGTCCACCGCGCGCTACTATCAGATCATCAACCAGGCCGTGTATCGCGCCAAGGGCGGGCAGCACAGCGCCCCGCTGATCATCGAGAGCCTGGACTTCGCCGACATAGGCCGTTCGACCACGGAAGAAGAATGGTCCTACGCCGCGCAGGTGCTGATCGCTTCGGCGCGGCGGCTGGAACAATCGGGAGCCAAGGCGCTGCTGATCTGCGCCAACAGCATGCATCGCGTCTATGATGAGGTGCAGGCGGGCGTGGACACGCCGATCATCAACATCGCCGATGCCGTGGGCCGCAAGATGAAGGCGGACGGCATCCAGCGGGGCGCGCTGATCGGCACGCGCAACGTGATGACCGAAAAATTCTATCGCCAGCGGCTGGTCGGGCACGGCATCTCGCTGCTGCCGCCCGACATGGAACTGGCCGAGCGCATCGACCGGATCGTCTATGAGGAACTGACCGTCGGCAAGGTCAACCGCGATTCGGAACGCTATATGCGCTCGGAACTGACCGACATCGCCAAGCAGAATGTGCAGGCCGCGATCCTGGCCTGCACCGAGCTGGAGATGATCGTCGACGTGAAGGCGAACGTCCTGCCGATTTATGACGGCACCGCGATCCATGCGCGGGCAGGGGTGGATGTGATCCTGGGGGAGTAGGAGCAGCCTCCGCCGATTTCGGCAATCTCGTTCGTCATCCCCGGACTTGATCCGGGGTCCCGCTTCTCCGCGACCCCGCAATAACGGCTGTTGAAGGGGCAGCGAGACCCCGGATCAAGTCCGGGGTGACGACAAATCTTCCGTAGCGGCAAGGCTCGTTAGATGGCGTCCCGTCAGAACGCCGTGCTGATCGAGCAGGCCGCCGGGCCCAGGATGACGACGAACAGCGTCGGCAGGATGAAGAGGATGAGCGGCACCGTCATGATGGCGGGCAGGCGCGCGGCCTTTTCTTCGGCGCGCATCATGCGTTCATGGCGGAATTCGGCCGACAGCACGCGCAGCGCGGAGGCGAGCGGGGTGCCGTATTTCTCCGTCTGGATCATGGTCGTGACCACGCCCTTGACCGAATCCAGCTTCACGCGGCCGGCGAGATTTTCGAACGCCATGCGCCTTTCGGTCAGGAAGCTGAGTTCAATGGCGGTCAGCTGGAACTCGTCGCCCAGTTCCGGATAGGCCTTGCCCAATTCCCTGGACACGCGGCTGAAGGCGGCGTCGACGGTCAGGCCCGCTTCGGCGCAGATGACGAGCAGGTCGAGCGCGTCGGGCAGGCCCTTGCGGATCGCGGCGGTGCGCTTCTGGATGATATTGTCGAGGAACAGGTCCGGCGCCTTGTAGGACAGCAGCAGCGCGCCCGCGAACGCCATGAAGCGCTTGGCCCCGCCCCAGTCGGGAAACATGCCCACGCCATAGAGCAGCAGCGCCGCCAGGCCGCCGATGACGATCGGCAGCACCATGCGGCCGAAAATCACGGCCACGGCCCAGTCTTTCGACCGGATGCCCGCCTGCGCCAGTTTGGTCTGCGCGTCCTTGAGCTGGTCATCCTGCAAGACCTTGAAGCCGGACAGGAAGGATCGCATCCGGTCGGTCGTCTGGTTCTTCTTGACCAGTTTCGCGCGACGGCGGCCGGTGGAGGCGGTGATGCCCGCCTTCAGCTGTTCGCGCCGTTCGTTCAAGGCCTTGACGCGCTTGGCCATGGGGTCGCGCACGGTCATCACCGCATAGAGCGCGAACAGCATCGCCAGCGTCGCCATCGCGGCGAGCAGCGTGCCGAAATCGGTGGCGGTGAGGCCGAAGAGGGTGCCGGCGGGGACGGGAGGGCTTTGCATGTCTATCTTCTTCCCGTCAGATTTCGAAGTTGATCATCTGCGACATGATGAAGGCGCCGATCCCCATCCAGCACATGCCGCCGATGCCGATCACCTGCATGAGGGACAGGCCGAACATCCCCATCGGATCGGGCGTGAAGAACGGCGACATATAGTCGAAGTTGATGTAGGAGATCATGCCGAAGACCATGAAGGGCAGCACGCCGATGATGTAGGCGGACGCCTTGGATTCCGACGACATCGCCCTGATCTTGAGCTTCATCTGTCCGCGCTGGCGCAGCACGGTGGCGAGGTTGGACAGGGTTTCGGCCAGGTTGCCGCCCGTCTCCCGCTGGATGGCCAGGCTGATCACGAAAAACTGGAACTCCGGCGTGCCCAGGCGGTCGGCGGTTTCCTGCAGCGCCTGGTCCATGGTCTTGCCGATCTTGATGCGCTCGGTGATCAGCTTGAACTCCTCGCCCACGGGGCCCGGCACCTCGCTCGCGACCACGCCCAGCGTCTCGGTGATCGGCAGGCCGGAGCGCAGGCCGCGGGTCAGCAGTTCCAGCGCATCGGGAAATTTCGAAGTAAACTGCTGGATGCGCTTGCCGATGAGGCGGCCTACCCAGAAGTGCGGCAGGCCCAGGCCCGCCGCCAGGCTGACCATGATAGCCAGCAGCGGCGGATAGTCCCGCAGGAGCATGATCATGCTCAATCCCAGGAAGATGACGGCGCAGGCGGTCATATATTGGCTGACCGTCCACTTCTTGCCCGTCATCCGAAGGCGCTTGGCCATATTTTCCGGATTGGGGACCAGCGACACGAGCATCTTCATCTCGGTTCCGGTCTGCCGGTTGGAGATGGCCCGGCGCATCCGTCCTTCCAGGATCGCGTCGGTGGAACCGCTGTGGCGTTCACGGATCAGCGCGACGCGGCGCTTGCTCGCCTTGTCGGCTGAGGGGCCGGAAAAGGCCATGACGACCAACCCGAGGAAGATCGCCATCAGCACTGTCAGCAGGAGGAGGTTGCCCATGTGATCGCCCGTTCCGTGGGAAAGGTCGCGCCGCCCTCAATGGGCGGCGCGACTGCTCAATTCTGTGCTGCGGCCTTGGCTTTGCGCGCGGGGATCAGGCTCTTGAGATCGCCGATCTTGCCGAGCAGGGAATCGCCCTTCTTTTTCGCCGCCTTGCCGTCGCCCGTCTCGTCGTCGTCAGCCGCGCCGACCACCGCGTCGAGCAGGCTCGCGCAGGCGGCGCCCACCTTGCTGCCCTTGGCCGTCTCCGCCAGCGTCTTGCCCAGCTTCGCCGACTGCGCCGCGACCCGCAGGTCGAACGGGACGACGATGTCGACCTGGCGCTCGATCGAGGTCTCGAAATCCTTGCGGCTGATTTCCTGCGCGCCCGCATGGACGCGGTTGGCGACCACCACCACGCGCGACTGGGGCGCATTGGTCTTGAGCCAGGAAAGAATGCGGATCGAATCGCGCGCCGCCGCCAGCGTCAGTTCGGTGGCGACCACCGCGACATTGACGTCGGTCATCAGATGCGGGTGCTGGATCAGCATGTGGCGCGGCAGGTCGATGACGCTGCATTCGAACGCCGCGCGAAATTCCTCCAGCAGCTGATAGAATGCGCCGCCGTCGGTCAGCATCGGCTGGCTGATCGGCGCTTCGGCCGACAGGATCGCCAGCGTCTCGCTCGCGCGGACCATGGCGCGCTCTATGAACAGGCCGTCGATGCGGCTGGGATTTTCGATCGCGTCGGTAAGGCCGCGCCCCGGCTCCAGGTCCATGGCCAGCGCATTGGTGCCGAAATGAACGTCGAGATCGAGCAGGGCGGTCGGCCGCTTCTGCTTGCTGCTGAGCATCCAGGCGAGCGAGGTCGCGATGCTCGATGCGCCGACGCCCCCGCGCGTGCCGATGACGGCGGCGGTCATATGCTGATGTTCGGGCGCGGCGTCGCGCGGTGCGAAGAACACCGCCTGCGCCTGCGCCAGCGCATCGCGCAGTTGGTCCGCGCCAAGGGGCTTCAGCAGATAATCCTGAATCCCGCTGGCGACGAGATCGCGGTAAAGGCGCACGTCATTGACCTGGCCGGCGGCGATCACCACCGTGCCGGGCTCGCACACTTCGGCCAGGCTGTTGATGTCGTTCAGCGGATCGCCGCTTTCGGACATGTCGACGAACAGGATCTGCGGGCTTGCGGAGACAGAGAGGCTCTGCACCGCATTGCGCATGCCGCCCTTGTTCACCTTTTCGGGCGCCCAGCCCATTTCGTTGGCGACCGTGCAGAGCAGGTCGTGGCTGTGATCGTCGCAGACGAAGGCGTGGAAGGGGTCGCGCTGTCCGGCCATGGCGGGTCTCCAGGGTGCGTTCATGATCAGTGGCCTGCCGAAAGGGTCTTGAGGTCGCCCGAGCCCGTTGGCGTCTTTTCGCGATAGGTCGAAATCGCGCGGTTGGAGGTGGCGGTGCGCAGGTCGCTGTCGCTGCTCTGGCCACGAACCAGGTCGTCCGGGTTCGCGATCATCGCGGCGAGATTGCTGTTGATGCCGCAGCCGAAATTGGACGATGCGCCCAGGCTCATGCCCGTTTCGCTCTTGTTCGACCAGTCGGGGCAGCCGGGGACATAGGCGGTCGCGCGGCGCACGACCAGACGGACGCTGCCGGCTGGCGCTGCGCCTGCGGCGGCCGAATTGTCCTCAGCCACCAGCAGGCCGTGGCGGGCTACGACATCGGCGATGCCATCGCGGAGCGACGGGCTGTCATAGGCGTCGGCCGCGATCGCGACCTGATCGCCATAGCCAAGATCGATCGACACCAGCCAATCATCCAGGCGGCGCGCATCCGATGCGGTCAGGCCGCCGTCGGGCCCCGCCTGCACATCATAGGTGAAGGCCGTGTGGCTGACCACCGGCTGATGCACCGAATCGACGCTGCGATTGGGCTTGGCCTGGGCGGTGAATGGCAGCGCCAGCACAGCGAGGACGCCGATGCGGACGAGGTTCTTCCTGGACATCATGGTCATGTCTGTCGTCCTTGCGGTCAAAAGCTGAAGCCGGGCGCGGCGGATTTGGATGAGCGCTTGCCTTCGTCGCGTACGGCGACGGCAGGCAGCGCGGTGGACGCCTGCGGACCCGGTGCGGCGGGCGCGGCGGGTTCGCGGCGCGGCATCGGCGCACGAGCGCCGCTCACCCCGTCATTATTCTGCTGTAGGAAGAGACCCTGCCCGATATTGGCGTTGCGGAAACCATCGGTCGGCAGACGCACGTCCGACGCATTGACCGGCTTCACCAGATAAGGGGTGACCACGATCACCAACTCGGTCTCATGGCGCTGGAAGCGGCGCGACTTGAACAGGCTGCCCAGGATCGGGATTTCGCCCAGGCCCGGCACCTTGCTGATCGAATTGGCGGTGTCGTTGTTGAGCAGGCCGGCGATCATGAAGGCCTGACCCGAACCCAGTTCCACGGTCGTTTCCGCCGTCCGGCTCTTGAGCGCGGGGACGGAGGTGTTGACCGAGAAGTCGAGGCTCGACACGGTCGGGCGGACGCGCAGCGAGATGCGGCCGTCGGCCAACACGGTCGGCGTGAAGGCAAGCTGCACGCCATATTGCTTGAACTCGATGCTGTTGCCCTGCGTGCCGTTGCTGATCGTATAGGGATATTCGCCGCCCGCCAGGAAGCTGGCCGTCTCGCCCGACAGCGCGGTCAGGTTCGGCTGAGCGAGGGCGGTTGCGAGGCCGCTCGATTCGGCGAGATCCAGCGCGCCCGCCACGTCCATGCCGAGCAGGTTGGCGACAAAGCCCAACGATGTGCTGCCGTCGGTCGGATTGTTGAACGTATAGGTCGCCTGGCCTGCCGCTCCGGTTCCGCGGGTGACGAACGCCCGGTCGGCGCGCGCGACGCTGTCGATGATACGGCCGCGGCCAGTAGCAAGCGCCGAAAGGTTCATGCCGATTTGGTGCCCGGCATCGCGGCTCACCTCTGCGATCTTGACCTGTAGGTTGACCTGCAACGGCGTGGCGGTGCGCAGGCGGCTGACGACCGTCACCTCCTTGCCGACGAAAGCCTGAGTCAGGCGCTCGGCTTCGGCGGCGTCCTCGGGCGCGGCGATTGTGCCGGTCAGCAGGACCATGCCGTTCATCTTGTTGACCGCGATATCCGCGTTCGGCATCGCCAGCTTCAGCATGTCGTCGATGCTGGTCAGGTTGTTGCCGACCCGGACCGTGCCCGAAAACAGCACCTTGCCGTTGGTCGACGTGACGAAGACGGTGGTCTCGCCCGCCGTCTTGGCGATCAGGTAGAGTTGGTTCTGGGCGCGGACATGGACGTCGACCACATTGGGATCGCCGATCACCACGTCGGACATCTTGGCGTTGAGGTTGATCACCTTGCTGCCGCCGACCGACATCAGGATCGCATTATCCTGCATCGAAGCGGGCGCGGCGTTTAGGGCGGTGGTCGGCGCGGCGGCCATGGCGATCGCCAGGCCCAGCGCGATCGCGGGAGCGACCAGCGGTTTCACCGCCGCCTTGCCGCAATAAAGGTTGAGACGCTGCATCTTACTTCCCCCCGACCGGAACGACGGTCACATTGGTGCCGCGCGCGACGCGGATCACAGGTCCTGCGCCGCTCGGCACGCCCATTCCGGGCGCGGCGCCGGCGGAAGCGGTCTGGAGCGGCTTGGCGGGGACGCTGCTACGCTGGTAGCGAGACACGTCGGCGCCGGTGGAATAGGTGCCGCCCTTGTCGACCGGACGGGCGGCGAGCTTGGCGATGATCTTCTTTTCCGCGTTCGGATTCGCGCCGTCGGGCAGGTCGATATCGGCGCCCGCGATGGCGGCGTCGAGGTCGGATGCATTGTCGGCGAGCGAGCGCAGCGACAGCGAGAGCGAACCGATGGTCTGCGCCACGGCGATCTTCTCCGCGATCTTGGGCGTCACTTCGATGGTGACATTGGAATAGGTCTGGACAACCGGCTTGCCGTCCGCGCCCAGCGCATCCATGCGCTGATCGGTGGCGAGCACGCGCAGGTTGCGCAGGATGGTTTCGGATACTTTGAGCGCTTCGCCGTCACCACCGCCGCTGACGCTCTGCGTCAGGACCAGGTCGATGCGGTCGCCCGGAAAGACGAAGCCCGCGACCGAATTCTGCGCCGACACCGGCACCGTCACGGCGCGCATGCCCGGACCAAGCGCGGCGGCGAGGAAGCCACGGTCGCCCGGCTTGATGACCGAACCCAGCGTCATCGGCTGACCGGCGGAGATGGCGGTGCGGATGACGCTGCCCACCAGCTTGGTCGGATCGGCCTGGCCCTTGATATAATAGACCTGTTCGACCAGATCCTTGGGCCAGGGCTGGAAGCGGAAGCTTTCCGCGTCGAGGATGGTTCCCACCGGCAACGCCTTGGTCGCGACCAGCACATGGGGCTGGTCCGCTTCCACCGGCATGGCCGAAGCAGTGGCTTCCGGCGCACCCGACGAACTCAGCATGTTGCGCGCGAGCAGGGCTGTCGTGACCGCTATGATCAGCGCTCCCACCAGCAGCACTATTTTCTTGGCGTCCATGATGAAAATCGTCTCCCTCGATCAGGTGATTTGCACCCGAGCGTTCATGATTACGCAAATTGGTTAAGATATCGTTCGCCAATCAGCCAAAGCGCGGCGACGGATATTGCGATACCGTAAGGAATTTGGGGCTGCCCGAGCCGCCTGGTCATGCGGTGGTGGATGACGGTGACGATCGTCACCAGGCCGCCCAGCAAAGCCATGATTATCAGCATCGACAGCACCGACGGCCAGGGAAACCACAGCGCCAGCGCGCCCAGCAGCTTGACATCGCCGCCGCCCATGCAGCCGATGGCGAAGAGGGTGGTGAACAGCGCGAAGACGATCAGCGCCACGCCCAGTTGCACCGCCATGCCCGGCCACAGCTCCAGCCCGCTGGCGACCCACCACAGCGGCGCCATGGCCGCTATGGTCAGGTTGAGCCGATTGGAGATGATCCGCGAGCGCAAGTCGGTGACGCATGCCGCGATCAGCATGATGCCCAATGCGCCAAGCAGCGCCAGTTTGAAATATTCCCCTGACATGACTCTACACACTAGACCGCATGGCTTACCAAACCGTAACCATGCGCTCGATGGATTCGCCCCTGTTCGTTCCCCCGGCCTTTGACCGTCGCGCCTGGCCGATGAACGGGCGGCTGGATTATTGGCATGCGCCCGACGGCTGGCCGCTGCGCCGCTATCGGCTGGGCGAGGGCGCGCGCGGCCGGATGCTCCTGCTCGGCGGGCGCGGCGACATGATCGAGAAATATCTGGAGGTCATCCACCATTGGGCGGAACGCGGCTGGGCCGTCACCGCGTTCGATTGGCGGGGGCAGGGGGGATCGGGCCGGCTGACCCCGGACCCGCTCTGCGGTCATATCGACGATTTCAGCCAGTGGACCGCCGACCTCGACGCCATCGCCGCCGACTGGCGCGCGGAGGGTTCCGGCCCGACCGCGATCGTCGCGCACAGCATGGGCGGGCATCTGCTGCTGCGCGCGCTGGCCGAGGGGATGACGCCGCCGGACGCCGCCGTCACGGTCGCGCCGATGATGGGGGTGCATAGCGCGCCGCTGCCGATCTGGATGGCGTCCGCCATCGCCGAAACCATGTGCGCCCTGGGCTTTTCATCACGGCAGGCCTGGACGCAGAAGGAAGACTCCGAGTGGCGACGCGCCCTGCGGCGGAAGCGCCTGACGCACGACCCCGAACGCTATGCCGACGAACTATGGTGGCGCGATCATAGTCGCGACGTGGCGCTCGGTCCGCCGAGCTGGCGCTGGGTGGCGCAGGCGCTGCAATCGACGCGCGCGCTCGAACGGGGCAAGGGGCTGGAGAGGATCGCGGTCCCGCTGCTGATCCTCGCCGCTAAGATGGACCGGCTCGTGTCCACGCCGGCGATCGTCCGCATCGCCGCCCGCATTCCCGGCGCGCGGCTGCATGTCTATGGCCCGGAAGCCGCGCACGAGATATTGCGGGAGCTTGATCCGGTGCGGCTCGACGCGCTGCGTCGGATCGACAGCTTTCTGGATCAAGCCGCGCCGTCATGACCCGTTTCGACATCGTCATCATCGGCGGCGGCATAGCGGGCGCCAGCCTGGGCGCGATGCTGGCGGGTCGGGCGTCGGTCCTGATCCTCGAACGGGAGGCGAGTCCCGGCTATCACGCCACCGGCCGGTCGGTCGCCTTCTGGGAGGAGACCTATGGCGGGCGGGTCGTCCAGCCGCTGACCACCGCTTCGGGGCCGCTACTGCGCTCTCCCGATCCGGATTTCGCTGACCGATCCTTCCTGTCGCCCCGTCGGACGCTCTATGTTGGCCGGGCGTCGGATGCGGCCGCCCGCGACCAGCTGATGGCTCAGTTCGCCGGTCGGGTCGACCTGCGCGCTGTCGATCCCGCCCCGCTGTTGCCGGGGCTGCGGCCGGAATGGACGCTGGGGCTTCTGGAGCCGGGCGTCTGCGACATCGACGTCGCGGCGCTGCATCACGCCTATCTGCGGCGATTCCGTCGTCTGGGCGGCGAGATGCGCATGGCGACCGGGCTCATGCGGGCGAGCGGCGATCCGCAGGGCTGGAGGCTCGAAACCGGCGAGGGCGCGATCCATTGCGGCATCCTCGTCAACGCGGCGGGGGCATGGGCCGACGATGTGGCGTCGCGTTGCGGCGTCGCGCCGATCGGCATCGCCCCGCTCCGCCGCACGGTGGTGCAGCTGCGCGTGCCCGCCATGCCCTCGCCCGACCTGCCGCTGGTCATGGACCTCGCCTCACAATTCTATTTCAAGCCGGAAGGGGAAGGGCGCGTCTGGCTGACCCCGCATGACGAGGAGCCGTCGGCCCCCTGCGACGCCGCGCCCGAAGAACTGGCGGTCGCGCGAGCGATCGCGCGCTTCCAGAGCGTCGTCGACTGGCCGGTCGAGGCGGTCGAGCGCAAATGGGCGGGCCTGCGCAGCTTCGCGCCCGACCGTGCGCCGGTTTACGGCTTCGATCCCGACGCCCGCCGTTTCTTCTGGTTCGCCGGGCAGGGAGGCTTCGGCATCCAGACCGCACCCGCCGCCGCGCTGCTCGCCGCCAGCCTGCTCGCGGGCGAAGCGCTGCCGAAAGCGGTTGCTTCGCTAGACGCCGCAGCTTACTCTCCGACCCGGTTTCGGTAACGAAACAAAGCCGGGAGATCGGTAATGGCCCACAAATTCGTAATCGAAAAGAACAAGGCCGGCGAGTTCGTCGCCAAGTTCAAATATAATAGCGAAACCATCTTCTGGACCGAAGGCTACGCCAGCAAGGCCGGTGCCAAAAATGCGATCGAATCGATCCTGAAGAACGGGCCGGGCGCAGCGGTAGAGGAAGCCGAGTAAGGGCGTTTCGTCCATATTCCGTCATTCCAGCGCATGCTGGAATCTCAGGCCATGTCGTGTGGGCTGTGCTATAAGTTTCCGACTGGCGATGGAATGACGCGCCACCCTGTGTCTACTGCCGGAAACTCTCCGCCGCCGCGCAGGCGAGTTGGTCGGCGCGCTCATTTTCGGGATGACCGGCATGGCCCTTCACCCATTGCCACGTCACCTGGTGGCGCGCGGTCGCCGCCAGCAGGGCCTGCCACACTTCCGCATTTTTGACCGGCTTCCTGTCGGCGGTCTTCCAGCCGTTTTTCTGCCAGCCGAAGACCCATTTGGTGATGCCGTCCATGACATATTTGCTGTCGGTGTAGAGCGTCACGCGGCAGGGCTTTTTCAGCCCATTGAGCGCCTCGACCGCCGCCGTCATCTCCATGCGGTTGTTGGTGGTCAGCGACTCCCCTCCGGAAATTTCCTTTTCCTTGTCGCCGAAGCGCAGCACCGCGCCCCAGCCGCCGGGGCCGGGATTGCCCTTGCACGCGCCATCAGTGAAAATCTCGACCCGGGGCTGTTCGGTCATGCGCCCAGCAATTCGGACGGCGCGGCCTGCGCATAAAATTCCAGCCGCCGCAGATAGGCCAGCGGGTCCTTGCGCGTCACCAGCGCGTCGGCGGGCGTGTTGATCCAGTCATAGGCGCGCGTCAGCAGGAACCGCAGCGCCGCGCCCCGGCACAGGATCGGGAAAGCGGTCCGCTCCGCCTCCGACAGCCCATGGGCGGCGTCATAGCCCGCGCAAAGCGCCGCCGCCCGCTCGCCGAACCAGGTCGAACCATCATTGCTGAAGCACCAGGCGCTGTGCGTCACCGCCAGATCATAGGCGCGAATGTCGGTGCAGCTGAAATAGAAGTCGATGAGCCCCGTCACCTCATCGCCCAGCATCAGCACATTGTCGGGGAACAGGTCGGCATGAATGACCGCGCGGGGAAGGTTGGCGGGCCAGTGCGCGTTGAGGAAGGCTAGTTCCTCCGCGACCCGCCGGTTGAGGCCCCGCGCGATCTCGTCGAAATGCTCGCCGCATTTCGCCGCCAGTTCACGCCAGCCCGGCAGGTCCAGCGCATTTCGCCGCTCGCTCGCGAAACCCTCCGCCGCGTGGTGTAGCTGTCCTAGCGCCGCGCCCGCTGCGCGCGCCTGTCCCGCCGTCGGCTCGGTGACGGAAATGCCGGTCAGGAACTCGATCAGGCAGGCCGGGCGACCGCCCAGTTGCTGGAGCCGCCTGCCTTCCCGATCCGCGATGAAGCGCGGCACCAGGCAACCCCGCGCGCCCAGATGGTCGAGCAAGTCCATGAAAAAGGGCAGGTCGCTTTCATCCACGCGCTTTTCGTAAAGCGTCAGGATATAGCGATGACCGTTCCCGTCCGCTCCGGTGGTTTCCAGCAGGTAATTGCTATTCTCCACCCCTTCGGCGATGCCTTTCGCCGACACAAGTCGACCGGCGTCATAACGGGTGAGGAAGGCGTCGATCTCCTCGGCGGGCACATGGGTATAGACGGCCATGGCGTTATGCCGACTCCAGGCCGCGCGGCAGCTTGAAGGAGATATCTTCCTGCGCCGTTTCCACCTGTTCCTCGCTCACCTCAAACCGCGTGGCGAGCCGATCGACCACTTCGCGCACCAATATTTCGGGGGCGGAAGCGCCTGCCGTCAGTCCCAATGTCCCGACGCCTTCCAGCCAGGCGAAGTCGATCTCGTCGGCGCGCTGGATCAGGCGGGCGGGGGCGCCTTCGCGCTCCGCCACCTCGACCAGGCGCAGCGAGTTGGAACTGTTAGGCGCGCCGATCACATATAGCGCGTCGCAGGCCGCGGCGATCGCCTTGACCGCCGCTTGCCGATTGGACGTGGCGTAGCAGATGTCTTCGCCCTTCGGCGCGTGGATCATCGGGAAACGCCGTTTTAAAGTGGCGACGATCGCGGCGGTGTCGTCCACCGACAGCGTGGTCTGCGTCAGAAAGGCGAGATTTTCTGGATCTGCAGTGATGAAGGCTTCGGCGTCCTCGACGGTCTCGATCAAGGTCATACGACCGGGATCGACCTGACCAAAGGTCCCGATCACCTCCGGATGCCCCATGTGTCCGATGAACAGGATGTGGCGCCCGGCTTCCACCTGTCGCTCCGCCTGGCGATGGACCTTGCTCACCAGCGGACAGGTGGCGTCCAGATAGTCGAGCCCGCGCTCCTGCGCTTTGGTCGGCACCGCCTTGGGCACGCCGTGGGCGGAAAAGACCACCGGCACGCCATCGGGAACCTGATCCAGTTCCTCGACGAAGATTGCGCCCTTCGCCTTCAGGCTGTCGACGACGAATTTGTTATGGACGATTTCGTGGCGGACATAGACTGGCGCGCCATATTTTTCGATCGCTTTTTCAACGATAACGATCGCGCGGTCGACACCGGCGCAAAAGCCGCGTGGGGCGGCGATGAGCAGCTTCATGGGCGGGCGGGCATTCATGATGAAGGCGCTTAAGCCAATGTCGCGCCGGAAGGAAGAGGCGAGCGGC
>DASVOF010000142.1:0-10487 GCA_036383495.1 Sphingobium sp. | reverse complement strand
TAAGCGATTGGCTTGAGTGTGAGCGATAGCTTGCCTAGATAGGGGCGCATGTCGGTCACACCGATCACTGAACTCAACGAACGGGCGCGCGACGTTTTCCGTCTGGTGGTGGAGAGCTATCTGGGCACCGGCTTGCCCGTGGGATCGCGCACCATCAGCAAGATGGCGTCGCTCAGCCTGTCGCCTGCCTCCATCCGCAACGTCATGCAGGACCTTGAGGAACTGGGGCTTTTGGCCGCGCCTCACACTTCGGCGGGACGGATGCCGACGGAAACGGGATTGCGATTGTTCGTCGACGGAATGATGCAAGCGGCCGAACCGTCGATCGAGGAACGTCGCGCGATCGAGGCGGGCATCGCTGAAAACGGCCCGATTGAGGAGGCGCTTTCCGCTGCGACGGCGACCCTGTCAGGGCTTTCGGCGTGCGCGGGCATCGTGATGGTGCCCAAGCGGGAGCCGGTATTGCGGCAATTCGGACTGGTGCCGTTGAACGATCGTCAGGCCTTGGCGGTCCTGGTCGGGCAGGACGGGTCCATCGAAAATCGGGTGCTCGCCCTGCCGGAAGGCACCACCCCGATCATGTTGAACGAGGCGGCGAATTTCATGTCGGCGCGCTTTGGCGGCATGACGCTGGGAGACGCGCGCGAAGCATTGCGGCATGAAATGGAAAATGAGCGCAATGCGCTCCACGGGGCCGCGCGAGAACTGATCGAGCGGGGGATCGCGATATGGTCTCAGGATGCGGATGATCGCCCGGTGTTGATCGTGCGCGGGCAGGCGCATCTGCTCGACGATGGCACCGCCGCCGATCTTGAGCGCGTGAGGCAATTGCTCGAACAGTTGGAAGGCAAGCAGGAAATTTCGCACCTGCTGGAAAGCGCCCTGGCGGGCAGTGCGACGAAAATCTTCATCGGTTCGGAAAACAAGCTCTTTTCGCTTTCCGGTTCTTCGGTCATAGCCGCGCCCTACCGGGGTAGCGATGGCCGCGTCGTCGGCGTGGTCGGCGTCATCGGCCCCACGCGCTTGAACTATGCCCGGGTGATCCCCATGGTGGACTTCACCGCGCAGACGTTGTCGAGATTGATGAGATGAGTGAAGAAAAACAGAATATCGAAAATACCGAATTAGTGGACGAATTGCCGGAGGACGCGGCGCCCGCTGGCGACGCTGCGGCCGAACGCATAGTTGCGCTGGAAGGCGAACTGGCAGGGGCGAAGCAGGACGCGCTTTACGCCCATGCCGAGACGCAGAATGTCCGGCGTCGGCTTGAGAAGGAATTGGCGGATACGCGCGCTTACGCCGCGACCGCTTTCGCCCGCGACATGTTGTCGGTTGCGGACAATCTGAGCCGCGCGTTGCAAACCATTCCGCAGGAACTGCGCGAGGACGACAAGTTCAAGGGGCTTGTCGCCGGCCTGGAGGCGACGGGTCGCGAGCTTGAGAGCGTGTTCGCCCGCAACGGCATCGAAAAGCTGGTTTCGGTGGGCCAGCCGCTCGACCCCAACAAGCATCAGGCGATGATGGAAGTGCCCTCGGACGAGGTAGAGCCGGGGACTGTGCTCATCGAGATGCAGGCGGGATACACGATCAAGGACCGGCTGCTGCGGCCGGCTCTGGTCAGCGTGGCGAAGAAGCCGGACTGATTGTTCTGATTGGTTGACGGAAAGCCCTGCCGGACTTTGGTTCGGCGGGGCTTTTCGTTGTGGACGGTCTTGCCTTCCGCTTGAAAAGAAGGGCGGTGGGGCCCAAACCATGTTTGCAGTTGGCGCCAGCAAGATGGAAGGGCTCCGGATATGAGTTTGACGGCGAAAGTGCCCACCACCAACGGCAGTCGCTATCTCCAGCAATTGTGCAAGCATTGGAGCCATAAGTTCGACACCAACTTCGATGCGCAGCAGGGCGTGATCGCTTTTCCGATGGGGCCGATTCGCATGGCGGCAGGTCCCGACGAACTGTCCGTGACCATCGAACCGAACGAGGGCAGTGACGTCGAACGCTTCAAACAGGTCGTGGGCGAACATCTCGACCGCTTCGCTTTTCGCGAGGCGCCGCTGACCTTCGACTGGCGATGAGCGTTTAGAGTATCGTGCGTTAGATAGGAACGACCCCACCACCGTTCGGGCTGAGCCCTTCGACAAGCTCAGGGCGAACGGACTGTGGGGTGATCCTGAGTTTATGCGCTTCCGGGCAGACTTTTCATTTGCGCGGGATACGCCGGGCGCTCGCCAGGTGATGTGCGTGGGTGATGGCCACGGCGAGCGCATCGGATGCGTCCGATCCCGCAACTTTTACGCCGGGGAGCAAGCGCGCCACCATGGCATGGACTTGATCCTTGGAGGCATTGCCGACGCCGACTACCGATTTCTTGACGAGCCGCGCGGCATATTCGCCGACCTCCATGCCCGACCGCGACGCCGCGAGCAGCACGACCCCTCGGGCCTGGCCCAGTTTCAGCGTCGATTGCGGGTTCACATTGACGAACACCTCCTCAACCGCCGCGCCATTGGGCTGATGTTCGAGGATGAGGTCGGTCAGCGCGAGATCCAGAACCAGCAGCCGGCTCGCCAGCGCCATGGCGGAATCGGTCTTTATCTGCCCGTTGGCGATATGGGTGAGGCGATTGCCGTCGGCGGCGATCAGGCCCCAGCCGGTGGTGCCAAGGCCGGGATCGAGGCCCAGGATGATCATGGAATTTTCCTCGCCCCGTCAGGGGAAAGGATAGGGGGTGTGGGGTGCGTGACCGCTCCCCCTCTCCCAGCTTCGCCTGGGCGGCAAGCCGCCAAGGCTGCGCAACCCTCTCCCCGGCGGGGAGAGGGAAGGGGGATGATCAACCCAGCTTCTCCATCACCGCGTCGGACACTTCATAATTGCCCCAGACGGTCTGGACGTCGTCATCATCTTCCAGCGTGTCGACCAGCTTGAGCAGCGTCGCCGCATTGGCTTCGTCGACTTCGACCGTGGTCTGCGGTTTCCAGGCGAGCTTTGCGCCCTCAGCGGGGCCGATCTTGGCCTCCAGCGCTTTGGCGACTTCATGGAGCGCGTCCATCGCGGTCCAGATTTCGTGCTCATCCTCGTTCGACGCGACATCGTCCGCGCCGGCTTCCAGCGCCGCTTCGAAGATCGCATCGGCATCGCCCGCGCTTGCTGGATAGGTGATGAGGCCCATGCGGTCGAAGCCATGGCTCACCGCGCCCGAAGCGCCCAGATTGCCGCCATTTTTGGAAAAGGCGGTGCGGACGTTGGTCGCGGTGCGGTTGCGATTGTCGGTCAATGCCTCGACGATGATGGCGACGCCGCCGGGGCCGTAGCCTTCGTAGCGGATCTCTTCATAATTTTCCATGTCGCCGCCCGACGCCTTGTCGATCGCGCGCTGGATATTGTCCTTGGGCATGGACTGCGCCTTGGCGGCGTTGATCGCCAGGCGAAGGCGGGGGTTCATGTCCGGGTCGGGCAGACCCATTTTCGCCGCCACGGTGATTTCGCGGCTGAGCTTGGAGAACATCGAGGAGCGCTTTTTGTCCTGCGCGCCCTTGCGATGCATGATGTTCTTGAATTTGCTATGGCCGGCCACGGCCTGCTCCTAAACTTGTCTGTGATCCGAAGCGCGCTCTCTAGCGAGCGCGCCCCGTCCGCGCAACTCAGACGAGGATCGCCGTGCCCGAAGCCGACTCCATCAGCCTCGGGCGCTCTCCTGTATCGAAGGGGTTATTCGATCCCCAAGGCGGTCTTGTAGGTTTCCAGCAGCGCTTCGGCCTCCATGCGGGCGTTGCGCTCCATCTTGCGCAGACGCACGATCGCGCGCATCGTTTTCGCGTCATATCCGGTCGACTTGGCTTCCAGATAGACGTCCTTGATATCGTCGCCGATGCCCTTTTTCTCTTCCTCCAGGCGCTCGATGCGCTCGATGAAAAGGCGTAGCTGATCGGCGGCGACGTTGCCCTCGCTCATTCTAATCTCCAGTGCGTGTGAATCGGTCGGCCACCGCTCCTAATGGCTGTCGGCGTTCTTCGCCACACTCTCCTGCATTTTCCTGATCTGCTCGGGCGTGGCTTCGGATTGGTGGCGCTCTTTCCATTCGGCGGAGGGCATGCCGTGGATGATCGTGCGCGCTTCCTCCTTCGTGAGCGCGCCGTCCGCCTCCGCGATCCAGTCGGCCAGGCAGTTGCGGCAGAAACCGGCTGTTCCCATCAGGTCGATGTTCTGAACGTCGGTGCGATTCTGCAAATGCGCAACCAGCCGACGGAAGGCGGTTGCGGCAACGGCGTCGTTGACTATGGTGGCGGCCACGGCGATCCTTTCGCTGATCTACATCATCCTGTCGTGCAGCACGGATAATCGAAAACGGCGCTCTGGCAAGCCAGCGGCGACCATGACGATCAGGAGCTATTGAGAATGACGAAATTACCGCCCCGTTCGCGCAAGGTCCGCATATTGGCGACGCTTGGGCCCGCGAGCGACAGCCGGGAGATGATTCGGGCTCTCTTCATCGCCGGGGCCGACGCTTTTCGCATCAATATGAGCCATGGCGCGCATGAGGATCACGCCGCGCGCATCGCCATCATCCGCTCGTTGGAAAAGGAATTTGGCCGTCCCACCACGATCCTGGGCGACCTTCAGGGTCCCAAGCTGCGTGTCGGCACGTTCGAACGCGGCCTTGCGGTGCTGGAAACCGGAGCCGCCTTCATACTCGACAGCGACCCTGCGCCTGGCGACGCCACTCGCGTGAACCTGCCCCATCCGGAGATCTACGAGGCGCTGGCGCCCGAGACCCGGCTTCTGCTGGACGATGGCAAGATGGTGCTGCGCGTCAAGAAGGTCACTGACGATCGTATCGACACCATTGTGGAAGTCGGCGGCACGCTTTCCAATCGCAAGGGCGTGAACGTGCCCGATGTGGTCGTGCCCGTCCCGGCCCTGACGGACAAGGATCGCAGGGACCTGAGCTTCGCGGTGGAGCAGGGCTGCGACTGGATTGCGCTCAGCTTCGTGCAGCGGCCCGAGGATCTGGCGGAGGCGCGCAAGCTGATGGGCGGTCACGGCGCGCTGATGGCCAAGATCGAGAAACCTTCGGCCGTTCAGCGGCTGGAGGAGATTCTCGAGCTTTGCGACGGCGTCATGGTGGCGCGCGGCGACCTGGGCGTCGAACTGCCGCCGCAGTCCGTGCCGCCGCTCCAGAAGCAGATTGTCGCCACCGCGCGGCGGATGGGAAGGCCGGTGGTCGTGGCGACGCAGATGCTCGAATCCATGATCAAGTCGCCCACCCCGACGAGGGCGGAAGTGTCCGACGTGGCGACGGCGGTCTATGACGGCGCCGACGCCATCATGCTGTCGGCGGAAACCGCTGCGGGTGACTGGCCCGAAGAGGCGGTGGCGATGATGGACAGCATCGCCCACAGCGTCGAGCGCGACCCAGGCTATTTCGCGCGGCTCCACTTCACCGAAACCAAGCCGGATGCGACCACCGCGGATGCACTGGCGGAAGGCGCGGCGGGCATCGTTTCCGTCGTGGGCGCCAGCGCCATCACCTGTTTCACCCTGTCGGGCAGCACCGTCAGGCGTGTCGCGCGTGAGAGGCCTTCAGCGCCGATCCTGGCCCTGACGCCGCGTGTCGATACGGCGCGCAAGCTGGGTCTGACCTGGGGCGTGCATGCGGTGCGCACCAAGGATATCGGCAATTTCGAAGAGATGGTCGGCAAGGCCCGGCGGATGGCGTTGCGGCACAATATGACCGAAAAGGGCGGCAAGATCGTCGTTCTGGCCGGTGTTCCCTTCGGCACGCCGGGGTCGACCAATGTCCTGCATGTGGCCGCCATTCGCGGCGACGAGCTTAGCGGACGGGAATAGGCGCCAGCAGGCCGTGGGCGATCAGGTCGCGGCGGAGCGTGGGGACATCGCGGAACAAATGCCCCCGAATGCCCAGCGCCCGGGCGGCGAGGATATTATCCTCCCTGTCGTCGATGAACAGCGTTTGGGCAGGCGTGAGGCCGAAGCGGCTGAGCGCCAGCTGGTATATGGCGGGATCGGGCTTCACCATCCCTTCGACGCCGGACACCAATATGTCGCGGAAGGGCGTGAAAAAGGCCGCTTCGCGTGCGTGAAACGGTTCCCAAAATTCCGCGCTGAAATTGGTGAGGGCGAAGAGCGGAACGCCGAGCTCGTCGAGTTCGCGCACCAGCTCAGCCATTCCCGCGATCACGGGTCCGACGCTATCGATGAAGCGTTCGCCCCATATGCGAATCAGGGACTCATGTTCGGGATATTGCGCGATCAGTTCCGCACTGGTTTCGGCGAAGGGACGGCCGGCGTCATGTTGAGTATGCCAGTCCAGCGTGGCCACTTCATGCAGAAACGCGTCGAGCGCCCGATCATCCTCGATCAGGCGCTCGTAGAGGACCCTGGGGTCCCAGTGGTAAAGGACATTGCCGACGTCGAAGATGACGGCGGCGATATCCGCCATGCTATCAGTCATCGCATCGTTTGGGCGGAAAACCGGTTCCCACTTTTCCGCACGATGCTTTGAGTCAGCCCTGGCGGGCTTTGAAGCGGCGATTCGTCTTGTTGATGACGTAGGTGCGGCCGCGACGGCGGATCACGCGGTTGTCCCGGTGACGGCCCTTGAGCGACTTGAGCGAGTTGCGGATCTTCATGGAAGCCAGCCTTATGAATCTTGCGTGATCGGAAATTTGAAGCGCAGCCCCTATGGGTGGGGAGGGCGAAAGTCAAGAGTCGCCGCCCTCTTTTCAAGCGTTCATCCTGCGTGCAGCAAAGCCGTGGCTTCACGCGTAGAAGGAAATGCCGTCCCGGCGTCGTGTATGGCGCAAAGACTCCTTAGTCTGGAGATGACCATGGTGAAGCAGATCGTCCTATCTTCCTTTCTAGCCCTTTCGCTCGCGGGCTGCGCCACGGCGGTTCCGCCGGTCGAAGTCACGCGATTCCATGTCGGCGAACCGGCGCATAGCGGCACGATTCAGGTCGAGGAAATGCCGGGCAATCCTGACGTAAGCCTCGAATTTCGCACCTATGCCGCCGCCGTCGACCAGGAATTGCAACGCGCCGGCTTCACCTCCGCGACCTCCGGGGGACGGAGCGATTATGTCGCGCTCGTAGCTTTTCGCCGCACCTTCCGGCCCGCCGGCTATGGCGCCGGCGGCAAGCCGGTGAGCGTCGGCGTCGGCGGCGCGGTGGGTAGCGGGGGATATTCCGGCCTGGGGGTCGGCATCGACATAAACCTGTCGGGCAAGCCCAAGGATGTGGTCGTTACCGAACTTCAGGTCCAGATCCGCAGGCGCGCCGATTCGACCACCATATGGGAAGGCCGCGCGCTGAGCCAGGCGCGGGAAGGGACGCCCGCCGCGCAGCCGGGACTTGTCGCGCAAAAGCTCGCAGCGGCGCTGATCGGGGGCTATCCTGGCGAATCGGGGCGCACTATAACGGTCAGATGACCATCTCGATCACGAGCGCCTTCGACAGCGGCAATATTCGCGTCATCTCCATCTCCGAAACCAGCCAGGGCGTCCGCGCCGAGCTGGAAATCGCCAGGGACCGGCAGAGCGACTTCTATCAGTGGTTCCACTTTCGCGTCGCGGGCGTTGCGGGGCGGCAGGTGGAATTGGCGATCACCAACTGCGCGGCGTCGGCTTATCCCGACGGCTGGGCGGGTTACAGCGCCCGTTTCAGCGAGGATCGCGAAAGCTGGATGCTGGCCGACACCAGCTATGCCGACGGGACGCTGACGATCCGCCTGTCGTCGGACAGCAATGCGGTCTGGCTGGCCTATTTCGCGCCCTATTCGATGGAACGGCACCATGACCTGATCGCCTGGGCCGCGTGCCAGCCGGGGGTCGAGCATCGCGAACTGGGCCTGACGCTCGACCGGCAGCCGCTCGACCTGCTGACGCTGGGCGAGGGACCGAGGAAGGTCTGGCTCTACGCCCGGCAGCATCCCGGCGAGAGCATGGCGCAGTGGTGGATAGAAGGCGCGCTGGAGCGGCTGTGCGACGAAGAGGACGCCGTGGCGCGGCTGCTGCGGAGCAAGGCGACCTTCCACATCGTGCCCAATATGAACCCGGACGGCAGCCGTTGCGGCCATCTGCGGACCAACGCGGTGGGGGTGAACCTCAATCGCGAATGGCACGATCCCTCAATGGAAAGAAGCCCAGAAGTCTTCCTGGTGCGCGCGGCGATGGATGAGAGCGGCGTCGACTTCGCGATGGACGTTCACGGCGACGAGGCGATCGCCGCCGTCTTCCTGGCGGGGTTCGAGGGGATACCTTCAATCACCGAGAAACAGCTCGGGCTCTATCACCGCTATCGCGACACGCTGGCGGCGCGGACGCCCGATTTCCAGACGAAGCGCGGCTATCCGACAGCGTCGGAGGGGAAGGCTAACCTGTCCATGTCCACCAACCAGATCGCGGAGCGTTTTGGCGCGGTGGCGATGACGCTGGAAATGCCGTTCAAGGACAATGACGACCTGCCCGATCCCGATTTCGGCTGGTCTCCGGCCCGGTCGATGCAGCTGGCGAAGGACTGCCTCGCCGTGCTGGCGGAGATGATCGACGAGATCTGACCGATAGCGCGGGGATGCGGGAAAGAGGAAAGTCGTACTGGCGCGCCGCCCTGTCTCCAGTTAAGTCTTTCGCCGATGACGATTGATCCGCTGGTGCTGCTACAGGCTTATTCCATCGGTGTGTTTCCGATGTCCGATGACCGGGAGGCGGACGAGGTTTACTGGATTGAGCCCAAGCGGCGCGCGATCCTGCCGCTCGATGGATTTCATCTCTCGCATTCGCTGGCCAAGACCATCCGGGGTGATCGCTTTCGGGTAACGGCCAATTGCGACTTCGCGGGCATCGTGGCGCTGTGCGCGCAGGCGGCGGCCGACCGGCCCTCCACCTGGATCAATCGGGAGATCGAGAAGGCCTATCGCCATTTGCATGAGATCGGGTTTGCTCACTCGATCGAGGTGTGGGAGGGCGAGGAACTGGTCGGCGGGCTTTACGGCGTGGCGCTGGGGCGGGCCTTTTTCGGCGAAAGCATGGTGTCGCGGCGGACCGACGCGTCGAAGGTGGCGCTGGCCTGGCTGACGGCGCGGATGGGCTTTGCCGGTTTCACGCTGCTCGACTGCCAGTTCATGACCGACCATCTGCGGTCATTGGGCGCGATCGAGATCAGCCAGCGCGACTATCTTGCGTTGTTGTCGGTTGCGGTGGACGATGTGCCGCTGGGAGCCGGGCGCGCGGCGCTTTCCGGCGGTTCGGGCGTCTGGGCGGAGCTGGCGTTCGCGCCATTGTCGGGGGAAGCCTCCGCCGGTGGTTCGCCCTTGTTGCCGAGCTTTACCGTGCCGGGGCCGCTTTCGGGCCAGGACATCGCGCAGCTTCTGACCCAGACGTCATAGATGGGGTGCTGCACGACGTTGCGGTCGGGCCGTTCCTTGAACAGCCAGCCGGAGAAGTTGCGCCGCCATTTGCCGTCTGCGGTGCTACGCACATCGAGCTGAACGAAAGCGCCGGTTTCCTGCACATTTTCCCACGGTGCGCTGGTCTCACATGCTTGCAGGCGGACGATCGCGTCGCCCACGCGCAGCGCGTCGCCGGGTTTCATCGTCAGATCGGTGGTGATGCCGTTGCGCTTGTTGAGCAGGCCGATCACGGCCACGCGCTCCGCCATGGGCGTGCCGGGCAGGGTAGCGGACGCGCCGTTGCTGATCTTTTGCCCTTCGATGCGGATCGGGCCGGTCTGATTGGCGGTGGGCAAATCATCGCCGCCGCATGCCGCCAGCATCAGCAAGCAGCCGAGGACGGGCGCGCAGGACAGGATCGGCAGGACGGTGCCCACCGCGCGCCGGATCATGACGCGTCGGGGCTCCATGCCTCATAATCCCCGGTCGCCTTCTGGCGTTGACCACCCTTTTCCAGCGCGCCCGAGGGGCGATAGGCGTTGGGGGTGCCGGTGGCGTTGGGCGTGAAGTCCTTTTCCCAGATGCGCGGCGGCGGCAGGAAGCTTTCGGGCGTTCCCTCGATCGTGTGATGCAGCCAGCCATGCCATTCGGCGGGCACGCGGCTCGCGTCATTATTGCCGTTATAGATCACCCAACGGCGGGGAACGCCGTGCACGTCGGTCCCGCCTTCATAATAGATATTGCCCTGATGATCCTCGCCCACTTTCGTGCCCTTGCGAGCCGTAAAGAGCCAGGTGCCGAAGGTGGCGCCATTCCACCAGGTGAAGACGTTAGCCAGGATTCCCATGCGCCAGCGCTTAGCCGCTGTGACGGGCGCGGGCAAGGAGGATGTAACTTTAGGTTACGTTGTTGGGCAGAAATTCAGGTCGGTAGTCACCTTGCCGCCGGGGAGGGCGCAACCGCCCCACTGGACGCGGTCGCCCTCTTTGATCCCCAGTTCCGCCGCGCGCCCGCCGCGCAGTTCCAGCACGGCGGCGACGGGAATGCCGGCGGACACGGGGATGCGCGAATAAGGTTCGGCGTTGGC